>CAZRKW010000353.1:0-3734 GCA_964600355.1 uncultured Acidobacteriaceae bacterium
GCCTGAGTTACCTCCAGCTCTTCTGCTATAGCGAATACTTCGCAAAAGCCCAGCATCAGCAGCAGCGCATCTTCGAAATCAGCCCCAAGCGCGGAACCATCTACGACCGCAAGGGGCGGGAGCTTGCCGTCAGCCTCCCGATGGATTCGGTGTTCGCCGATCCCGCCGAGATCACCGACGCGGAAATGGTGGGGCGGCTGCTTTCGCGCATCCTGAGCGATCCTTCGTCTCCCGAAGAAATCGAAACAAAAATCCGCGAAGCGCATTCGCCCATCCGCCTCGCCCGGAAGCTTTCGCCTGAGACGGTGCAGCGAATCGAGGAAATGAACCTGCGGGGGATTTTCTTCCAGCAGGAGAGCCGCCGCGTCTATCCGCAGCGCAAGCTCGCCGCGCACGTGCTGGGTTACACCGATGTGGATGAGAAAGGCATCGGCGGAATCGAATACGCGCTCGACAAACAGATCCGCGGGCGTCCTGGAAGGATGATGGTGATGGCCGACGGGCGTCGGCGCTGGTACGACCGCCAGGAATCCACGGCCGATCCCGGCGAGAGCGTCTCGCTGACGATTGACGAGACGATCCAGTACATCGCCGAAAAGGAACTCGCCAGGGCCATCGACGATACCCATGCGAAGGCCGGCACGGTGCTGGTGCAGGATCCCAACTCGGGCGAGCTGCTTGCTTTGGCGAACTGGCCCACGTTTGATCCGAACGACGCCGGTTCTTACCCCGACGAAACGCGGATGGACCGCGCGGTGAGCGCCGCCTACGAGCCCGGATCGACATTCAAGGTGCTCACGCTGACCGGCGCGATTGAAAACGGCGTGACGAACCCCAATGCGCTGGTCGATTGCCAGATGGGCAAGATCCAGCTTCCCGGGCGGGTGATTCACGACTGGCACCCGTTTGGCGTTTTGACCGTGGAGAAAATCCTGGCGCACTCGAGTGACGTGGGGGCGATCAAAGTGGCGCTGCAGCTTGGCGCGCCGCGTTTCTACGATACGATTCGCACGTTTGGAATCGGCCAGCCCACCGGCATCGAACTCCCGGGAGAAAATCACGGGTTGCTGAGGCCGCTTGAAAATTGGTCGGCCAATTCGATCGGATCGCTCGCCATGGGGCAGGAGGTGAGCGTTACCCCGATCCAGATTATTTCCGCGATATCGGCGATCGCGAATGGGGGAACGCTTTACCGCCCGCACATCCTGCGCGACATGCGGGGGGACATGATGCCGGTGCGGCACGTGGACACGGCTCCTCGCCAGGCGACCGACCAGAAGACCGCCGCGGAAATGCGCGGCATGATGGAAGACGTGGTGCTGGAAGGCACTGGAAAGCCGGCTCAATTGAGCGGCTTCACCGCGGCGGGCAAGTCCGGCACAGCGCAGAAAATCGATCCCGCCACCGGCCGATATTCGGCGACTCAATACAATTCGTCGTTTGTCGGCTTCGCGCCAGTGAATGATCCGGCAATCTCGATTCTGGTGGTGCTCGATTCTCCGGTGGGCGCGCACCACGGAGGCGAGGTGGGCGGCCCGGTATTCAAGCGGGTGGCAGAGCAGGCGCTGGCTTATCTGGCGGTGCCGCATGACGTTCCCGCTCCCTCGGATGTGGAGACCGCCAAGAAATTGAAGGCTGTGCCGCAGCCTTCGGTTGTCTCGGATACGGCGAAAGCGAACTTCGAGGCGGCTGTTGCGAGAAAGAATCAGGCCAGCGCGCCGACGGTCGCGTTTTCGGGGGAGGATGCCGTCGCTGTGCCCAGGCTGATCGGGCAGAGCGTTCGAGCCGTGACCGAGGAGTGTGGGAGGCTGGGGCTTGTCCCCTCGCTCGTGGGCTCGGGAGTTGCGCTCGAGCAGTACCCGGACGCCGGTACTCAGGTGCAGCCCGGAAGCCAGGTAATGGTTCGGTTCGGCCGGCCCGGGATGGTGTTGTCGAAGCTGTCGCGAGGGGACGAGAATTGAGGTTGGTTGCAGATGGCAGGCCGGATGTTCGTTCCCCAATCGGGAACCAAAGGCAGGCGGGGCCAAACATGGATTTGTGCGAGGTGATTGACGGGATCGATGTGACTCGCCTCAGCGGACGCACCGACCCGCAGGTTCTCTCGGTCGCGTATGACAGCCGCAAGGTCACGCCCGGCGCGCTCTTCTTTGCGCTTCCCGGTGAAAAAGCCAATGGCTCGGAGTTTGCCGGCGATGCAATTGCGCACGGAGCGATTGCGGTGGCCAGTTCTCAAGCGCGGCCCGCGGGAATCCAGAAAGACGTCACCTGGGTGCAGGTCGCGGCGGGGAAGGAACGGCGCGCGCTGGCGACTGCTGGGGCAAATTTTTACGGCCGGCCCGCTAATGCGCTGAGGCTTGTCGGGATTACGGGCACGAACGGTAAAACGACCACGGCGTTCTTAGTCGATTCGATTCTGCGGACCGCGGGATTTACCACGGGCCTCGTGGGCACCACCGGATATCGCACCCCGGCGGGCGCACGGTCCGGCGCGAACACGACGCCCGAATCGCTCGATCTGCACCAGATGTTCGCGGAGGTACGCGACGCGGGCGGCACGCACGCGGTGCTGGAGACCAGTTCCCACGCGCTCGCCATGGACCGGCTGTGGGGCTGCCATTTCGCCGTGGCTGTGTTCACGAACCTGACGCGCGATCACCTCGATTATCACAAGACGTTTGAAAACTACTTTGACGCGAAGCGGCATTTGTTTGAAGGCACCGGGGCGGGCGCGCCGGATGTGGCCGTCATTAACTCGGACGATTCCTATGGTTCGCGCCTCGAAGGATTGGCCCGGCGCACTCTTACCTATGGCCTGACGGGTTCGCCCGATATCACGGCGAAAAAATCCGCGTTGACTTTTCACGGACTTGAGTTTATCGCCCACACGCCGGCCGGGAAGATCGAAATCCGCTCGCCGCTGGTGGGTCGCATCAACGTCTACAATATTCTCGCGGCCATCGGGGCCGCGATCGGGCTTGGTGTTCCCGCCGATCAGATCGCCCCGGGAATCGCCAGCCTCGAGCTCGTGCCGGGCCGCTTCCAGCGAATCGATGAGGGCCAGCCCTTTCTCGTGGTGGTGGACTACGCGCATACCGACGATGCGCTGCGGAACCTCATTTCGACCGCGCGGGAGCTGACGCCAACGGGCCGCATCATCACGCTTTTTGGTGCCGGCGGGGATCGCGACCGCACCAAGCGCCCGCTGATGGGCGAAGCGGCCGGATCGCTGAGCGACCTTGTGGTGCTCACGAGCGACAATCCGCGCAGCGAAGACCCTCTGCGCGTGATCAACGATGTCGCGGTGGGACTGCAGAGAGTCAACGCGAAGTATCGCGTCGAACCAGACCGCGAGCGGGCGCTGGCCATCGCTCTCGATGAAGCGCGGGCGGGCGACATCGTGCTGCTGGCCGGCAAAGGACACGAGACTTCGCAGGTGCTGAAGGATCGCACCATCGAGTTTGACGACCGTGAGAAGGCGCGAGCGATTCTGCGCCGCAAGGGATTTTCAAAGAAGCAGGCAGGGCAGTAACGCGGAATTCGCGAGGACCCGGCCGCGGCCGGGAACTTACGTTTGCGAGGGAAGCCCAGCCCATTGGAGACGCGATGCGGTGGACCGTGGTTCAGGCGGCTGAAGCATTGGGTGTCGCGGCGCCTGCCGGGCTCGACCCCCTGGCCGGGTTGGCCGGTGTCTCGATTGATTCTCGCACCATTCAGCCTGGAGAGCTGTTCGTCGC
>CAZRKW010000354.1:0-3699 GCA_964600355.1 uncultured Acidobacteriaceae bacterium
CGGTTCCTGAAGCTCGAATTTATTCAGCTCGTCGCCCTGTCGCCATTTGATCCTTCCACCCGTCAGAATGCCTCGGTAGAATTGGTTCATCTTGGACCGCCGATCCCCGCGTTCGTGCCTGGCCGCTGTTTCCGCGCTGGTGCTTCTACTCATGGGAGCGGCGTGCAGTGTTCCGCTGGCTCCCGGGTATCGCATCCTGAAAGAGTCGCGCGAGGTGCGATTCACGCCAGGCGATAATCCAGCGTTGCAAGTGAAGTCGCTCTACACGCTGGACAATTCCGGAACGATGGATTTGTCTTTTATCGACATAACCTTTCCGGACGAGCAGGCTTACGGCAGAAAGGATCTCCGCGTCGAACTGGATGGCCGCACGGTCGAACTTGTGGGTTTGCCGGAGGAATACCAAGCGTCTTTACCCACGGCTCGGCGCATTAACTTTGGACCAGTCTGGAAGCGCAGCGAGAGGCATGAACTCACGATTGAGTGCTCATTTCTCGCACCGACGGATTCGGGGTCGCGGATCACTATCAGGCACGACGATTTTCACGTCGGTTCCCGCGGATGGACGCCGGGGCTGAGGCCGCCAAACCACTTTCTTTCGCCTTCTCCGGGCAGGCCGGACCGGGTAAGTTACACGGTGCGCGTGCCGCCGGATTTTCTTGTGCTGGCCAGGGGAGCCGCGGCCGGCCGAAAGCGAGACGGCGCGGAAACGGTTTACCGCTTCGAGCTTCGCAAGGGCGATCTGGCGCCCTTCATTGTCGCGGGGAAGTACGTCGCATCGTCGCCCGAGCGCAAGGCGCAGGATGCAATTTTCTGGACGTTTCAGCCGCTTAAAGAGGATCCGGGCGCTGCGGTAAAAGCGGTTACCGGTGCGTGGAGCGTTCTGGAAAAGGATTTTGGCCCGCTCGACAAGAATATTCACGCTCCGCACATCGTGGAATCCACCGGCCTGCGAAATCATGTGACCGGAGACCCGGGTCCCGCAGCGGTTGCGTTTCCGGGAGGGGCTTTGGTGGATTCGCAGGCGCTGGCCCTGGGCATCGGCAATGAAGATTTTCTCGAACGCGTGACGCACGCTCTGGCGCATAACTGGTTTGGCGACGAGGTCTCTTTTGCGCCGGATGCGGCCCTGGGCATGGGAGAGGGATTGCCCGAATACGCGACGATCGTGGTGGAAGAAAGCGCCAAAGGCGAAGCCGGCCGACGCCAGCGGGTCGCCAGATACCTGCGCGAGTACGACAGAGCCCGGAGCGGAGCGAACGAGAGCCCGCTGGGTGTGACGATGCTGACGGACTCGATCGAGCAACGGAATATCGCTCTCGCCAAAGCTCCGCTCTTCTTTGTGGCGATCGAGGACGCATGTGGAGAAGAACCCATGCGAAGCGGCCTCAAGCGAATGGTCACTTTGCTGCGCGGGCAGGAGACCAGCTATGATGCTCTGCGCTCCGTGCTCGAGGAGTCCAGCGGCAAGAATCTTGCGGCGCTGTTTCGCGTCTGGCTCAACGATAAAGGCATACCGGCTGATTTCCGTGCACGCCATGGCGGCGAGGGCGCCGAAGTGCAGCAGTAAGAAGATCGTGACGCACAGGAGGGTTCGTGAAGGAAGTCATCGCAACCGATAAGGGACCTAAGGCGATTGGGCCGTATTCGCAGGCGATCAAGGCGAACGGCTTTATCTACACCGCGGGGCAGATTCCGTTCGATCCGGCTACGGGCCAGATTATTGAAGGCGATGTGGCAGCGCAGACTGCGCGCGTATTCGACAATCTGAAGGCGATCGTAGAGGCGGCGGGCTCGTCTCTCGATAAAACCGTGAAAGCGACCGTCTACCTGAAGGACATGAACGATTTCGCGGCGATGAACGAGGTGTATGCGCGTTACATGCAAAAAGACGCCCCGGCGCGCTCGACCGTGGAGGTGTCGCGATTGCCGCGCGACGTCCGTGTGGAAATCGATCTGGTTGTCCTCGCATGAGCTGCTGGCGCGCGGACGTGTAGCTTTACGCGCACCGCTCATCGGTGGATTTCCGGCCGCGTTCATCTTTCTGTAAGATTCATAGCGGACATTCGTTTCGCGAATTCACTCTTTACCCCTTCTGTAATGCACGGGCGCCTTGTGCCTGCACTGTGGGCGCGGTGGCCTTCGTCTATATTGCAGTCATATTGAATATCGAGTGCGAGCCTATGAATGATTCAAAGTTCGACCTGCTGGTGATCGGAAGCGGGCCCGCGGGACAGAAGGGCGCCATCTGCGCGGCAAAGCTGCGGAAGCGGGTGGCGGTGATCGACCGCACGTTCATGCTCGGCGGCGTCTGCGTGCATACCGGCACGATTCCCAGCAAAAGCGTGCGCGAGGCGATTTTTCAGCTGACCGGCATGGCCGTGAAGACTCTGTATGGAACGAGCTACCGCGGGATGCGCGATGTTTCGCCGAAGGACCTGGCGTTCCGCGTAAGCACGATCGTCCAGCGAGAGACCGACGTGATCCATTCGCAGCTGAAGCGAAACGGCATCGCGATTTTTCAGGGCACTGCCGAGTTTGCCAATCCTCATACCGTAGAGCTGCAGGGACAGGACGGAAGGGTGGCCCTGCACGCGGAAAATATTCTCATAGCCTGCGGCACGCGGACCGCTCGCTCGCCCGACATCACTTTCGATGGGAAGCGCGTTCTGGATACGGATCAGATTTTCGCGCTGAGCGAACTTCCGCGGGAGTCGATTGTCGTGGGGGCCGGTGTTGTGGGCCTCGAGTACGCTTCTTTTCTAGCGGCTCTCGGCGTGGAAGTGACGCTGATCGACCAGCGGCCCCTCATCCTGGATTTTGTGGACCGCGAAATCGTCGACACGCTGGAGTATCACCTTCGGCAATTGGGGACTGTTTTCCGGCTGGGCGAGAAAGTGACGCGCGTCGGCACCGACCCGAAGCGCGACCGCGTGTTCGCCGAATTGGAGAGCGGCAAGAAAATACTTGCCGATGGGCTGATCTATGCGGTGGGACGCCAGGCGAATGGCGATCAGCTCCGGCTGGATGCCGCCGGGCTGAGCGCCGATTCGCGGGGCAAGGTTGGCGTGAACCAGTTCTACCAGACGGCTGTGCCGAACATTTACGCGGCGGGCGACGTGATCGGGTTCCCGGCGCTGGCCAGCACGTCGATGGAGCAGGGCAGGCTGGCGAGTTGCCATATGTTCGGGGTGCGGGCGGAGGCGATGTCGAACTTGTTCCCTTATGGGATTTACACGATTCCGGAAATCTCCATGGTGGGCCAGACGGAAGAGCAATTGACCGCGGCAAAAGTGCCGTACGAGGTGGGCGTGGCGAAATACGCGGAGCTCGCCAAGAGCATGATGCTCGGCGACGAAACGGGCATGCTGAAATTGCTGTTCGACCGCAACACGCTGAAGTTGTTGGGCGTTCACGCGCTGGGGCAGCGCGCCACGGAAATCATCCACATCGGCCAAGCGGTGATGTCCTACGACGGCACCATCGAATATTTTCGCGACACGGTCTTCAACTACCCCACGCTCGCCGAGGCCTACAAGGTGGCCGCGCTGGACGGCTTGAATAAGCTCTGACGCTGCGATGTTTTGGCGGCGCAGGCAGGAGTGCCTGTGCCTGTGCCACTGCCACTGAGCAGTCCGCCCTAACTATGCTTCCTAACTGGGCTTTGTTACGATGGCAGGCCCGCTACGGCGGGCCGTT
>CAZRKW010000355.1:0-3650 GCA_964600355.1 uncultured Acidobacteriaceae bacterium
ACGGGCGCCTTGTGGAAGTGAGCAAGACCGAGCGAATCCGCCGGAATTCCACGTAGCAAACGCAGGCGCAATAAACCTACCCACCCTGTGGGAGGTAAGAAGAAAAGATCGCCGCCAACCAGTCTCCTGGAGGCCTCGGCCAAATCACTACCAGGAGAGATACATGTCAATCCGTAAGCTTTTTGTGGGACTCCTACTGAGTTCCCTGTTTTCTCTGGCAGCCACGAGAACGTTCGGTCAGGAGGTTGACGCTGCAATCGTTGCGGGCACGGTTCTCGACGCCAGCCACGCGGCCGTTGCAGATGCAAAGGTCACGTTAGTCCACGTAGCCACGAACTCCGCAACCGAGGTCCATACGAATGAACACGGCGAGTACCGAACGCCCCCGCTACGAATCGGAGAATACGAAGTTGTTGTAGAGGCCTCTGGATTCAAGCGTTTCGATCAGCGCGGTTTGGTGCTCAGTATCGGCGACGTTCGGCAGGTGGACGCAGTTCTAGAAGTAGGGCAAGTATCGCAGACTGTAACTGTCGAGGCCGTGACCCCGTTGTTGCAAACCGAAGATTCGACCGTAGGCACGCTGATCACGAATCAGCAGATAACGGAGCTGCCCCTCAACGGGCGCGATTATCTTCAGCTCGCCACTCTTTCCTCCGGAACAGTACCTGTGATCAGTAATGGCGTGGGCATCAGCATCGGAGGCCAGGCGGGTGGGCAGGTGGCGTTTCTACTCGATGGCCAGGATAACAACAACCAGCAGATTTCGACATCCCATTCAGGGCAGAAAGACATTGTCGAGCCGTCGATTGACGCCATTCAGGAATTCAAGGTTGTTACCAACGGATACTCGGCGGAGTACGGACGCTCCTCGTCCGGGGTCATCACTGCTGCGATCAAGTCGGGCACCAATCAATTTCATGGCGTTGGCTATGAATTCGTTCGCAATGCCGCGCTGGATGCCGAAAACTATTTCACGCCAGCAAGTGCCCCCAAGCCAGCTTTCGGAAGAAATCAGTTTGGTGGTGCGATTGGCGGCCCGATCGTTCACAACAAGACCTTTTTATTCGGTGATTTTGAAATCGGCAGAATCAGGCAAAGCGTCACAACCACAAGCACGCTTCCTACCGACCTTCAGCGGCAAGGCGCATTCGCGACTCCCATCTACGACCCAAATACGGGGCTTGCGTTCCCAATCGTAAACGGCCAATACACAATCCCTGCGAGCCGCATCGATCCCATTGCACTGAAGATCCTGAACCTTTTGCCGCATGCGCAAACATCCGCAGCAACCGCCAATTATGTATACGTCAGTCCCGAGAATCAGGACCCGCGCCGCTGGGACTTTCGCGTGGACCAGGTTCTAAGCGACAAGCAGAATCTCTATTTTCGGTACAGCTCGCAGGACTCGGATAATGGCGTCGTTTCTTTACTGCCTCCAGCCTCGGGAGAGGGCTACTATTCGTCTGGCCCCACGGGCGAAACCGGTGCACAGACGACTGTCAGCAAAAGCTTCGTGCTGAGTTACAACCGCGTCTGGTCTCCAACACTCGTCAGTTCTATTCATGCAGGGTGGAATTATCTGAATTGGATTAACTCCTTTCCTGCTCAGCCGCTCGGCGGAATTGGTATTCCGGGAGTAACCTCCACAAACCCCGGCTTCTCGGGTCTCACGATTACGAACCTGCCGGCCCTGGGCATCTCGAACGTGCCCAACCAGGACGCTTCTCAGAACCGGCAGTTGTCGGGCGACCTGACCTGGACGAAGGGACCTCACAGCATCAAGTTTGGCGTGCAGGCCTACTGGCTCGAGACCAACTTTGACAGTTCGCAAACGAGCAGCGGAACCTACACCTTCAACGGCGAATACACCAGCCACAACGGCCAGTATACGAACTCGGCCAACAATTACGGGTTCGCGGACTTCCTGCTTGGATATGCGTCGGCGTCCAGTCTCTCGACGTATTCGAAACTGAACTTTCGCGTTCCCGAGACTCACTTCTTTGTCCAGGACGACTGGAAAGTGAACCGCCGGCTCACACTGAATCTCGGCCTGCGCTATGAGCTAACGCCGCCAGCGGTCGATACGCACAACGCGATCGCGAATTGTGAGATGAATGCCGACCCTTACATCACAGCTCCGGCGCCGCAGCTGGTTTTTGCTGGCACAAACGGAAATGACGTTGCGTCGCGGGCGCTGCAAAACGTCAACTACCATCAGTTTGCTCCCAGATTCGGATTCGCCTACAGCCTCAACAGCAAGACGGTGCTGCGAGGCGGGTACGGAATTTTCTATTCGAACTTCATTACGATCGGCGGTATGTCGTCGATGGAAAAAAATCCACCTTTCAGCGTGGTGGTTAATCTGTCGCCGACCAGCAAGACGAAGCCTTCCGTCTTCCTGCAGAACGGATTCCCAGCCGGCGCGCTATCGGTTGCGAACGCGACTAATGTGCAGCTGATTTCCTACGACCAACGCGATCTTATACCGACCGATTACCAGTGGAACTTGAACATTCAGCGGGAACTGCCGGGCGGCATCGTGCTGGAGGTCGGGTATGAGGCCAACAATTTCGACCACAACTGGTGGTCTATTGACGGCAATCCGGCGCCACCCACAGCGAATCCGATCGGCAGCTTGAATTCCCGCCGGATATATACATCGGCTTTGGTGCCGGGCAGTGCCAACCCAATCACACTGGCGAACATCGTGCGGATTCAGAAGGACGGTTACAGCCGTTACAACGCACTCCAGACCAAGATCGAGAAGCGCTACTCCAACGGCGTGTCGTTCATCGCCTCCTATGCGTACTCGAAAACCATGGCGCTGGGTGACGCTACGGGCGTTCAGAATTTCGCCAACTGGAACGCGGACTATTCGGTCGCCGCGCAGGACCTGACTCACCATTTCGTGGGCAGCGTGATTTACGAATTGCCCTTCGGAAGAGGCAAGAAATTCGGCGATCACTGGAATAGTTTCGCGAATGCTGTCCTCGGCGGATGGAGTATCGACCCCATTGTGACGGTCAGTTCCGGCTTCCCAGTGAACCTGACCGATAGCACGGATCCCTCGAACACCGGCACGGCATATGACCGGCCCAATGTAATCGGCAACTGGCACCTTGCGAATCCCACCGTGAATGAATGGTTCAATACATCGGCATTCGCCATAAACGCACCGGGCACCTTCGGCGATGCGGGACGGAACATTCTTCGCGCGCCGGGCTTGTTCAACCTGGACCTCGCTGCGCACAAGTCGTTCCAGCTCACCGAACGGTTCAGCGCTCAGCTTCGCGTCGAATCGTTCAACTTTACGAACACACCACCCCTGGCTGCCCCGAATGCGCAGTTGGGCAGTTCCGGATTTGGGCAGATCACTTCGGCCGGAACTCCACGGGAAAACCAGTTAGCACTGAAGTTTTATTTCTAGCAGGAAATCCAAAAGGAGAGGAAACCATAAATGAAGAGACTGATATTGATGGCGCTTCTTGCAACGACGGTCGCGTTTGGCCAGCAGGGGGGCACTGGTTCGCATGCTCCTAAATCCCAGGCCAAGGTGCTCACACGAGCGGAATTCGATGCCCTGCTCGCAAAGCCGGATCAACTCTTGATTATCGATGTGCGCAGGCCGGACGAAGTGAAGGACATCGGCG
>CAZRKW010000356.1:0-3642 GCA_964600355.1 uncultured Acidobacteriaceae bacterium
AAGGCTTCGTGTTCGGATGATGGAAGATCGTTTCCAAAGCGAGAGCGACTTGCGCAGCGGCTTCTTCGATCCAGCGAGCGCCATTCTCGGCCGTGGCTGGGCGCGGGTCGCCGAGCACGCCGCTTTCGGCAATGTCGCGGGTGAGCCAGGCGAAAACTGCCGGGGCATTTTCGGGCCTAAGCAGTTTCGGATTATTGATGTCCGCGATGTAATTCACGGTGTAGGCGGAGCGGTCTACGAGTTCGGGAACCGCTGCGAGCAGATACGCCGTTTCCACTTCGCCGGCGTGAAAGCCGTAGGCGTGCTCCTGCGCGCTTAGCCCTTCGAAGGGAATTCCGCAGGAGCCGTGCAGCGCAAATGTACGCAGTCCGAATTCAGCGCGAAGATCGCGGGCCATCACGTCGATGAGGGACGTGTTGCCGCCGTGGGTGTTGTAGAGGGCGAGCTTTTTAAATCCGCCGCTGGCGACGCTTGCGCCCAGATCGCGGAGAACGGCCATGAATGTAGAGGCGCTCACCGAGAGCGTTCCGGGAAAGCCGATGTGTTCGTTGCTTTTGCCGTAGTGCACGGGCGGAAGGGCGTAGACCGGCAAATCGGCAGGAAGCTTTTCGAGCGCGCGGCCGAGCACGAGATTGTTGATAAGAGTGTCAGTGGCCAGGGGGAGATGATGGCCGTGCTGCTCGATGGCGGCGGTGGGAAGAATGAGCAGCGTGGATTCGCGCGGGAGGGCGTCGACCTGCTTCCAGTTGAGATAGGCGAAATTGCGGGAATCGGGAACCCACGTCTTCATCGGTTGGGAGCTCCCGCGGCTTGGCCCTCAGGTTGGAATGTGACCATTTTTCCGGGATTCATCAAGCCCTTGGGATCGTAGCGAAGCTTGGCCAGGAGCTGCACGTTGTCGGGGCGGTAGCGTCCGCCTCCTTCGACGTTATTCACGTGCGGATTGGCGACGAACACGCCGATGGCCCGGCAGAAATCGATCATTTCGTTCAGACGCTCCTCGCTTCTGAAATATACGACGGGGATCGCGCCCGGAATCACGCGGCCGGCGGCGTTCTTCATGAATTCCATGTGGAAGAGGATTTCGTCGCCGAATTTTTCTTTCAGTTTGCGGAACTGGTCCCGCACGGTGTCGGGATTGAAGCCGCACTGGAGGTAGGTGTAGGCGTCGTCGGACTTCATGGCCCAGAGCGTGGTGTGGTTCCAGGTGTAATCGGAGAGCAGCGGGCGGTTTCGCAATCCCTGATAGGACGCGGAATAGGTGATCAGGCCGCCCGCGGCTTGCGTGGCGGACTCAAACGCGGGGAGCTCGGCGGCGGCGATCAGGAAGAAAATCAGGGCCTTGCGATTGGGTGCGTACTGCTTGACGGGCGTGAAGAACGAGGGGATGGGCCACTCGAAAACGGTTACCAGGCGCTTGGTCCATGACTCGCTAGCGGCGATGCCCTCGCTGAAATCGAAGGCGGCGTCGAAGGTGTCGAAGGCCACGACCACCTGCGCCCAATCGACGGCGGGCGCTAGCGCCAGCCAGATGCGCGTGATGACGCCGTTGGTGCCCCAGGCATGGAGGATGCCGTGGACGGCTTCGCCCTGGTGCAGGACGACGCGAGGCTCGGGCTCCATGGTGACGACTTCCAGGGCGCGAACGGTTTCGAAGTCGCGCAGGTTGCCATTTTTTACGGAGCCGATGCCGCCGGAGCCACCGCCGAGAAATCCGCCGAGCGAGGACTTGACGACGGTGGAAGGATAGCAGCGCAGCTCCCAGCCAACCTTGCGGGCTTCGTTTTCGAGTACGCCCAGGCGGACGCCGGGCTGGCAGACGGCAATGCCTTCCGGCTTAATTTCTTCGATCTGGTCCATGCGCGTGAGATCGAGGACGACACCTCCGTACAAGGGAACGGCCTGTCCGTAGTTGCCCGTGCCCGCGCCCCGGAGGGTGACGGGAATATTCTCTGCGTAGCAATAACGAAGGATGGCTTGAATCTCGACCGCGCCCAGCGGCTGAACGATCACCCCGGCGACTTTGCCATCGAGCTGTTTGCGCAGGACGGGAGAATACCAGTAGAAATCGCGGGAGAGCTGCTCGACTACGAGCGGCTGGGTGAGGACACGCGCGTCATCGCCGGTGATGGCGATCAGCGCGGCGATGTGCGATGCGTCTACTTCCCGGTACATTCGTTCGCTCCGTTGCGGCCGGCTGTGCCGCTAGGCTCTCTTCTTCGATTTCGCATGGCTGGCGGCCCTGCTTCCGGTCTTGCTCCACGTGCGAAAAGCGCGCTGCATGTTGGGATGCGTGAAGAGGCTGTAGCAGAGGTCGCGGAGAACGGGGCCGTCGACTATGCAATGCATGTCGGACCGGCGCACGACTTCCTTGGCGTCGATGTGAATCTGGAGGCAGTGGCGGTTGGCGTCGGCGATGGTGGCGCCGTAGACGACGCGATCGAGTTTGGCCCACAAGGCGTTGGCCATGCACATGGGGCAGGGCTCGCAGGTGGAGTACATCGTGTAGCCTTCGAGATTAGGGCGCCTCAGCTTTTTGCACGCGAGGCGGACGGTGCGCGTTTCTCCGTGGGAGCTGGGGTCATTCTCCGGGCGCACGGCGTTGACCGCGCGCATGAGGCGCTCGCCGGTGCGGGTCTTTACGATGAGCGCGCCGAAGGGGACGGGATTCGGGGTGTCCAGGGTGCGCGCGGTGAAGACATAAATCTCGCGCATGCGCTCTTCGTCGAGTGAATCCACACTTCCACGGTGAAATGGCAGGGCCGCCATGGCCCGTACGCTAACACAATGGACGGCGTGCAGAGCAAACGGAAAATTGATCGAACCTATCGCGGATGCATTGAGCAGAGGCGTGGGTGCGCGTGCTAGGCTAGCGGAATCGTGGGCATTGTGAGAGGGATCACCCTGCACAAGAAGACTTTGACTGGCGTGTGGTGCCTGCTGGCCGGGCTTGGCTGGTTGCTCGCGGCGGGATGCCACAGCAACTCGACTACTTCGACCTCGACCGGATTGCCTAAGGTTACGCTGCAGGCGGACTGGTATCCGCAGCCGGAGCATGGCGGGTTTTACACGGCGCTGGTGAAAGGCTACTACCGGGACGAAGGGCTCGATCTGGAGATCCTGCCGGGCGGGCCGTATGTTTCGGTGGCCAAGCAGGTGGCTTCGGGTGTGGCGCAGTTTGGAATGGGGTCCTCCGACTTCGTGCTGGAAGGTATTTCGAACGGGCTGCCGCTGGTTGCCGTGGCGGCTACGATGCAGCACGATCCGCAGGGGATCATGGTGCGGAAGGATTCGCCGGTGCGCTCGTTCGCGGACCTGAACGGGCATACCGTGGCGGTGACGACGGGGTCGACATGGTGGGAGTTTGTGGCGAAGCGGTACCAGCTCAACGACGTGCACGTGGTGCCGGCGATGATGAACGTGGCGAATTTCGTGGCGGACCCGAACTACATTCAGCAGGCGTTTGCTACTTCGGAGCCGTTTTTTGCGCGGAAGGCGGGGGTGGAGACTCGGGTGATTCTGACTAGCGACGCGGGGTATGAGCCTTATCGGGTGATGTTTACGACGCGGGATTTTCTGGCGCAGCATCCGGAGATTGTGGGGAAGTTTGTGCGGGCTTCGCTGCGCGGGTGGCGGGAGTAT
>CAZRKW010000357.1:0-3639 GCA_964600355.1 uncultured Acidobacteriaceae bacterium
GCCTTAGGAGCTGGTGGGTGAAAGCCCGTGGTGGTTCGAGTCCACTCGACCGCATATTTTTTCCGTAAGGGCTGTTTTCCCGCGCACCCGCGTTTTTCTTGCTGATCTGCCCGGGATTTGTTAGGCTTCGCGCCTTGGATGCAGCCGGAGGCGGATTATGGCTCACTGTACGAAATGCGGCGCGGCCGTGGCAGATAACGCGGCGTTTTGCGGATCCTGCGGATCCCCGCAAGCGGTCGCGACCTCCAGCGGCACTCCCGGCCCGCTTCCTGCGACGGTGAATTCCACTGCGCAGCCGATGGCCGAGAATCTCGCAGCCACTCTGTCCTACGCGCTTGGGTGGCTGACCGGGCTTATCTTTTTCCTCATCGACAAGCGCCCCTACGTGCGTTTTCACGCCGCCCAGTCGATCGTGGTTTTTGGCGGCATCCATATACTCACACTCATCCTCGGCGCCTTTTTTGGACTCAGCATGATCACCGGAGGCTGGGCCGGATTTTCGTTCGGCCTTGCCCTTTATCGTATTCTGGACATCCTCGCTCTGATCCTCTGGGTAGTGCTGATGATTAAAGCGCACCAGGGAGAACGGTTTCGAGTTCCCATAGCAGCCGACCTCTCGGAGCGCATCTTCGGCAAGTCCTGACCGGGAAATTCGGTTCTGTCGCTGCTTTTCTTACCCATCCGCTTCGCCAATCGACATCCAGCGCGTTTTCAAACATGATAAGGAGGATGAAATTCGCGCTGGCCGTTCTGTTGCTGGCTTCCGCAAAGGTAGCCATCGCTCAAGACATCTCCTCCGCTGGCCTTCCGGCGGGATCCATAACCAAAGGCGCGTGGGACTTCGGCCTTCTCGGGGGTGGCGGCACAGGCCTGGGTTACGCAAAGCAGGTCCAGTTCATCTACGCGGGCGGACGGATTGGGCGCATTCTCACCAAAGATCACGGCACAGGATTGCGTCGCGGAAATTTCGAGTGGGCCGTGGAAATGCTTCCGGTCTACACAGTCCTGATGCCCACGGGCAATGTCTATGGGGGCAGCTTCAAACCCGCCGTGTGGAGGTGGAACTTCACCAGCGGAAAGACGGTCGCGCCCTACGCCAGCATTGCGGGAGGCATTCTCTTCAGCACCAGGAATCTGCCCCCCGGAAACACCTCCTGGGTAAATTTCACGCCACAGGCTGCGCTAGGAGCCAATATTTTTCTGCAGCGCCGGAAAGCATTGCAGATTGAAGCCGCCTACGTGCACCACTCCAACGCGGGGCTGAGCACCTACAACCCCGGCTACAACGCCTCCCTTTTCTTCACGGTCGGGTTCTCCTGGTTCAGACCGAAAGAGTAATCGCGCGCTAGTCGTGCGGATCGGTCTTGTCCTTCACCTTGTGTGCGCCCTCATCCGTTTTCTCCGCGGCCTTATTGGTTCCCTTCTTGACGGCGTGTCCCGTCTTTTTGGCGGCATGCTTGGTGGCTCTTCCCGTATCTTTCGCCGCGTCCTTGGTATCGTGGCCCGCGTCCTTCAAATCCTGCTTTGTGGATTCCTGGGCCCGCGATATGCGCGGTTGCCCGAGGAACAGTGATCCCAAAATAAAAGCGCTCAGCACAGCCGTTCGGTGAGCGGTCATTTTGCATTTCTCCTCTCGGTTACTCTCGCAGAATGGCCCGGCCGGTTGGACCAGGCCATCGCCGACAATCCGCAGAAGCCTCAGGGAAAACCTGTACTGAAGCGAAAAAAGCTAGCAACCGTCTAAGACCTTTCCTCGCCAACTCAGGGGCCATCCCCGTATGGAAAGAAGAAGCGTTGAACGATATCTTGCCGGTGGAGGCGCAATGATAGACCAAATAATTGACCATTCCTCGAAACGCGACTCAACCGCAAAATTATCCGTTTGCGAGTTTGAAACCTACCTGCGCGAAACCCAGGAAACAGTCACCATGCTCGCTCATTACTACTGGCTCATGCGCGGTTGCCCCGAAGGCTCCCCAGAAATCGACTGGTATCGCGCCGAGGAAACCATCGAGCAGGAGTTTCTCGAACAGCTCGACCTGGGACTCCCCTGCTGAGGAGCTCGGGCGCTGCCAAACGGCGCATGTATTTTCACCGGCCGCGTTTCCGCTGGCTGCGAGCTATTCGCTGGACCAAACGGAGCATTCGCTTCCCTACCAGTTCGGACGGTCTTCATGAAACCTCATTCGAATCGCACGAATCGTTTCCTTTTCCCAGCCGTGCGTGGGGCACTCCAGACGTCGCGGAAACGTCTCAGCGCCCGGCACGGGCCGTAAGGCGAGCCTCTCCCCGCATTTTCCGCAGCGCTGTAGCGGCTCGCTATCGGAACTCACGCCCATGTCATCGCCTTGCAGCACCTCCTCCCGCGTCCATGGTAGTACGAGAATCCGACGGACGCGAGACACCGGAATCCCTCTTCCGGATTTAAGGCGCTCAGCGCAGAACCATAAGCAAGGCTCCGCCACATCCGCCGCCCGCCTTGATGATTCCGCATTGCTAAAGAAGAATTGAAGACACAATCCGCCGCGGGATAGTTTACAATTCAGAAAGCTGAACGAGCGCCGCCGTCCCCGGGAACGCCAATCTCCCGATTGGCGGTGGGAAATGTTCGCAGGAAATTTTCAGTACATGGATTATTGGCGCCGCTGCAAGAGTGCCGAGGTAGCTCAGTTGGTAGAGCAGCCGATTCGTAATCGGCAGGTCCCCGGTTCGAGTCCGGGCCTCGGCTCCATCCTTCACCCCCTCTCACCCTTCCCTTCTCGCACCGCACGGATTTCAAGACTTGATGCGATCATAACCTAAATGTTATAATTCCGGGGTGGCATGGGAAGTCGAATATACCGAAGAATTCCTGGCTTGGTGGAACGAGCTGACCGAGCCGGAAAGAATCGCGATAACCGCCGCCGTCGCGCTCCTTCAGGAGAAGGGGCCATCTCTAACCCGTCCCTACGTGGATACGCTGTCGAAGGACTCACAGTATCCCAACATGAAGGAGCTGCGCCTCCAGCACGCGGGGCGGCCGTACAGAATAATATTCGCCTTCGATCCGCGGCAGTCGGCGATTCTTCTAATCGGCGGCGTCAAGAGCGGAAAGGGCTGGACTGCAAAGATGGTCGCCGCAGCCGACAAGATTTATTCGCAGTATCTTCGGGAATTAAAGAAAGAGGGGTTGATCAAGAATGCATAAGAAGTTCAGCGATCTCGTAGCCGAGACAATGTCACCGGAAGCGCAACTGCAGGCGCGCGGAATGGCGCAGAACGAGCTTCAGAAAATGGAACTGGCACAACTGCGCGAAGCGCTCCAGGTAAGCCAGTCCCTCATGGCCCGCAAACTCAAGGTAACGCAAGTGGCGATCTCAAGGCTCGAGCGGCGTCCTAACCTTAAAGTTGGAAGCCTTATGAACTATCTGAATGCGCTCGGTGGAAGACTGGAAATGCGCGCAGTGCTTCCCGACCGCACCATTGAGCTCACTCACTTGCTCGCCCCCAACCGCGTTGCCGCAAAAAAGGCCAGGGAGAATATCCGTGTCCGCGTCGCCCGCAAGAAGGCTCGCCGGAAAGTAACTCGCTGAATAGCGTTCACCTCTTGGACCGCGGCGTGATGGGCGTTGGGCAGTACGACTAATTCTCTGCAATCCC
>CAZRKW010000358.1:0-3622 GCA_964600355.1 uncultured Acidobacteriaceae bacterium
AACCCCACCGAGCTTGCCGACAACATGCGGAAATACGGCGGCTTTATTCCGGGAATTCGCCCCGGCCGAAACACTTCGGAGCACATCAACCGCATCTTGTCGCGCCTGACGCTGGTGGGCGGCGTGTATCTCGCGATTGTCTGCCTTTTGCCCGAGTGGCTGATCTCCGGCATTCACCTGCAGCATTTGCCGATATGGCTCGGGGGCAACTGGTTCGATCAGCACATGTGGAGATTCGTGCTGGACGGGCTGGGCGTGCAGTTCTATTTCGGGGGCACGTCGCTGCTGATCGTCGTAGGCGTTGCCATGGATACGGTTCAGCAGCTCGAAGCCCAACTGGTGATGCGGAATTACGAAGGGTTTGTGGCCAAGGGGCGCCGGGTTCGAAGTCGCCGCGGTTGATGCCGTCGGCCGGCGGGGGGAATGCCCTTTAATCATGCGCTGATTTTGCTGGGGCCGCCGGGTGCGGGGAAAGGCACCCAGTCAAAGCTTATAGCCAAGCGGCTGGGAGTGCCGCATCTTTCCACCGGAGATATGTTTCGCGACGCCGTAACCCGCGATACTCCGACGGGTCACCTGGCCAAGCCGATCATGGAGCGCGGCCAGCTGGTTCCCGACCCCATCGTGCTGAAGATGGTGGAAGAGCGGCTGGCGCAACCGGACACCGCGAGAGGTTTCGTGTTCGACGGTTTTCCGAGAACGTTGCCGCAATCCGAGCAGCTCGACGGGATTCTGGCGAAGCTGGGATTTGGTAAGCCCATCGTGGTGGATATACGGGTCGATCCGGAGAAGCTGATTCGGCGACTGTCCGGGCGGTGGACCTGCAGCGTGGGGGGAGAGATTTACAATCTTTTCGACCGCCCTCCCAAGGTTCCCGGCGTTTGCGACCGGGATGGCGGCAAGCTCACGCAGCGCGCGGATGACGCACCGGAAGTTGTGAAAGCGCGGCTGGTGGCTTACGACCGCCAGACCAAGCCGGTTTCCGATTATTACCGGCAGCACGGCGTGCTCGTAACCGTGGATGGCGAAGCGGGCATCGAAGAAGTCAGTAATCGCGTGGAACAGATAGTCGAGAGTGCGGCGGCCAGTAGAGATGGTCATCTGTAAATCACCGGCGGAACTCGAGAAGATGCACCAGGCCGGCCTGATCGTCTGGGGCGCTCTCGAAGAAATGAGAAGGATGGTAAAGCCGGGGATCACCACGAAGGAACTGGACGAGTTCGCCGAAGAGTACACGGTGGAAAAGCGCGCGCACCCCGCGTTTAAGGGTTACCGGGGTTATCCGGGTTCGGTCTGCACTTCGATCAACCAGGAAGTCGTGCATGGGATTCCTTCCTCGTCGCGCAAGCTGCGCGAGGGCGACATCCTCTCCATGGACTTCGGGGTCGAACTCGACGGCTACTTTGGGGATGCGGCCCTCACCTTGCCGGTGGGGAAGATTTCCCCGGAGCGTCAAAAGTTGCTCCGAGTGACGCGGGAATCGCTCGACCGCGCCATCGAGCAGGTGAGGCCCGGCAACCGACTCGGCGATGTTTCGTCCGCCGTGCAGGAGTGGGTTGAGAAGAACGGTTATTCGGTGGTCCGCGAGTTTGTAGGCCACGGCATTGGGACGCGGATGCACGAAGATCCGCAAGTCCCGAACTACGGAACTCCGAAGCAGGGGCCGCGGTTGCAGGAAGGAATGGTCCTCGCCATCGAGCCCATGGTGAATACGGGCGGTCCGGGCGTCCGCGTTCTGGACGATAACTGGACAGCGGTCACCGCCGATGGCAGCGATTCGGCCCATTTCGAGCACACCGTGGCCGTAACCGCGGAAGGGCCGTTTATCCTGACGCGGCCCCGGGAAGTGAGCGGGCCGTGCTGGTAAGCCCGGAGCGGGTAGCAGCGCAGGATCGAATTTGAAGGGACGCATGGCGAAAAGGCCGGAACCAGAAAAGAAGAAGCCGGGCGAGGGAAGCGGGAAAGAGGACGCCATCGAAGTGATGGCCACCGTGATCGAACCTCTTCCCAACGCGATGTTTCGCGTCGAGCTCGAAAACAAGCATCAGGTGCTCGCGCACATCTCGGGAAAAATGAGAAAAAATTTCATCCGGATTTTGCCGGGCGACCGTGTGGCAGTCGAGCTTTCGCCCTACGATTTGACGCGCGGCCGGATCGTGTACCGGTACAAGTAGTGCCGCAAACCGCGGCGGCGCGGAAGGACGGAGTCAGATGAAAGTTCGTGCATCGGTCAAGAAAATCTGCATGAAGTGCAAGATTGTTCATCGGCGCGGGGTGGTGCGCGTGATTTGCGACAACCCCAAGCACCGGCAGCGCCAGGGTTAGGGAGAAAACGAAATGGCACGTATAGCAGGTGTGGATTTGCCGCCCAATAAGCGGCTCTGGGTCGGCCTCACGGCGATCTACGGCATCGGGCAGCAGCGCGCCCGTTCGCTCGCGGCGAAATCCAACGTGGATCCCACCAAGAAGATCAAGGATCTTACCGAGGAAGAGACAACCCGGCTTCGCGCGGCCATTGAATCCGAAGGCCGCGTCGAAGGCGATCTCCGCAAAGAGACGCAGATGAACGTCCGCCGGCTCATCGAAATTCAGTGCTATCGCGGGCTGCGCCATCGCCGGAATCTTCCGGTGCGCGGCCAGCGGACGCACACGAACGCTCGCACGCGCAAGGGTCCGCGCAAGGGCGCCGTGGCGGCCAAGAAGAAGACGGCAGCGCGCAAGTAACAGGCGATCGGCGCCAGCCGCCGGTCGAGGAGAGGAAAAAGCGTGGCAAAAGAACCGAAGGACGCAGCCGCTGCTCCGGCAGCAGGCGCAAAAACTTCCAAGCGGAAGAAGGAATTTCGCAAGAAGCGCGAAAAGCGCATCGTTCCGCACGGCATCGTCTGCATCCAGGCGACGTTCAACAACACCATCGTGACGCTCACCGATCCCGACGGCCGCGCCGTGAGCTGGTCTTCTGCCGGTTCCGTCGGATTCAAGGGATCGCGCAAAGGCACGCCCTACGCCGCGCAACAGGCGGCGATGACGGCTGCGGGCGTGGCGCGCGATCAATACGGAATGAAATCGGTGGAAGTTCGCGTAAAGGGACCAGGCGCCGGCCGCGAATCCGCTGTCCGCGCGCTCGCCTCGTCCGGCTTGCACATTAACGCCATCAAGGACGTTACGCCCGTGCCGCATAACGGCTGTCGTCCCCCGAAAAGGCGCCGCGTCTGATTCGAAATTCGTTCAGCACTTGATGCAGAAGTTGATGCAAAGGAGAGAAGCACTTGGCAAGACATCGTGAAGCGGTTTGCCGGCTGTGCCGTCGGGAGGGGATGAAACTCTTCCTCAAGGGCCTCCGGTGCTATACGGAAAAATGCGCCATCGAGAAGCGCAACTTCGTCCCCGGCCAGCATGGCCAGGCGCGCCGTCCCAAGATGGTCGGTTACGGCATCCAGTTGCGCGAAAAGCAGAAGGTGAAGCGCACCTATGGCCTGCTCGAACGCCAGTTCCGCTCCTATTTTGAGAAGGCCGTCCGCACCAAGGGACCCACCGGTTCGAACCTCGTCATTTCTCTCGAGCGCCGGTTGGACAACGTGGTCTACCGCATGGGCATTGGCGGTTCGCGCGCGCAGGCTCGCCA
>CAZRKW010000359.1:0-3611 GCA_964600355.1 uncultured Acidobacteriaceae bacterium
GAATCCACGAGGCGCGAGCGAATGTCGGGAGCGAGCGCAAGGCGGTCCACCAGCACGTACACGGGCTTGGTGAAATCGACATCGAGCAATTCCTCGGGTGTGGAGAACTCGAATACGCGCCCCGACTGGTAAAGCCGGTTGAACCCGCGTTTGCGCAGGCTGATGAGAGCCTCGCGCGCCGCGTCGGGATTCGGCTTGGGCGCTTTGCGGCCGCGGGGCGCGACTGTTTCTTCGTGCGCACCTAAGGCGATTGGCGCGGCGTCAGGCGTGAGATTCAGCTGGTACAGCACGTAGAAACGCCGCCCCTGCGGCAGCGCCATCACTTTGGCGGCAATCTCGTCGAGCGTGTCCTTGCGGACCTCTTCGCCGTCGTTGACGCAGAACGTGTGCCCAACACGCGCATAGAGCAGACGGAGGTAATCGTAAATCTCGGTTGCCGTGGCGACTGTGGAACGCGGGTTGCGCGTGGAATTCTTCTGGCGGATGGAAATCGCCGGCGCGATCCCGGTGATCTCATCTACGTCGGGCTTCTCGATGCGTTCAAGGAACTGCCGCGCGTACGCCGAAAGCGACTCGATGTAGCGTCGCTGCCCCTCGGCATAAAGCGTGTCAAACGCCAGGCTCGATTTGCCCGAGCCCGAAACACCGGTCACCACCGTGATCGCGTTGTGCGGGATCGTAAAGCTGATGTTCTTCAGGTTGTGGACGCGCGCACCCCGCACCTGGATGGCCTCTTCGCCGTCGGCCACGTCGCGTCCCGCCTTCTTGGGCGGTTTGCTCCCCGGGACGGGACTGCCAGGCGCGGTCTTCTCAGTGGGTTCCAATGGCATGTGCGTAAACATAAAATTATACGCCGCCGCACAAGCCGCTTCAAATCGACGCCTGGAAAGCGATCACCGCGGCTAGGAGATGCGCGACGTTTACTTTAGAATCGGTTCGCCAAGGGCCCATTGTGAACAATGGTGAACAACTCACATTTTGAACGCGTGATTTGGATTGTGCTCGATAGCGTGGGCATTGGGGAGCTTCCCGATGCTTCCGATTACGGCGACGTAGGCCGCGACACGCTGGGGCACATTGCGCGATCGCGCCCGCTGAAGCTGCCGAATCTCGTGCGGCTCGGGTTGGCGAACATCAAGCCGCTGGCCCACCTCACTGCGCCGGCGCAGCCAGCCGGGAGCTATGGCAAGGGCGTAACGGTTTCTCCCGGGAAGGACACGACTACCGGGCACTGGGAAATGGCGGGCATCTGGCTCGACCAGGCGTTCCCCGTCTACCACCACGGCTTTCCCAAGGAACTGATCGCCGAATTCGAGCGGCAGATCGGCCGCCGCACTATCGGCAACAAACCCGCCTCCGGCACCGAAATCATCAAGGAACTCGGCGAAGAGCACGTGCGCACAGGCTTTCCGATCGTCTACACGTCGGGCGACAGCGTTTTTCAAATCGCCACGCACGAGGACGTGATTCCCATCGCGGAGCTTTACCGCATGTGCGAGATCGCGCGAAAGCTCCTCGACGGGCCGAACCGCGTGGGGCGAGTTATCGCGCGCCCATTTACCGGGCCGCCTGGAAATTTCCGCCGCACCGAGCGCCGCCACGATTACGCCGTGGAGCCGCCGCGCCCCATGCTGCTCGATGTGCTTGCGGAACGCGGCGTACCGGTCTTCGGCGTGGGCAAGATCCACGACATCTACAACGGCCGCGGGGTAGGAAATTACGTCACTACAAAAAATAATGCCGATGGCATGGCCAGGCTCACAGAATCACTCGCGCGCCACCCGAGCGGGCTGATCTTCGCCAATCTCGTCGATTTCGACATGCTCTACGGGCATCGCAAAGATGTCGAAGGGTTCGCGCGTTCGCTGGAAGAGTTCGACGCGCTGCTCGGCCCGTTCCTCGCGGAGTTGCGGCCGTCCGACCTGCTGATCATCACTGCCGATCATGGCTGCGACCCCGATCCCGTGAACCCGACTACAGACCACTCGCGGGAATACGTGCCAATTCTCGCCTACACGCCTCGCGTCGCTCAGGGGACGAACCTAGGTGTCCGCGACACGCTCGCCGATACGGGCCAGACCATCGCCGAGAATTTCGGCGGCAAAATTCTGCATGGAACCAGCTTCCTCGCTCGCCTGACGAACAGCTGAATCCGGTGAGTTTCCTTGTTAGAAGAAAAAGCAGATCCCTCGCTTTGCTCGGGATGCCAGCGTGTGGTAAGGGTGCAGGGACTGAATGACAGGGGCGGCGTGGCGAGTATCCAGGACCGAATGACAGGGGGCGTGGTGGTGACTACGCTAGAGCCGAACGACAACGGGAGCCGGGGCTAGCGACCGAGCGGCGGTCAGTCGCCGGAGGCGGACTTTTGCGCGTAATAGCCGGTGCGAGTGCGCACCGACAGCTTGCCGTGCCCTTGTGAGGAAATCAGCTGTACCTGCACGGGACGGAATGTGCCGTCCTTTTCAGCGTTGGTGGGATAGTAGCCGATGGTGTACTGATTGCGGATGTCGCGCGCGACCTGTTCGCAGACCGGCTTCACTTCGTCGAGAGTTTCCGGGAAATATGCCATTCCACCGGTTACTTCGGCCAATTCCTTGAGTTCCTTCGACGACCGGCGCACCATTTTCTTGTCGTTCTTGCGGTCGTCCGCGCTGAAGACGCCGATCGTGTAGATTGCCGCGTTGGACTGCTCGGCTTCCTTCATCGTGTCGGCGAGGGTTTTGCGGCTGGCGTCGTCGTCTCCGTCGGTGATTACCAGCAGAACGCGCTTGTCTTTGTGCCCCTTCTTGAGGTGTTCGAGCGAACCGATCACTGCGTCGTAGAGCGCCGTGCTGCCGCGCGTATCGATGCGCGATAGGGCGTTGTCCATATCCTTGGGATCGCTGGTGAAGTCGCCGTCGGTGTCGAGATAATACTCGTCGTTGAAATTCACTACGAAGGCTTCGTCCTGCGGATTGCTGGTCTTCACAAACGTCATCGCGGCGGAGTTCACCTGCTCACGCTTTTCGCGCATGCTGCCGCTGTTATCGATCACCAGGCCCATGGTTACGGGAATATCCTCGCGCGTGAAGACGGAAATGTTCTGCTCGATCTTGTTCTCGAAAACCTTGAAATCGCCCTTCTTCAGGTCGCTCACGAACTGCCCCGCCTCGTCGGAAATCGTCACATGGAGCACTACGAGGTCGACGCTCGCTTTGATGCTGCCGCTGCCTTGTCCGGACTGCTGCCCCGGGGACGTATAGCCCGGAGGAGGCGGTACATTCGGAATCGCCGAAGGCGGCAAAGTATTCTGGTTCTGCGCGAGAGCTGCTGGGTTTAAACCGAAGACCGCCAGCGTGAGGACGGCGAGGAAGGCGATCAGGCCCGCGAAAAAAGCGGCACCGATCGAACTCGCGCCTCTCTCTGGCCGGGACAGGAGCGAATGTTCCCGGTCCGAGCTGGATTTAATGGCCCGGAGCGTAGTACCCGTTCTTGGCGTCAACGGTAAGAGGTGGGAGCCCCTTGGGCGGCCGCAGCTTGATTTTGATTTTGCGCCACTTGCCGTCATGTGCTCGATCCGTTGGACTGTACCCGATGACATATTGATTGCGCAGCTCCATGCTGATTTTGGT
>CAZRKW010000360.1:0-3582 GCA_964600355.1 uncultured Acidobacteriaceae bacterium
CCAGCAAGGAGCCCGAACCGCTCGAGGGTGCCACGATGGCGCTTACGTAACGGCCGTTCGCGCTGACGTAAGGAGCGGTCGCGTCCTGGATCAGGAGGGTGGTTGATGGGACGCAGTTCGAACCTGTGACGCCCAAGCAGGTGTCCCGCAGAAACACATTCGGCGCTGCGCCTGAAGATACCGATTCGAAGGCCACGAAGCGGCCATGCGGGCTGACGGAGGGCGCGCGATTCAATCCCTCCAGGGGAGAACCGTCCGCCGAAACGGAGACCGGCTGCCTCGATGCAACGCACGCCATTGGAGCTTCGAGACCGAGGCATGTATCGGCAAGAAAAACCTGAGACGCGGGCGGTTCTGCCGCGCTCGCTGCCGAGGCGTCGAATGCGACGTAACGCCCGCTGGCGGAAATGACCGGATCGGCTAATTCTTGCGCCAATGGCTGGCTTTCGAGGCTTGCCGATGCGTCATACGTCTGCGGCACACAGATGGGTGCGCTCGCAGCGCCCGCGCACGTATCCCGCACATAGACGGCGTTCGCGGCGACTGCTCCAGAGACCAGGTTGGGCGCCGTGGAGAGGAAGGCCACGAAGCGGCCATCCGCACTGAGCGATGGAGACGTGCTGACCCCGACCGCCGAATCGCCGGTTACGGCAACGGAAACCAGATCCGTGTGGGGCAGGCAGCCTGCGGGGGCGTCGATGCCGAGGCAGAGATCGCGTACGTAGATATTCGGTTTTAATGGAGTGGATGATGGAACGCTTGTGAGCAGGTTGGTCGCTCTGGATGCGAAGGCGACGAACCGGCCATCTGCGCTGATGGCGACCTGGCTTTCGGCGGCGGCGTTCGGTGCGGTGCCGTCGGGCGCAAGATCGACGGCGAAGGTCCCGGGCGAACAGTTTGAGGCGCCCAGGCAAGTGTCGCGCACGAAAATGCCTCCGGAGACGCCCTGGGGCACCAGGTTTGTGGCCGTGGAATAGAAAGCTACGAAGCGGCCATCGGAGCTGACGGCCGGGCTGGAACTTCCGCCGTTTGACACGCCCCCTGCGGCGCTCACGGACACAACTTCAGGGAACGGCGTACCTGCCGCTATGCTGGCCTTTAGCCGGACCGAACCGCCCGTGCCTATCTTGAACGGGACGGAGCCGGAGACGCCGCCTCCCGGAGCCGGATTCGAGACCGTTACATTGATCGTGGCGTTCGAGGCGACATCGGAAGCGGCCATCGGCACGGTGAGTTGCGTGGCGCTTACGAAGTTGGTGGTTCGCTGAATCCCGTTGAACGAGACGGCCGAGGTGGAAATGAAATTCGTGCCGTTCACGGTGAGCAGGTTCCCGGTAGGCAAGACTCCTACAGCCGTGCCTGAGGGCGAGAGCGAACTGATCGTTGGCAGCGGATTCTGTGCGGCGGTAATCGTGAAATTGACGGCCGTGGAAGCGCCTCCACCGGGCAACGGGCTTACGACCACCACCTGCGCGGTACCGGCCGTCGCGATTTGCTGCGCCGTGACGGAGATGGAAAGCTGCGTCGAGGTGGCATTGAACGCGGTGGTTTGCGCGGCGTTGTTCCAGTAGACGACGGACGTGGAGATGAAGCCGGTGCCGGAGATATTCAACGTGAAGCCCGGGCCGCCGGCGGTTGCGCTGGACGGGAAAAGGCTGATGATCGCCGGCGTATCGTTGAAGGGCTGGTTACTGCTTCCGCATCCTGCGAGCAGAACGAGCATTACCGCAACCGACACCAGCGCCGCCGAGCGCAAACGAATCAATCCCAACCTCCCGTGAACTTTTGGGGATCCCGAGGCCGCTCACTCGCAGCAGCCGGGAAGGAACGAGGGGAACCGAACACCGTCGCCAAATCCCACTGCAAAGTGATAGCACCCGCGGGGTTGCACGTCAACTCGGATTCGGCAGAAACGCAAAGGGTTGGCTGCGTTTGTGAGGGCGATTGGGGGTACTGTGCGGCGTTTTGCGGTTCGCTGGCGCTTGGGTGGCAAATTCCGCGCGAGTCAGTCACAGCGGCGTGACTGGGGGCACTGGATGGGCCTCCAGGCGCGCTTTGAGGGGGGCGAGGCGGGTCATCAAGTCGCGTTCCTGCGGGATGGTCATCTCGGCATCGAATTCAACGAGCAGGCCCTCGTCGAGCTTGTAGGAGTGCCAGCGGCGCGCGTGGAGGCCGATTTCTTCAACGATGGTGTGGACGCGCGACAATGGATCGCCTTCCGGCGGGGCGGTGATCCTGAAATTCATGATCCTCGTATGCAGGCCGAGGCGCTGTTCCACGTTGCCGATGATCACGAGCGATCCCAGCAACAGCAACATGGTGAAAATGCCGGTGACATACAGGCCCGCGCCGACGGTCATGCCGATGCTGGCGACGACGAAGATCGTGGCCGCGCTGGTGATTCCGATGATCGTGCCGCGCTCGCGGATTACCACCCCGGCGCCGATGAAGCCAATGCCCGGAATAATCTGCGCGGCGATTCGGGTGTGGTCGCCGCCCACGGTGCCGGCCATTTCGTAGGAGACAATCGTGAAAAGAGCGGCGCCCAGGCAGATCAACATGTTGGTGCGAATACCGGCGGGCTTGTGGCTGAGCTCGCGCTCGAGGCCCACGATTCCGCCCAGGAGCGCGGCCAACAGCAGGCGCGCGACGATATAGCTGTTCAAATCATGCAGCATTGGACCTCTCCGCCTGAGTTCCGGCGGATTCTACTACGCGCGGGCACAAATGCGAGCATTGGATGCGGCAAATCGGGACGGGCCCGGTCAAAGCTCCCGTTCAGAGCTACCGTTCAGAGCTCGCGATCAGAGCTTGAAGGAAGTGAGGCGCGAGAAACGGCGCGCGCGGGCGGTGATCTCGCTGCGCTTCACCTTCGTGAGCCGCTCGACGCCAAACTTTTCCACAGCGAAGCTGCCCATCACGGAGCCGTAGACCATGGCACGGCGCAGGGCTTCTTCGTTTACGCGGCCGACGCTGGCGAGATAGCCCATGAAGCCGCCGGCGAAGCTGTCGCCCGCTCCGGTGGGGTCGTGAACTTCCTCGAGCGGGAATGCCGGGACGGAGAACATGAACTTGTCGTGGACCATGAGCGCGCCGTGTTCGCCGCGCTTGATTACCAGCGTGCGCGGGCCGAGTTTGAAGACTTTCTTCGCGGCGCGGAGAAGGTTGTGCTCGCCGGTAAGCTGGCGCGTTTCGTCGTCGTTGATCATGAGGATTTGCGTGTGCTTAAGGGTTTCGCGGAGCTCGGCGGGGGTGCCCTCGATCCAGTAATTCATGGTGTCGAGTCCTACTACCTTTGGCTTCCCTTTTACCTGCTTAAGAACGGAGCGCTGGAGGGATGGGTCGATATTGCCGAGGAAAATGCTCGATGAATCGAGATAGGAGTCCGGGAGGGTCGGCTTGAAATTGGCGAAGACGTTCAGCTCGGTGGCGAGGGTGGTGCGCTCGTTCATGTTCTGGCTGTAGCGGCCGGCCCAGAAAAAGCTCTTCCCTTCCGCGTGCTCCACGCCCGAGAGATCGATCTTGCGTCCGCGAAAAACAGCCTTCTCTTTGTCCGTGAAGTCCTCGCCGACGATCGCGACC
>CAZRKW010000361.1:0-3578 GCA_964600355.1 uncultured Acidobacteriaceae bacterium
TCGGCAAAGCGATGGGCGTCCCGTCCGAGCTGCTCAGCGTCCGCCAGCGCGCGTCCACAGGCTCGTCAACAGCCGGCCTCGGCAGCCTCTTCGGCCTGGGCTCCGGCATAGCTTCGCTCTTCGGCTGATCGATCTGCCTCCGCGTTGCGTTGCTTCCGCCCTGTCTTTGCGGGTCCCGTGGCCTTGCCTTTGATTTTGCCTTTGGTTTTGCGGGTGCCCGACCCTTTGATTTATAAGGGTCGGTGCTTTTCTTTTCTTTTCTTTTGCGGTTTTGCTTTTGTTTTGGGTTTGCCTTTCGCAGTCATCCTGAGCGCAGCGAAGGATCACTCTTAGGCTCTTGGCATGGCTGCCTCCCTGAGCGATAAATCTCCTTTCGCCGTTCGCTCGAAGAACAATACGCCACCCTCATCATGCCGCGTCTTTCAGCCTCCAAAAGCCTCCCAGAGAGCAGGACCCGAAATGCGCTCCTTGCTGAATCCCTATTGGTGGACGTTCGGTCTCGCATCCATCGTGCAACTCGTACTATTCCTGCGCTGGCTCTACCGTAGAATCCGCAACGAAGAACTCGTGCGCGCCTTCGTCAAAGACATGGCGACAAACCATCTGCCGCACATCTACAATCTCCTCGAGAAAATCTGCGACCAGCAGGGAATTGAGCGGCGTAAGGCCGCCCCTCCCATCCGCTGGGTAGACCTGAACCATCACCGCCGTCACCACTGAGTGCCCTTTCCCCCGCGCCAAGTTGTTTGCCCTGCTTTTGCGCGTGCCCGACCCGTTGCTTTCGAAGTGTCGGTGTTTTGGTTTTGCCTGCAGCTGTCATCCCGAGAGCCTGTGACTTTCTTGATTTTTTTGCGGGTGCCCCGCCCTTGCGTTTTTCAAGGGTGGGTCTTCTCATTTTCCTTATCAGCCCCGCCAGAGGCGGAACACGGTAGCCCACCGCGACAGCGGTGGGAGGCCGGCATTAAAGTAGCGGGAAGCCCCGGAGGGGCGGCACGATCCGTTTCGCACCATCCACCAAGCGCAATGCGGACGTCCCGCCGACCCTTGCCGTTGACCGTCATCCTGAGAGGGCGTGACTAAATTGCGAAAAGACCGTTTTCGTGCGCAAATCAAAAAAGTCACAGCCTCTGAGCGCAGCGAAGGATCCGTCTTAGCGTTTGGCATGGCTCTCTCTCCCACTCTTATCGCGCGCTCACCGCGACGCCCGCTGTAGCCTCTCGTTGTCATCCCGGGCAAGCGAAACTACGCGCAATAGTTTTCCACGGCTCGCTTTTCGAGTGAAGCCGTCTTTTGGCTCTCCGCCACACGGAAAATGCCACCCCCGCCCACACTCGTCACGCTAGCACGCGCCATCGCCTCCCAGCACGCGCTCGATCCCGCGCTGGTCTGCGCGATCATCGAACAGGAGTCTTCCTGGGACGCCCACGCGATCCGCTACGAGCCCGCTTTTCGCTCGCGCTACGTAGCACCGCTCGGCCTACCGCCCACCGAGGAAATCGCCCGCTCCATCTCCTGGGGACTCATGCAGGTGATGGGGCAGTCCGCCCGCGAACACGGCTTCGCCGGGAAATTTCTCAGCGCCCTGTGCGACCCGCCCGCCGGTATTTCTGCCGGCTGCTCCGTACTTACCGCAAAAATGTCGCAGGCATCCGCCGACATCCCGCGAGCCCTCGCTCTCTGGAACGGAGGCGCGAACCCCGCCTACGCCGCCGAAGTCCTCGCCCGCCTCGCAAATTACCGCTAGCACGAAGTTGCCGCCTGGATTGTCAGATTCCGCCAGCCACGAAATAAAAAAGACGACGCAGCGCCTTACCGCTCGCGGAGCCGTTTCCGCGAGCTTTCATCCCCACGAATGGCAAGAGAGCAACGAAGGAGAAACCAAATGACGCGCCGCACAATCGAAATTGCCGCCTTCCTGGCCGCAGTGCTAGTCGCCGTCCTCGCATGTAACGCATGGCTCGCCTCCCACGACGAGCAGCAGCGCCTCCAGTCCACGCTCGCCGCCCAGAAGCAGATCATCAGCGCCGCCGACGACCGTGAACGCACCCGCGACGCCGCCCTCAGCCAAACCCTCGCTCAAATCGAAAAGCTCAAGCGCGCAACCCAAACCCCGGAACAAATCGTGCGCGACCTGCCCAACTATCTCCCGCTACCTCAGCCGATAACCTTGGTAAGGAACTCCCCAACCAATTCTTCAGATGGATCGTCTCAGGACTCCCGGCGGCCTACGGCCAATCCGCGGAACTCAATCGCCCCAGGGGACGCCGCCGTCGCTTCCACCACGTCCCTCGATAATCTGTCACTCCCCGCTAGCGCTGCGGGAGCCGACGTAAGGCTTGCTGATCATCCGCTATGCGAAAAAGCCTCCGAATCCCGTAGCGCCCAAACTATTTGTAAGGATGGCAAAGACACAGCGCTCGAGTTCACGGGACCTGATCGAGCGCCTGAGTCAGGCCTCGAGTCGCCGACCAAAAAGTCCGGGGCCGGCGAACCCAGCGCTCGGGCTTCCCGAGGTGCAGCCGCAGCGCCGACGAAAAATTCCGTCAATCTATATGCGACACACGCCACAAACCCGAATTCGCCTTCACAGCCCCCAAGCCCGACACAGCCCTGTGCCGATGCCGCCGACTGCACCGCCCAAATCCCCGCCGCAGACCTAAAGCCTCTGTACAACTACATCCAGGACTGCCGCGCCTGCCAAGCCAAACTAGCCGCAGCCAATCAAAATGCCGCCGACGACGCCAAGAAAATTGCCGCGCTCATGCAAGAACGCAACGCCGCCATCACAGCCGCCAAAGGCGGCACCTTCTGGCACCGCCTACAACGCAACGCCACCTGGCTCGCCGCAGGAGCCGTCCTAGGGTACGCAACCTCCCGCCGTCGATAAAAGCCAACGTCGAAGCCCACCGCCGCCCAGAACTCACACTTGACGGCGGGTAATGGATATTATGTTTCTCGACTGCGCCACAAACGGTTTCGTTCCGGCTGCGCTGGTTCATCTAAGCCGCGTGGCCCTGTTTTTCGGTTTCAGCTCATGGCCGATGGGAAGATCGAATTCGCGAATGGGAGGCGGCGTGTGCCGAAAGTGGGAAGGGTCTTGCGGAGCTCGATCATTTGGGCCTCGACGGCCGACGGCGTCTGGTGAGGCTGGTGGTTTCGCGCCCGCGAGTGCTCGACCAACCCCGATGGTCCCTGCTGCTGGAAGCGACCGAGCCACTTCCGGACCGTGGGCGCGGTTGTGGAGAACAGGCGCGCGGTTGATGCCGCGCTGGTGGGCGCTTTCGACCAACCGCAGGCGATGGTTATAGGTGTTGTGTTTCATCTCATGAATCAGATCGAAATAGCGAGCGGCAATCATAGCCCGCGCATTGTAGCCGCAGCGGCAGAAAGGCCGAGAAGGTTGGTGGAAAAGCCGCTCCGTGGAAATCCCGCCCACCCCGCAGGATTCCCACTTTCTCACAACTACGACGGCGATTATTTGCCCCTCCCACCCCACAGCAAAACCGTCTCCCCCCTTGCGCTTCTCGCTCAAAGATTTCAACCGCACCAGGGGTATACGCCCGGCTCTTCCACGCGAT
>CAZRKW010000362.1:0-3572 GCA_964600355.1 uncultured Acidobacteriaceae bacterium
GATAGGTGACGCGAATCTGCTTCACACCAGGAAGATCGACGACGCGGATATTGAAGTGCCGCGAGTGCAGCGCGCCCGCTTCGACGTAATACTCCACGTTTTCGGGTAGGCCGGCGAAGAGAAATTGGAATCCGGAACCATTCGACTGCGGCTGCATCTGCACCTGTTCCCATTTTGTGGTGCTTTGGTAGCGGGCGTAGAGGCGGGCCTTGTCAGTCTGGATGCCAACAGGAAGCGCGGTGACGAGCTCATCGGAATTGCGGCGGACCGAAGCGTCGCCCGGGATCACCCGCAGCTCGTACAGCGGCGAAACGCCGCCGCGCTGGCCCACCCACAAAAGGTGCGAGCCGTAGCCCAGGTAGCCGGGGCCGGCCAGGATCATCCAGAGCAACACCGCGAGCGAAGCAAGGCCCAGGCCGAGCGAAACAAGGAGAATCCTCTTCGGGAGCAATTGCTCCGGCTCGGCCTTTCGCGCAACTACGAGGGTATCCGCGGCGAGCAATTCGAGAAAGGGATCGCGGCGCGTTTCGTCGCGTTCCGCAAAAGTGACGAGGCGCTGCTCGAATTGCGGAAACGCGTTTTCAGCCGTGTGCGCGGCCTGTCGGCGATTCAGCCTGCGCAGAGGCAGAACGATCCCCACGCAGGCCGCAGCCGCGACCACCAGAAACAGGAGCGTGCGCGCGCTGATCACACTGCCGCTCGAGAACGCGAAAAGGTTCGCGATCAGAACAAGAACGATTGTGGTGACAAGCGCGGCGGAGGTGAGGATGGCCGCGCCGCGAAGGATGGCGCCCCAGCGCTGGCGGCGCTCGAGTTCCTGGAGATAGGAGTTGAGCTGATCGCGCGTGCTCATGGTTCCTCCCTTTGCGTGGCCAGGTACCGGCTGGCGAGCAGGGACTCGGCTACCGCCGCTCCCAGGGCCAATAACATAAGGTACCACCACAGGCCGAAGGGTTGCCTTTTTTGTTCGGCGTCCCCGGCAGTTGCCGATTGCTCCGCGGCGGAGCTGGTGTTGCCGCGCCAAAGCGACAGCGTTTCGTCGGGAATCACGTCGAGATTCGATTCGTGTCGATCGGGATTGACTCCGATTACGTCCTGGCGGCCGTTGGCAAGGCGCAGCTGATAGAAACCGGCTTGCGTCAACTGATAGGACTGCGCCGTGGTGGCTTCCTTTAAAGAGAGCGGGCGGCGGCCGGCCGGGTTAATCACTTCGACGCCGACGGCTTGTTCCTTCGCGGCCCGCAGCTCGAGATACGAATCGACCAGGCGTGCGCCACTACGGCTTTCCGTACCCGAGAGATACCGGGCGGTCTGCTCCACAAAAGGAACGAAGACGGGATTCAGAGGAAAGTCGTTGGTGAGATTGTCGAGACCCGAGGCGAGCAGCAGGACGCGGCCTTCGCCGATTTTCTTGTCGAGCAGAACCGGCGTCAGATCGGTGAGCCGCGCGACGACGCGCGAGTTGGAGGCATCGACCACCGTGGCGTAATAAAACTTTACGCCGGCCCAGCGCGCGGACTTGGCTGTGGACGGGTGCGACGGGTCCGAATCGCCCACCGTGAGATATCCGCCGGAATCCCGTGAGTAGTAGCGTGAATCGAGGATGCGGTCGCCGAAGACCGGCACGCGCGGGCGGTGCGCGGCGTTGCTTCCGGCGGCGATCAGGACGCTGCCGCCTCCGCGAACGTAGCGATCCAGATCGCTCTCGAACGCCGAAGGGAGCGAGACAACGTCGGAGATTACGACGAAGGCGAATTTCGAGGGGTCGATATCCCCGAGCTGCTCGACCGCAACCGTCTGCAGGGTGAAAGCGGATTGCGCGGCGGCTGCGAGCGCGGCGTTGAAATAGAGAGGCGAGCGACGGTCGCCCGGCTCATGGACGAACAGCACGCGCTCAGGATCGGAGCGCTCGACCGCGAAGAGGCTTTCGTCATCGGCGGGCAAAGCGTCCGCCGAGTCGATTTTCACCGAACAGCGGCTGAAGCTATAGGGCACGTCGAGCGACGGAAACGTAACGGTGGCGCGTCCGCCGGCGGGAATCTGGATCGTGTTCGTCGCAACCGTCTTGCCGTTGATTACCAGGGAGACGCTGCGCGTTGCCGCAGGCGTCTGATAGCCCGCGATGACAGCCTGCACATGGGCTTTCTTGGAGTCCCAGACTTGCCCCGGCGCGTTTACGCTTTCGACTGCCCAATTCGGCACGGGATCTTTGACCACCGGATGCAGCACCAGCGTCACATTCGCGGGAAGCGCGAGCTCGGAGAAATTCGCGGGCATATTGGCGCGCTGCATGTCGCTGAAAAGATGCAGCTCGATGGGCGTGCGAACGGTTTCAGAAAGCGAGCGCACCGCGCGGGCAAGTTCCCCGAAGCTTCCGCGCGAATCCCCTGGCTCAATGCTTTCGACGGCCGCGCGCAAGGCGCCGGAATCCTGAACCGGCTGCGTGAGCACATGGAGCTGCGAGCCCAGCGCGGCGATCTGGCCGCGGTCGGAGGGGCTGCGCGAGCTGAGAACCGCAAGCGCATCGCGCTTGGCATCAGCGAGGCGCGAACCGCCGCGCATGCTGAAGGAATTGTCGATGACAAGAAGTTCGAGCTTATCGCCCGAGGCGCTGGCAGCCGGGCGGTTCAGGAACGGATTCGCGAAAGCGAGCACCAGCAAAAGAAGCAGCAGGAGACGCAGCGAGAGCAGCAGCAAATAACGCAGGCGGCGATGCTTGATGGAGCTTTGCGTGCGCTGCTCGAAAAACATCAGCGAGCCAACCGGGTGCGGATTCGTCGTATGGCGGCGAAGCAGGTGCAGATAAAGAGGGACGCCGATCGCGGCTACGCCCGCGAGGAACCAGGGAGACAAAAAGCCCATCTAGTTTTTCCCCTGGCGGATGGTCAGGTATTCGCGCAAGGCGCCGTCCAGAGGGCGGTCGGTGACCAGCAGGTAGTAATCCATTCCGGCGGCGCGGGTGCGGTCGCGAAGATCGGCGATGTGCGCGTCCATTTTCTGGCGGTATTCGTTCCTGGTGTATTCGGGAGTGACTTCGAGGCGTTCCTGCGTTTCGAGATCGACCAGAATGGCGGGCTCGTTCAGGTCGAGCTGAAGTTCCTTGGGATCGAGGACATGGAAAAGCACCACTTCGTTGCCATGGAACCGCAGCGGCTCGACGGTGCGCACGATTTTTTCGGGCGATTCGTAGAAATCGGAAATCATTACGACCAGGCCTCGGCGGCGCAAAAATTCCTGAAAATGGAAGAGCGGCTTGGTGAAGTCCGTGCGCGCGCGAGGTTCGGCCAGCTCCAGGCCAGCGAGAAGCCGCTGCAGCTGCCCTTGCCGCGTGGAGGGGCGGATGTAGTTGCGCACTTCGTCGTCGAAGACGATCAGCCCGGCGGCGTCGCGCTGATCCTTGATCGCGAGATAAAAGAGCGAGGCCGCGGTGTAGCGCGAGTAGTCCATTTTATTTACGGAGTGGGACTTGTAATTCATGGAATTGCTGGCGTCGAGCAGCACGGTGAGCAGGCTGTTGGTCTCGCCGCGATAGCGCTTGAGGTAGGCGCGCTCGGTGCGGGCGAACACGTTCC
>CAZRKW010000363.1:0-3552 GCA_964600355.1 uncultured Acidobacteriaceae bacterium
AGCCCATCCAACCCTCCCTCTGGGCTCCATTATCCGCGTTGTGAATCCGCGCAATCACCGCAGCCAGGTGGTGCGGATCAACGACCGCGGCCCCTATGTCGAAGGACGTGAACTCGATGTATCATACGAAGTTGCGCGGAGGCTCGGCTTCGACGAAAGAGGCCTTGCCAAGGTCCGCGTAGAGCTTCTCGAGGTGCCATCACGCCCCGCTCCGGATCGTCACAACTAATCGTTGCCCTGGATGTAGATAATCTCAGGCCCGCGTGTGCCTTAGCGCGTAAACTGCGAGGCGCTGCGGGCCTGATGAAGGTGGGTAGCCAGTTGTTCACGGCCGAAGGCCCCAGAGCTGTGGAGAGGCTCGCAGACATGGGGTTCGGGATATTCCTCGACCTCAAGTTCCACGATATCCCGAATACCGTGGCAGGAGCGGTTGCCTCAGCCGCCCAACTGCCTGGTTTGCGGCTACTTACGGTGCACACGCTCGGTGGCAGCGCCATGATGCGGGCCGCCCGGGAAGCTGTACAGGACGAGAAGAAGCGCCCCGCACTTCTGGGCGTCACAATTCTCACCAGCATGGACGCCGCCGCGCTCACGGAGATTGGCATCTCGGATACGCCGGGAAATCGCGCTCTGGCCCTGGCCCGCCTCGCCCAACAATCAGGCCTCGACGGGGTGGTGGCCTCAGCCCACGAAGTTCGGGCGATCCGCGCCGGCTGCGGGCCTAAGTTCCTGATTGTGGTCCCGGGGATTCGGCCCGCAGACTCCTCCTCAAACGATCAGTCCCGGGTGGCCACTCCGGCTGATGCGATCCGGTGCGGAGCAGACTATCTCGTGGTCGGCCGCCCCATAACCGGGGCAGCGGATCCTCGAAAGGCTGCCTTGAGCATAGCCAAAGAAATGGCTTCGGCGGCTTCCTCCCGCCCCTCCTGACGCCGGTTTGACCCCGTTCCTCCACTCCGCTAGCATCAGCCTGCCAATCGCGTCATGGACGTCAAACACGTCATCGTCGGAACGGCAGGCCATATCGACCACGGAAAATCCGCGCTCGTCGAGGCGCTGACCGGCACCCACCCCGATCGCCTGGAAGAAGAAAAGCGCCGGGGAATTACGATTGACCTGGGATTCGCCTTCCTGAACGTCGACGGCATCCGTCTCGGCTTCGTCGATGTGCCGGGGCACGAACGCTTCGTCCGCAACATGCTCGCGGGCGCGGGTGGCATCGATTTGCTGATGCTGGTGGTGGCTGCCGACGAATCCATCAAGCCACAGACTCGCGAGCATTTCGACATTTGCCGCCTCCTCGCAATTCCCCGGGGGCTCGTCGCCATCACGAAATCCGATCTGGTGGAACCGCACCAGTTGGACCTCGTGAAACTCGAGATCGAGGAGTTGACGCGCGGCTCGTTTCTGGAGGGAGCGCCTTTGGTGCCCGTGAGTGCGCTCACAGGCGCCGGACTCGATGACCTGAAGGGCAAACTAAGCAGGGCCGCCGGATCGGCGCCCGCACGGGATGCCGGCCGCCATCTGCGGCTGCCCATTGATCGGTCGTTTGCCGTGAAGGGATTTGGAACGGTGGTCACCGGCACCCTCGTTTCAGGCAGCGTCGGTCTCGAAGAGGAAGTCGAGCTCTATCCAAGCGGCCGGAGGCTACGGGTGCGCGGCCTGCAATCGGGCGGGAAGACGTACGAACGCGCGGTAGCGGGGCAGAGGACTGCCGTGAATCTCGCCGGGATCGACCATTCCGAGATTAAGCGCGGAATGGTTCTGGCGGCCCCGGGGATTTTCGAACCGACGGATCGCCTCGACACGCGCGTGACTCTTCTGCCCTCAGCGCGGCCGCTCAAGAATCGCGCGCGCGTGCGTTTTCACCAGGGCACGGTGGAAACGAGCGCGGAAGTGATCCTGCTGGACCGCGATGAAGTTGCCGCCGGCGAGTCCGCGCTCGCACAGCTGCGCCTGGGCGAGAAGACACTGCTGCTGCCGGGAGATCGCTTCATCCTGCGTCAATTTTCTCCCGCTGCAACGCTGGCCGGCGGCGTTGTAATCGACGTAAAACCGCGGCGGCACCGCCGTCGCGATTTGCTCGTCAGCGATTATCTGAAGAAGCTTGAGAATGGCAACCGCGAAGAAGTATTACGGGCCATGATTGAAGCCACGCCGAACGGCCTCACGGCAGGAGAGATTGTTGGACGCACCGGCTGGCTGGAAAGCGAGATCGCTCGTTCAGCAAGGATATTGGCGGAGCAAGTTGAACGAGGACAACCAGGGCCTCTACGAATCATCGCGGAAAATCCGCTGGTCGTGGCCTCGACCCACTCTTTGACGAAGTGCATTGCCGCATTGCGCGCTGCCGTGGAGGCATACCATCGGGAGAATCCCCTCCTACCGGGAATTCCCCGGCAGGAGCTCCGCGCCAAAGCCGGGAATCCAGGTGCCGAGCTTTTCGAAACAAGTTTGCGCGATCTGTTGCAAGCAGGCGTCCTCGCCATTTCCGGCGACCTGGTTCAACGCGCGGGCCGCGCCGTCGAGCTTACTCCCGAGGAAATGCGCGCCAAGGAGTTGATCGAAAAAGCGTTCGAGCAAGCCGGCCTGACGGTGCCAAGCCTGGAAGAAGTGCTCACAAAACTGCCGGTCGAAGCGCGCCGCGCCCAGAAGATATTGCAGATACTGCTTCGAGAGAAGGTGCTCGTAAAAATCTCGGGCGATCTGGTCTTTCATCGCGCGGCGCTGGCGCATCTACGCAAGCTGGTTGCGGAGTACCGGCTGGCGCAGGGAACCCGCCTCCCAATCCCTGCATTCAAAGAACTTACGGGCATCACGCGAAAGTACGCCATCCCCCTGCTGGAATACCTGGATCGCGAGAGGGTCACTCAGCGCGCCGGAAACGAGCGTGTTATACTCTGATATTGGGTGCTATCCGGATAGTGCCGAATTGGAGTAGAGTACCTCCCGCAAGGGTAGCTCCCAAGAGAGGTCAGAATGGAAGCGCTAAGCATTCCCCATCTGTTAATTATTCTGGTCATCGTGCTGGTGTTTTTTGGCGGGCGCCGAATCCCCGACGTGATGAAGGGTTTGGGCCAGGGCATCCGCGAGTTCAAGGACGGCATGCGCGGCCCCGATCCGGTGCATCCGAATCAGCCGGTGAATCCGCCAGTCGTCACGCCGACACCCACCGAAGAAAAGAAATAACGCGGGCGGCTCGCAGCCCGGAGCGCTACGAATTGTTGGGCGCAACGGGTGACTGAAGCGCCTGCACCAGTGACCAGAGTCGCGACAGCGGTAATCCCATCACGTTGAAGTAACAGCCTTCGATTCGAATCACGTACTTTCCGGCGATTCCCTGAATTCCGTATCCTCCAGCCTTGTCGAACGGTTCGCCGGAAGCGACATATTCCTCGATCTCCGATTCCGATAATTCCGCGAAACTCACACGCGTGATCTCCACATGCGAAGCCGCGTGGCCATCGCCGGAACGAATCACTGAGATGCCCGTCAAAACTTCATGCGTCTGCCCGCTCAGCAAGCGCAGCATCCGGCGCGCATCTTCCCGGT
>CAZRKW010000364.1:0-3528 GCA_964600355.1 uncultured Acidobacteriaceae bacterium
TCGAGCAGTGCGAAGAGCTTCCCTGGCGGCGGCCGGTTGCGTCGCTCAATATTTTTCTAACCAGCCATTGCTGGCGCAACGATCACAACGGCTTCAGCCATCAGGCGCCGGGTTTTGTCGATGGCGCCCTCTCGCGGCGGAGCACCATAATTCGCGTCTATTATCCTCCCGACGCGAACACGCTGCTCAGCACGTTCGATCATTGCCTGCGCACGCGGAATTATCTGAATTTGGTCACCTGCGGGAAGCAGCCGCAGCTGCAGTGGCTCAACATGGAGGAAGCCATCGAGCACTGCTCGCGCGGTGCGTCACGATGGCAATTCGCTAGCAATGACAGTGCCGGCGATGGCGTTCCCGATGTGATTCTCGCATGCGTCGGCGACGTTCCCACGCTCGAGACGGTGGCGGCCTCCTGGCTGTTGCAGAAGTACGTTCCGGAGATCAAAGTGCGGCTGGTCAATATTATTGACCTGACCGTTCTGATGAGCCCGGACGAGCATCCCCACGGGATGGACGCGCTTTCCTTCGAGGCCCTATTCACGCCGGCCGCGCCGGTAATCTTCGCCTACCACGGCTATCGCTGGGCGATTCACAGCATGATTCACGGGCGGCCGAACGAGGCTCGCTTTCACGTGCGAGGCTTCCTCGACAGGGGGTCGACAACCACGCCGTTCGATATGGTGGTCCGCAACAAGATCAGCCGGTATCACCTGGTGCTGGACGCGCTGAAATACGTGCCGGAGATTCGCGCGAAACATACCGACATCGTCGACCTGATGAACAGAAAGCTTTTCGAGCATCACAACTACATCCGCGAACATTTCGAGGACATGCCCGAAGTCGCCCTCTGGCGCTGGACCAGCAATTTCAGCGAATCGCTCGAGCCGCTGCCGCTCGCCAAGGGCCAGCCTCGCGCCGCCCTCTTCACCGACGGCTGATCGCTTAGGCCAACGCTCGAAAGCGCCGGTAGTGGGGTCAGTCTACGGTTACCGCGTTCAGCAGGAGCTTGCGGGTTTATGAGTCCCAAAAACTACTTTTCCGCGTCACTAGGAACCATACTGGGACGAATGCGCCAACGGCGGCGATTATTACCGCAACCCAGAACAGAAAACTATGTGCGCTATTGGAAGGCCGCAGGATCAAGGGTATAGAACTAATTCCAACGGCTGCGAGTGCCGATTGCGCGGGGTGCAAGAAGAAGAACGCCGAATTAACAAGGCCAAATGCAAAGAAATAGACCGAGATGGTACGGCTTAACGCCCTCAGTTTTAGCAGCCCAATCCCGAGATACAGTTCAACTAGAGACACCACCAAACAGAACAGGAATGCGCTCTTACCGCTCAGCATTAAACTAAACAATGTCGCGGGCTGGCCCATCAGAGCAAGAACGAAGGTCAGGCAGCCACTGAGAATCAGAAACCAGCCGATCAGGGAAATGCTCACGGGCCTCGGCGAACGATCTGCACGTGGATCAGTACGTCGAAAAGCCTTTTGGATGGAATCGGTGTTGAACAAGCAACACCACCACACGCCGACTGCGAAGAGAAGTAGAAAGAAACTAGCGATGAAATGATAAACATTCGCAGAAACGCCCGTTTGGGCACGGATTGGTAAAAACAACAATTCCTCTTCAGCCGCTGCTCCAATAAAAACCAATACTCCGCCACAAGCCAAAGTTGAAATTCTAGCCCAACCTTTGAGCCGAAATAGGCCCCAACCAGTGGCGATTCCCCACAATCCGCTGACGGTAAATATGATAATCCTGGAATTAGTGCCAAACAGGCCTGAAGTTCGTACAAAAGGTCCAAGAGGCGAGCCAGACATTAGCAGCGGCAATGCTGGGATCAAGACCGCCAGACATATGCTGATCGTGCCCACGGTCATCACAATCGCGGCCACCATGGTGATTACGAAAGGGCGAGTCATTCGCGGGTAAGTATAACCCCTAAGCGTTTCCGCTTGGACTTGTAGTCGTCCGGAAGCTGAACCACTACCGAAGCTCTTATAAGCTTGCAAGAGGTTTGGGCGGCTGCTAGAATTGATACCGGACTGAATCAGTACTATATAGGATGCGGCGAGCGGCGAATGGTAAAGCTTGGTAAATTAACGGATTACGGGCTGGTGCTGATGACTTGCATCGCCCGTAGCGAGTCTTCCCTGCCCCAGCGTACCGCCCGCGATTTGGCCGTTGAGTCCAAGCTGCCTCCCTCGACGGTGAGCAAGCTTCTGAAGGAACTGTCGCAAAGCGGGCTGCTTATCTCGCATCGCGGCACCAAGGGCGGCTACATGCTGGCCAGGGCGGCAGACCAGATTTCGGTGATCGATATTATTGCGGCCATCGAGGGCCCCATGGCCCTCACGGAGTGCAGTACGGACGTTTTGGGGGCATGCAATCTGGAGCTGAGCTGCCCCATAAAGAGCAACCAGCGAATCATCAACCAGGCTGTGCGAGGCGTGCTCGAAAAAATCACGCTTTCCGACCTGGTTCAACCGTTGCACCTTACCAGCATCAAAGACGCGCGGGGCAGGCTGGTGCCCATGATCGCATCCGGGAGTATCCAATGAGCTCGAATACCGACACAATTCGTGAGTTGGCGCAGCAGGAGTACAAATGGGGCTTCGTTACCGACATCAACGAAGACCGCGCGCCCAAGGGCCTGAATGAAGACATCATCCGCTTCATCTCGGCCAAAAAGAACGAGCCCGACTTCATGCTGCAGTGGCGGCTAAAGGCGTACCGGCATTGGGTGACGCTGCAGCAGTCGGACGCGGAACCGAAGTGGGCGAACATCAAGTATCCGCCGATCGATTACCAGAACATCGTGTATTACTCCGCGCCCAAGCAGAAGCCCAGCCTGAAGAATCTCGATGAACTCGATCCGGAGATTCGCCGCACCTACGAAAAGCTCGGCATCCCGCTCGAGGAACAGAAAATGCTCGCGGGTGTTGCGGTGGACGCGGTGTTCGACAGCGTTTCCGTGGCCACCACGTTCAAAGCCAAGCTTGGCGAAGCGGGCGTGATTTTCTGTTCGTTCAGCGAAGCGGTACAGAAGCATCCCGATCTGGTGAAAAAATATCTCGGCTCCGTAGTTCCCTACACCGACAACTTCTTCGCCACTTTGAACGCCGCCGTGTTCACCGACGGTTCGTTCGTATATGTGCCCAAGGGCGTTCGCTGCCCGATGGAGCTTTCCACCTACTTCCGCATCAACGCGGCGGAAACGGGCCAGTTCGAGCGCACCCTGATCGTCGCCGACGAAGGCGCCTCCGTGAGCTATCTCGAAGGCTGCACGGCGCCGATTCGCGACGAGAACCAGCTGCACGCGGCGGTGGTCGAGCTGATTGCGCTCGACGACGCGCAGATCAAATATTCCACGGTGCAGAACTGGTATCCCGGCGACAAGAACGGAAAAGGCGGAATCTACAATTTCGTCACCAAGCGCGGCAAGTGCCTCGGCAGAAATTCGAAGATTTCCTGGACGCAGGTGGAGACCGGTTCCGCGATCACCTGGAAATATCCCAGCTGCA
>CAZRKW010000365.1:0-3521 GCA_964600355.1 uncultured Acidobacteriaceae bacterium
CGAAGGTGCCCTGCACGGCCGCATTCAGCAGCGAGAACGCCGAATACCAGGCGGTAGTGAGAAGCAGAGCTTTCTTTCTGCCAAGCCGGTCGGAGAACCAGCCGCCCGAAACCGCGCCAAGAAACATGCCGAAGAATGTCCACGAAACGATGTGGCTGATGGTCGATACGGAAAGATTCCAGAATTTCATCACGGCGGGAGCGGCAAAAGCAAACGCGTTCAGATCGCCCAGCTCGAAGAAGAAAACGATGGCGACGATCCACAGCATCTGCCGGTGCACCGCTGTGATGGGCAGCCGGTCAAGGCGCGCAGCCGCAGTGCGCCGGTTTACTTGCACAGTCGCCATTTATTCTCGGAGGAATGCGCGAACCAGCTGTATTTCCAGCGCAACGCGCGTCACAAAGTCTGCATGATAACCGCCAGCGGTTGCAACCGTTGAGCAAAACCTGGTAGCGGTTCAGCTTCCGGTTGAGCTGGCAAAGTTAATCGGGAGTAGGGGTAACGCGGTCGGCGAGGATGGCCCCCCGCTGGCCTCCGGATCGCCGCGTTCTGCGCTCATGGAGCGCTTCAACGGCCCACTTAGTGGCGCAGTAGAAGCCAATCAGCGGATCGTCGCAATCGCCACGCGGCTTGAGACGCATTAGCGCGAGGATGTGACGCAACATAACGCATTGGAGGCCCTTCCGGACCTCCCAAACCGACCTAGCTGATTAGAAGCAGACGAGAGAAATGGTAGCGCTAACGGGAATCGAACCCGTATTTCAGCCTTGAAAGGGCCGCGTGCTAACCGTTGCACCATAGCGCCACAGAACAGCTAACTTGTTAGCTAGCGTCGGAGGGTCGCGAGCGACTGCGATGAAAACGCCGTCCAGTTTATCACAGGCCGCGCGACGGCGCTTTCGCTTCCACCAGTTCGATCAGCACTTTGCCGCCGGCGGGTGACGGGACGAGGAAGAAATTCACGCGGGTGGCGTTGGCGCCGGCGCGCGTGGATGGGTAGACCGGCTGGATTCCGAAGCGGGCTTGGAGGATTTGCGCCGCGGTGTCCACGCTGGCGACTAGAATTTCGATTTGCTGGATGCGCTCGCCGAACTTCCTCAGAAACCCGGCGATGGCGCCTGAACCGGAGGAGTCGCGCGTTGTGAGAATGTCGAGGCGGACGCCGGTGGGGTACTCGAGCTCAAATTCGAGCGCGTCCTGTTCGGGAGGGACGTCCGCCAGGGCGGGAAATCCGTAGGCGCTGCGTATACGGGCGAAATGGGCCGGCTCGACAGCGACTCCTACGGTTTGCTCCGGAACGCCCTCCGCTCCGCGCACAAAACAACCTGAGAGTTCCTCCTCTGCGCTCCATTGCTCGACGATGGGGCGGGCTAGCTCGCAGCCGCGGGCGAAGATTTCAGCGGCGGCGGTTTCGCGTGCATGGGAGTCCGGATCGCTCAGGGCGCGGATGGAGGGGGACAGGTCGTTATTCAACACGATCGCGAATCTCGCTCGTCACAACGCCCGCCGGTGTCGCTGTTCGTTTCACACAAACCCATGACCTTGTGAGACAAAAAAGTCTGTGTGGCCGATGGCTATTCGTCCCTCAGCGGCTAAACGCTCGCGGAAAAAACACCGCGAGAGGGAGGCGCTGCCCGCCGCCGGTTATGTCGGAGCTGAAGCTCCGACCCCCTAAACACCTTGTCCCGAATGCAATTTTTGCTGCCTCGCGAAGTTGACACAAGGCTCTTCAGGGAGTGTTGGAAGCGGACGTTTCGACCGCGTTGACATTGGATAGCAGGATGCGCACCTGCTGGCCGGGACGCACGGTGAGCGACGTGTCCCAGCGCGGGCGGGCGTCGCCTACGTTCGCGGAGACATCGAGCGTGCTGAGCCAGTAATTTCCCGGGGGGACGCCGCGCAGAACCGCTTCGCCCTGCAGATCGGTGTCGGCGCGCGCGACGAGGTATTTCGACTGCGCCAGATCGAGCGCCCGACGCTGGATTTGCGGCTTGCGCTTGGCTTCCAGGTCGTTCCACTTGGCGCTGGGGTCGACTTTTACCAGGCTGAGATCGATTCCGTCGATGCTTTCGGGAAGCTGCTCCATGTAGCGGCGGACGGCTTCGGTGTATTCGGCCTTGAGCTTTTCGTACTTGGCGGGGTCCTTCGTTTTGTCCGAGGGCTTGTATTTGGGCTTGGGGAAACTGGCGCTCTGATCGCCGGAATTGCGGTCCAGATAGGCTGTGTAGAATTCGGGGACGCCCATCACGTCGGGCACTTTGAGCTTATGGATGAAGTCCTCGCCGGAGAGCTGGATCATTTCATTTTTCTTCATCCAGGCTTTCAGCTCGGGGGAAACGTCGAGCTTGTCGATGAAGGCGTTCTTATCGGGCTTGGGGAAGGTGGCTTCGGCTTCCTTGCTGATTTCGTCGAAGCTTTTGCTCAGGAGATAAAACGGGAAGCCGCGCACGGGCTCGTCGAGGCCGCCGGATGGAGTGGCGCGCGCGACAAAGTCCACGGTGCCGTTCGCCGCCTGGGAAAAGGTCGGGCAAGGTACGGCCATGGCTACGATCGCCAGAAAAAAAATCGAGAGGATGCGTTTCATGCTGGCCATCCTAACAGAAGCGCGAGTGCTGGAAACGCGCGCGTCGGGGCACCGGTCCAGTTGGTAAACCGCGAGAAAGCCGTCGCAGGATTGCGTGTGCATCAGTCGGAGCATCACGGTACGTCGAAGAAAACTCAGTACAGGTGGAAGGTTACTTCGATGGATTGGCGGACGGATGCGGGCTTGCCATCGGGTCCGAGGGCGGGACGGAAGCGCCAGGTGCGTACGGCTTCGACGGCTTTTTCATCTAGGCCCAGTCCCAACCCCTTGGCTACGCGGATTTCGGTGGCCCGGCCGTCAGAGGTGATTACGGCGACTAGCAACACGGTGCCCTGATACTTTGCCTTTACGGCTTCATCAGAAAATTGAGGCTGCGGGCAATATAAGCAGGCGGGGCTGCCGTAGCCGCCGGTTCCGGCGTTGGGGTATCCGCCGCCCGTGTTATAGCCGTAGCCGGGACCAAGCCCGTTGCCCTGCCCGTTGCCGATTCCGTTGCCGCTTCCCTGCCCCAGCGAATCGCCGCCGAGTACCTTCGACAGTGGATCGCCCCAATTCTGGGCAGTGATGTTCGGGACCTTGATATCGGGGTTGCCGACAAGCGTGGGCGTTATCGCCAGCTTGGGATCGACGGGAGGCTTGGCCAACGGCTTCGAGAATTGCGTCCAACTGAACTTGGGGGCCTGACCGTGAACCGCGGGCGTGAGATTGCGCTGTCCGCCTCCGCCACCGGCCTTCTTGGCGGCAGGGGCGAGCTTGGGCAGATACGGCGAGATCTGCATGATGTTGACGATCGAGTTCGCCTTGGTGGTCCCGGGGGACATCAACTGCGGCAGAAGCGGAACGATGATCAGCACCAGAACGAGAATGTGGAACGCTATGGAAAGCGATTGCACGCGCGTGAATTGCGTGTTCTTGGACCAGATTTCCTTTACCGCGA
>CAZRKW010000366.1:0-3493 GCA_964600355.1 uncultured Acidobacteriaceae bacterium
GTCGAGGACGAAGAGAACGCCCGCAAAGGCTACGAAGCCGTCCTCCGTAAGTGCGATTACGAAGTGCTGGGCGTCGCCAGCGGCGAAGATGCCCTCGCCAAGTTCCCGGAATTTGCCCCCCATGTGATTCTCGCCGACGTCGAACTGCCTGGCATGAACGGGCTCGAATTGCTGGGCCATCTCGCAGAGGAAATTAAGCAGATTCCCGTGATCATTATTACCGGCCGCGGGAGCGATGAACGCGTCGTGCAATCCATCGAGGCCGGCGCTTACTGGTACATCGAAAAGCCCTTGAAATTCCCCGTTTTGCAGGCGCTACTGAAGCGCGCGCTCGAGCGCGTGCAAGACAAGCAAGCGGTTGCCGCTCTCACGCGCGAGCTTCGCGAAGCAGGGAAACTGGGCGTTCTGGTGGGCGCCTCCGGAGCGATGCAGGATGTGATGCGCCAGGTCGAAATAGCCGCCCCCTCGACCGCCTCCGTATTGATCACCGGTGAAACTGGCTCCGGCAAGGAAATGGTCGCGCGCTCGATTCACATGCTCTCGCCACGCGCCTCCCGCCCCTTTGTCGCAATCAACTGCTCCGCGATCCCTGAATCCCTGATGGAGAGCGAGATATTTGGCCACGAAAAGGGGGCGTTCACCGGGGCTGCGGAGCGCCGCATTGGCTGTTTCGAGCTGGCCCACGGCGGCACGTTGCTCCTGGACGAAATTGGCGAGATGCCTCCGCAAACGCAGGCCAAACTCCTTCGCGTGCTGGAAGACCGCAAGGTACGCCGCCTGGGCAGCAAAGTGGAGACGCCGGTTGATGTTCGCGTGGTAGCCGCCACCAACAAGAATCCCGAGCAGGCCGTCGCGGACGGAAAGCTCCGCCAGGATTTGTACTTTCGCCTGAACGTATTTCACATTCATCTCCCGCCGCTGCGGGAGCACAAAGGCGACCTGCCGCCCCTCGTGGACCATCTGCTGGCGGAGATCTCCGAGAAGCACGGGAAAAAGGTTACCGGCGTCGGCGCGGACGTGATGGATTTATTCAAATCCTATCCTTGGCCGGGGAACGTTCGCGAACTCCGCAATGTGCTGGAACGCTCCGCGATCGCCTCCGACCGTGGCACGATCAACCGTCAGCATCTCCCGTCCGATTTCGGCCACGCACCGGCAGTGACCTCCTCCGGACTGGGCGGCCTTCGCTTCCCGATCGGCACCACGGTCGACGACGTCGAGCGCGAGCTCATCTTTCAAACCCTCGCCTCCACCAGCCAGAACAAGACGCGGGCGGCCGAACTTCTCGGCATCAGTCTCAAGACGCTGCACAACAAGCTGAAGGAATACGAGGCGGGGCGGAAAGATGCGTCTCAGCCTGAAAACTAAATTCACGCTGGCGACTTCGCTGCTCGTGCTGGCAGTCGTCGCCGTCGTTTCGGCGCTTTATCTCGGACGTCTCACCAGCCAGGTGCTGCACCAGGCTGATGACCGCGCGCGCTTCGTCGCCCAGCAGGTCTTTCTCGCCTGCCAGAACGCCCTGGCCGACGCCTCGGAAACGGGCCGCGCTCCGAGTTCCCTCAAGCCCGAAGACATTCGCGAGTACGTTCGCACCACTCTCGACAACAGCAGCCCCCTGAACTCCCTCATCGAATCGGCCGTCGGTTATTCGCCGACCATCTATGAGATCACGATCAGCGGCGACGATGGCGCGGTTCTCGTTTCGAGTGACGCCTCCAAGCGCGGCCAGATGGCGCCCGCTCGCCCCAGCGTGGATCTGCTCGTCCACGGCGGCTTCATCAATCAGCTGCGCACGTTGTACGGGCCTCCCCAAACCTACGAATACTCGCTGCCCTTCAGCCTGGGTTCGGGACCGTTCGGAAATATCCGCATTGGCCTTTCCTCCACGCTGTTGCGCGATGAGATTTCCCCCGGCCTGCATTCGGCCCTTTACTGGGCGCTGGGCTCGGTTTTGCTTTCCACGCTGCTCGCGCTTCTGGTGAGCCGGATCACGCTCGCTCCCCTCGAACGAATTTCCAAGCAGCTCGACCGCATCTCCGCCGGTGAATTCGATTTCGAACCCGCCGTCGCGCGCGGCGACGAACTCGGTGTCGTTAGCACCAAGATCACCGGCATCGGCAAGCAGTTGCACGACGTGCGCGAAATTTTCAGCACCTTACGCGAAAATCTCGACCAAGTGATGCAGGGCCTCGGCGACGGCCTGCTGCTTTTCAACGCCGAGGGCCGCGCCGTACTTGTGAGCCCTTCGGTGGAGAAGTTCCTGGGAGCGCGCGTCGAAGACCTGCGGGGCAGGTTCGTCAGCGAGATTTTTCCCGCGCGGCATCCACTGCGCGGCGTACTGCGCGTGGAGGGAGAACAAATCGAATCGGTGGAAAGCACCGAAGTCACCCTGGAACGGGGCTCGCATCCCCTGCGAATCCGCGTTAGCGCGCAGGTAATCCGCGAGCACGGCAAGCGCATGGGCACCCTGGTGACGCTGCACGACATTGAAACCCTAGAGCGCATCGGCAACCAGCTCCAGGTGTCCGAGCGCCTTGCTGCCCTGGGCCGCGTCACGGCCGGGGTAGCCCACGAGGTCAAGAATCCTCTGAACTCGATGCGACTATGGCTCGAAGTTCTCAAAGCCAATATGCCCATCGATCCGGAACCGCAGCAAGCCGTGAAAATGCTCGATAGCGAAATCGATCGTCTCGACCGCGCAGTCAAGACCTTCCTCAATTTCACGAAGCCGGTGGAAATCAACCTCGAAGAAACCGACCTGCGCGCGCTGATCGAGGAAGTGTTGGATGCGGCGCGGCCCTCGATCGCCAAGGCGAGTCTCGAATTATCTGTCGATTTGCCGGAAAATTTCCCGGCCGTCCTCCTGGACCGCCAGCTCATTCATCAATGCGTGTTGAACCTGCTGTTGAACGCGAGCAGCTTCACGCCGCCGGGCGGGCGCGTCACGATCCATCTGCAGCGTCAGGGCGACTATGCTGTCATCTCCGTGTCGGACACAGGAAAAGGCATTTCTCCTGAGGATCGCGGCAAGATTTTCCAGCTTTTCTTCACCACGCGGCCTGGCGGCACCGGCATCGGCCTGGCCAACACGTTCCGGTTTGTGCAGTTGCACAACGGCCGGATAGGATTCGAATCGGAGACTGGTAATGGCACAACGTTTCGCGTGGAGCTGCCTTTGGCGCGGACAGAAGCGGCATCGCCGCCGTCATCCGCGCAACCGCCGCCATCGGCGAAGGTCCGCGACTTCAGCCAGCCGTTCGCCACGGAGAAACGGTGATTTCCAGCCGCCATGCCATGAATGCCCCCGTCAATGCACGATGGATTGTGCTGGCCTGCTGCCTCGCGTTTGCAGCAGCAGGATGCGCTCGCAAGACCGTTCACGCATCCGCCCCCGTGCCGGCCCCACCGACACCGGCGGTAGCGGAAGCCGAGCGCCCTATGACGATCGCGCCGGATACCGACGCTGTACCTCCCGTCGAGGACACCGCAGCTC
>CAZRKW010000367.1:0-3471 GCA_964600355.1 uncultured Acidobacteriaceae bacterium
GCCGCTTTGTAGGCCTGGTCGGTGGCGAGCCACAGATCCTGCCGCAGCGAATTGTAGTCGCGGTCGATGCCGACCTGCCCGGTAGATCCAAGAAAGCCGCGGAAGCCATCCTCGCTGATGAAGTTGGAGCTATCGAGATGATAGTTGCCGACGCGCACGTCCACGCTCATGAAGCGGCTGCGCTCGGTGTCGCTGGCCATGAGCGCTCCGAAAGAGGCGGTGATGCTGCGGACGTCGACGTCCAGCAGGCGGTACTCGATATAGAAAGGTTTGTCCACGCCAGGGAGTTGCAAACGCGTGCGCGACCGTTCCAGCTCATCGCGCATGGCTTGTAGGGTCTTGTCATTTTCCCCCGCCGGAATCGGAGCGGCTTGCGGCGCCGGGCTCTTCGCGCGAGGCTGCGCGGCCAGCAGCGGCATTCCCAGAGCCAAAGCCAGGAACAGAGGCACGACCGGGATTCTCTTCACTGAGCATCTCCCTTTGTCTCGGTATCGTGTCCCGGGGGCGGCAGGATCGGCGGCCGGTCGGTGGAGGTCTCCTTCTTCTGCACCTCCATCTCGGAAATCAGGATCGCGGGCGCCACGGCGGAAACCGGCACCGAGCCTGATTCAGCGCCGCAATACCCGTTGAAAATATCGGGCGTGTCTCCTGTAGCGACGATCTTGGTGAGCGACACAAGCGGCGTCCCCACGATATCCACGCCGCGGACCAGCTGGTCGGGCCTGCCGTCCGGGAAAACCTTGTAAACCACCAGCGGCAGCACCTGGAACGCCTGGGGATTTCCCCGGCCCGTAAACGTGAAGCCGCCGGCAATGTCGTCAATCAACAGGCCGAACGGCTTGCCCTGCTCCTTCACCAGCTCGATCAGCTTTTGCCGCAGCTGGTCGTTGGTCATCGTCTTCGAGCTCGAAACGATCAGGTTGCCCTGGCGCGCCACCGGTACGTAGCCGAGCTGCCGGCGCCCGTGCCCGTTGGACTGCGGAACACTCACCAGCGGAGACCGGCCCATGAGAAAAGTTTTCAGCACGCCGCGGTCGATTAGTTGGACATTCTGCGCCGGCACGCCCTCGTCATCGAAAGCGTAATTGCCCAGAAGCATCTGGCTTCCCAGGGCCGCCTCGGTCGGATCGTCCTTGATGGAAAGAAAATCCGGCAGGATCTGCTCGCCCACCTTGCTAGTAAATGTCTGGCCTTCGTTGATGTCCTTCTGGCGGAAGCCCTCGGAGCGGTGGCCGAAAACCTCGTGGAAGAAAACCGCCGCGGCCCGGCCCGTCAGAAGAGCGGGGCCGGCATAAGGATCGATCAGCGGAGCGTTGTCCAGGCCTTCGGTTTCTTTAATCATTATCTGAATGCGCGCAAAGACGGTCTTGTCGTCCGGAGCGTCCTTAGGATTGAGCCAGTCGAAATTGGCGAACCGGTTGATGTCCATGCCGTCGGGCGCCTTGCTCTGCACGTAGAGTTCGAGGCGGTAGTGCACCTGCCCGAACGCCAGTTTCGTCCCTTCGCTGTTCACCTGATACTGATTCATGCCCAGCGCTGAGAATGTGGCGATCGAATTCAGCACCGCCGGCGATTTGCTGAACGCGGCGCTGTATTTCCTCACGCGCTCTTCCCAGGGCTTGCGGTCCACCTGGATTTCCACACGCGCGCCAACGGAGGCGTGCGGCGCTTCTTTGGAAAAATCAGGCGCGGCGCCTTCTGCCGTCTGCACTTCCACTTGCTGGCTCGTCTTCACCTTGATCAAGGCTTCCGAAGCGGCGCGATACTGCCTGTCGGTCTCTCGCCAGATCTCCCGGCGAAGAACCGGGATATCATCGTCCAGCACGGTTGACGTGCCGGGGCTTGTCCAACTCGGCTGCCGGTCGGCGAGCTTGTGCGTGTCGTCCAGTTGATAGGTTCCGGTGCGCGTCTGCACTTCGAGCCAGCGGCCGCGGTCGTCGCTGCTCGTCAGGAGCGCGCCATTGGAACCGGAAACCGAAGAGTACTGGCGGTCTGCTACCGTATAGCTGATGAAATAGGCGGCCGGATCGCCTTGGGAAAGAGCTGTCATGGAGCGGGTGAGTTCGTCCTGCATGGCGGTGAGAATCGCCTGCCCCGGATCTGACTTTGCCACCGGGCCATTTGCCGCGGGACACGCGCAGGCGATCAGCAAACCACCGGCGATCGCCCAAACTGCCTTATATTTTTGTTGTGTTTTCATGGTTGCACAAAGTCTAACACTTTAAAGTAAGATTCTTGAATCGCCAAACGAAAACCCCGCAGGGCCTGTCTACACGCCGTCATCCCTCGGAATCCGGGGGCTGACTGCAAAGGAGAGTTAGATGCGCGCTATGGTGGTTCGGAGGTATGGGCCGCCTGAAGTTCTGGAGGCGCGGGAGATGCCCGATCCCCAGCCCAAGCCGGGTGAGGTGCTCATTCGCGTGAAAGCGATTGGCGTCAATTTCGCCGACCTGATGCAGCGCATGGGTGTGTATCCCGGCGTACCCAAGCCTCCGTTCGTTCCCGGCTTGGAAATTGCCGGCGTGGTGGAAAAGACGGCCGAGGGAGGCCGCTCCATCCAGGCCGCGCCCTTGCGGCCGGGCGAGGCCGTGGCTGCGATATCGGGCCTGAACGCCTACGCGGAATGGATCGCCGTACCAGTGCAGCAGGTCTACCGCCTGCCCCCCGGCATGCCTTTTGAGGATGCCGCTGCGATGCCGGTGAACTACCTGACGGCCTACCACTCGATTGTCACGATGGGCAACCTGCAGCCGGGCGAGCGGATCCTGATTCACGGCGCAGGGGGAGGCGTCGGGATTGCCGCCGTTCAGCTGGCGCGGGCGCGCGGGCTGGTAGTTTACGGCACGGCGGGAGCCGCGAAGCACGAGTATCTGCGAAAGCTCGGAGTCGACCATCTGATCGACCACGAGAAGACGGACTTCGTCGAGGCCGTTCGCAAGTTTGCCCCCGATGGGATCGAGATGGTGATGGACGCGACCGGCGGCAAATCGTTCTCTCGCAGCCATGAATGCCTTGGGCCCACCGGAAGACTGGTGATCTATGGATTTTCAACCGCGGTCACCCCGAATGGGAAGCGGAACCTGCTGAAAGCCCTCTCGGCGCTCGTGCAGACCCGCAGGTTCCATCCCCTCAAGCTGATGAGCGAGAACATAGCCGTGATCGGCGTAAGCCTGGGAGGCTTGATATCCCGCGGCACTCTTCTACAGCGGGAAATCGACCAGCTTTTTCAGCTGTACGCCGACGGCAAAATCAAGCCGCTGGTGGGGAAGACGTTCCCCCTGGCTCAAGCCGCGGCGGCCCACCAATACATCCACGAGCGCAAGAATATCGGCAAGGTGCTCCTGACAATGAAATAGTCCCAGCGGGCTGGGAAGCCAACGCAGCGGACATCGTTTACCGGCGCCATTCACTGGCGTCATGTTGTGCCTCGCTGATAATGTCCCCTTTTGTCCTCGATAGAAATGTCCCCTT
>CAZRKW010000368.1:0-1073 GCA_964600355.1 uncultured Acidobacteriaceae bacterium
CTGGTGGATGACCGGGGAACCATCCGCGTCATCTGGGCCGCCGACGAAGCATCTCTTGGCCGCCCGGCGCGAGCGCTGGTGGGAGAAAGAATCTCCGCCGTGCTGTGCGGAAAACATTACGCGCCGCTCCGAAAGCTGCTGCAGCGCGTTTGGAAGACGAACCGCGTCCAGCATCTCGAATATCCCGTCGACTTTCCCGAAGGAACTCGGTGGTTCTGCGCGCGTGTGTTCCCCGTGGCGAATCACGCGACCCCGTCGAAGCTGCTCTGCTTCTTCTCGCGCGACATTACCGGCCGTAAAAGCGCTGAAGAAACGCTTCGCAAAAACGCGGCCCTCCTGGAGCAGTCGGAGAAACTAGCCAACGCCGGAAGCTGGGAATGGGACGTCAAAACTGGGTCCATCACCTGGTCCGACAACTCGTACCGGCTGCGCGGATATGCTCCTGGCGAAGTGCCATTGAACAGAACCACATGCTTGCAAATGATTCATCCCGCCGACCGGCAAGACGCCGCAGTACTTCTGGCCAAAGTCGTGGCCACACGCCGTCCGATGGAGCACGTGTACCGGGCTGTGTGCAAAGACGGAGGGATTCGCATCTTCCATACCCGGTTCGCGGCCTTGTTCTCCGAAGCCGGCGAGGCCGTTCGAATCGTTGGCAGCACACAGGACATCACCGACCGGAAGCTGGCCGAAGAAAAGCTCAAAAAAGGCGAAGCCTTGCTGGCGCAGGCCGAGCAGCTTGCGGAATTAGGAAGCTGGGAGTGGGACCTCGAGACAAATGAAATCACATGGTCTGAGCAACGTTATCGCATGGCCGGCATGGATCCGCGCATGCCCAGCCCTTCCCTGGATATGTTCTGGAATATGGTGCACCCCGCCGACCGCGAGAGCCATCGTGCGGTGATCGCCAAGGCCCTCGCCGGCAAATGCCCCCTGGAATACGAGGCCCGCTTCGTCCGGGCGGACGGGCAGATTCGAATGATCCATTCGAGGGGCATTCCCGTGACGGACGCCTCCGGGCGGCTCGTGCATTTCGCGGGCATGTCGCAGGACGTCACCGAGCGCCGCAAGGA
>CAZRKW010000368.1:1173-3445 GCA_964600355.1 uncultured Acidobacteriaceae bacterium
TGCGCACGCAGGACGCCGAACGACGCCAGATCGCCCGCGACCTGCACGAATCCGTCGGCCAGACCCTCGCTGCCTTGAAAATGACGCTCGCCAACCTCGATCACGCGCAAACCGAGAGCGGCAACACCGTCCCCCACTTGCAAGAGGCCCGCGGCCTCGCCGAGGACGCCATCCGCGAAATCCGCGTGGTTTCCTATCTCATGCATCCGCCCATGCTCGACGAAGCGGGTCTGACACCCACGCTGCAATGGTATGCGCGCGGATTTTCCGACCGCAGCGGCATCCAGGCCACCGTCGAGGTCGACTGCGATCTGGGAAGATTATCGCAGCAGATCGAGACCACCGTGTTTCGCATCGTGCAGGAGGCGCTCACCAACGTCCATCGCTATTCCGGCAGCCAGACCGTGACCATCCGTGCGACTCGCCAGGATGGCCAGGTGCTGGTGGAAGTGAGCGATCAGGGTTGCGGCCTCCACTCGATCGCTCGGGGGCGCAATACCCGCCTGGGCGTGGGCATCGCGGGAATGCGCGAGCGCGTAAAGCAGTTGAACGGAGTTTTCGAAATGGAGAGCAGGCCAGGCCACGGCACTACCGTTCGCGCGGTTTTGCCGTTCGTGATGCAGGATCCGCAAGGGAATCCTGCGTTCTCGACGGAGAACAACGCAGCGGAATCTTTGAAAGGAGAATGAGGAATCCGGCGCCGCCGACCCGCGTCCCTCTGCGGAGTTCGGACGGCAACGCGCATCCTCTACAAAAAACCATGAACCTCGAAAAACCGTATCGTGTTCTGATCGCCGACGATCACGTCGTCGTCCGCCGCGGCGTCCGCGCCATGCTGGAGACGCTGCCCAGCGTCGAAATCTGCGCGGAAGCCTCCGACGGCGCCCAGACCCTGCACCACATCAAGAGAGAGAAGCCCGACCTGCTGGTTCTGGACCTGACCATGCCGGAGATGAACGGCCTGGAGGTGGTGCGGTCGGTGCGCCAGGAATCGCCATCCACCGATATCCTGGTGCTGACCATGCATTTCTCCGAGGAACTGGCGCGCGAATGCCTCTCTTTCGGGGCGCTCGGCTACGTGCTCAAGTCAGACGCCGATACGGACCTGCTCACGGCGGTCGACCACATTCGCCAGCACCAGCCGTACTTCACCAGCCAGCTATCGATCACCATGTCCAAGACTTTCGTGCAGGGCCCGGGAAACCCGGAGAGCATGCTCCCGGGCACCAACCTGACGCCGCGCGAAGTGGAAGTCCTGCAACTGCTTGGTTCGGGAAAAAGCAACAAGGAAATCGCCGGGATCATTAAGGTATCGACCCGGACCGTCGAGAGCCACCGCAACCACATCATGGAAAAGATGGAGTTCGAGAGCTTCAGCGAGCTGGTGCGCTTCGCGGTCCGCAACAATCTGGTGGAACCGTAGGTTTCGACAGAAGCGTTGGGGATGGGGCGCCATCCCGAGTGCGCGCAAAAAAAAAGCGCCCGGGACTCGTTCCCGGGCGCAGATTCGATTCGAAGCTTGTGCGCAGAACAACCGCCTTCCGGGCGGCCGCGAACTAGGAGACTTTTTCTGTCTTTTCCGTCTTCTCCGTCTTCTCCGCTTTCTTCGCGGTTTTGCGGCGCCCGCGGCGGCGCGAGGGCTTCTCCGTGGGAGGCTCCCCGATGAGTTCAGCGCTCCACATCGAGGTGACGAATTTCTTCACGCCGTGATCGTCGAAATCGATCGTCGTGCGGTCGGTGTTCGATTCGGTAACAATCCCAACTCCGTACTGCGTGTGGCGAATTGTCTGACCTTCAACCAGGATTTGCACATTTCCTCCTTCGGATTAGAACGTTGCAAGTACTTCTTTAAGAAAATCAGTGATACGGATTAAGACACCGATGTGCTGGCCGCCGGGGACTTTCGCCGGGGAGAGCCCTCCCGAACTGGTGTCAACACATCAGGAACTATTAAAGCGGGCGCCTGAGGCGGCGTCAGAGACCGACGACGTGCTCGGCCTGTAGACCCTTCGGCCCCTGCTTCACTTCGAACTCCACTGCCTGACCTTCGTTCAGGCTTTTGTAGCCCTCGGCCTCGATAGCCGAAAAATGCACCAACACATCCTCGCCCGACTGCCGCTGGATGAACCCTTGTCCCTTGGCGGCATTGAACCACTTCACGATACCTTGCTCTTTACTCACTTCTATAGCTCCAAGTGATTCACGCAGAAGCAGTTAGCCACCAGAAGCTGCTTGCCGCCAGGATTGCGCCACCTTGCAAAAAAAAAGCTGC
>CAZRKW010000369.1:0-3443 GCA_964600355.1 uncultured Acidobacteriaceae bacterium
ACTAACCCGCTCTTATTTCGATATCCCTTTTTTCAATCCAGGAGGATCGGCTGTGGCAATTGAATGTGCGATTGAACGGGCACTTATCAGCGTGTACGACAAGACCGGAGTGGTGGAATTCGCCCGGGACCTTGCAGGGCTGGGAGTAGAAATCGTTTCCACGGGAGGAACCGCGAAGCTTTTGCGCGAAGCGGGCATTGCGGTTCGCGATGTTTCCGAGCTGACCGGCTGGCCGGAGATGCTGGGAGGGCGCGTCAAGACGCTGCACCCGAAGGTGCATGGCGGAATCCTGTTCCAGCGCGGCAAGGCGGAGGACCGCAAGCAGGCGGGCGAGCATTCGATTGTCCCGATTGATCTTGTGGTGGTGAATCTGTACCCGTTTTCGGCAACGGCGGCCAAACCGGGAGTGACCGCCGAAGAGTTGATCGAGAACATCGATATCGGCGGGCCGGCGATGGTGCGGTCGGCGGCGAAAAACTTTCAAAGTGTGGGTGTGGTGACCGATGCGGGCGACTACGCGGCGATTATCGCGGAGTTGCGCGAGAAGCGGGAGCTGAACCTGGCCACGCGGCTGATGCTGGCGCGCAAAGCTTACGCGCGGACGGCGCGATACGACGGCGAAATCGCCACGGAGCTCGAACGGCTGGCCGCGAACGAGACCGTAAAACTTGGAAGTCTGGAAAAACTGCCGGAGCGGATCCACATCGCTCTGGAACGCCGGCAGCCGATGCGCTACGGCGAAAATCCCCATCAGGCAGCGGCGCTTTACATACCTGCCGGGCGTCCGGCAGCGGGACTTGCGGGCGCGAGCCAACTGCAAGGGAAAGAGCTTTCCTACAATAATCTCGTCGATCTGGACGCGGCCTGGGGGCTAGTGACCGAATTCAAGCGGCCCGGCGTCGCCATCATCAAGCACAACAATCCTTGCGGAGCGGCTGAGCAGGAAAGCTCGCGCGACGCTTACGTAAAGGCGCTGGCCTGCGATCCGGTGTCGGCGTTTGGCGGCGTGCTGGCGTTCAACCGGGCGCTCGACGCGGCGACGGCGGAGGAAGTGGCGAAGCTGTTCGTCGAGTGTATCGTGGCTCCGGGATACGATGCCGCCGCGCTGGAGAAGTTTGCGTCGAAGAAAAACCTGCGGCTGCTTGCGATGCCGAGCGATGCCGCTCCGGAAGAGCTCGAATTGAAGCGAATTTCGGGCGGCGTGCTGGTGCAGGAAGCCGACCGGCATGAACTGAGCGCTTCGGAATTGAAAACGGTTACCGACCGCGCGCCGACCGACGCGGAGATCCGCGCGCTTCTTTTTGCCTGGAAGGTTTCCAAGCACGTGAAATCGAACGCCATTGTTTTTGCGAACGAGGGGCAGACCGCCGGCATCGGGGCGGGGCAGATGAGCCGCGTGGATTCGGTGAAGATTGCGGTGATGAAGGCGGAGACCGCGGGCCTTCCTCTGGGGGGAACCGTGGTGGCGTCCGACGCGTTCTTTCCGTTCCCGGATGGCGTGGAAGAAGCCGGGAACGCGGGGGCAACGGCGGTGATTCAGCCGGGAGGATCGGTTCGGGATGCCGACGTGATCGCAGCAGCGAACAAGCTGGGGATGGCGATGGTGTTTACGGGTGTCCGGCACTTCCGGCATTAGGAAATCGTGATGGTTCGAGACCTCGAACCGTGCGCGGCTTATTTCTGGCGATGGTAGGTGATTTCGGTGCTATGGGAACTGCCGTCGGCGGGCATGATTTCCGATTTCGAGATGTAGGTATCGGGATCCAGGCGGGTGAAGGCGGCGCGTTTCGGCTGGCTGTCGGCCGAGTTTTCGAACACGGCTCCTTTTGCGCCGAATTCAGCGAGTTTCATCGTGGTAAGGCCGGATTGCTCCCACGGCACGAGCGCGGGAGTGAAGTGACGGAACCGCAAGGCCACTCCATCCGGTGTTTCAAAGATCGAGAACAATTCGATCACGAGGGTCTTGTCGTTTTCCATGACGCGAAATACCCCCAGCATCTGGCCGGCTTTCGGCGCGGTCCAGACTTCCTCCGCAACCCGCGGTCCCCAGGCACCCTGCCACTTCCCTTCAAGCCATGCAAAATCGGAAAGCGTTGGCCTTCCGTCAGGAGGCTTGGTCTCAGGCGGGATTGCCGAGCGGGCTTGACTGGATGCAGACGTTTGCCCGGCTAGAACCCCCGATTGGGCTGCACCCAGCAAAAGAATGGCCGCGAGCCAGAACAAACTGAAATGCCTGCTGAAAGTCATCTTCCTATTCTTGCCTTACGTTTGAGGGCCAAACGGCCTTCCTGCAACTACTTGTCAGACATGATCATTAGACACGATCAGGGGATGGTTTGGTAGTGGTCAGCTCCGGTTAGGGCTGCTTACAATAAGCCGATGAATTAGTCAGAATACGATGGGGAATCAAATGATGAAAAGATTCAGAACCGTTGTATGGGGTGGGGGCATGATTTTCCTGTTTACGTGGGGTTGTCGGCAATCCCAGCCAAATCTTGTCGTGAGCCAGACTGTCGGCGACGACCAGTTTCAGTGGCTAGATAGCACCCGCGACTCTCAGGCTTGGAACGGCATTCAAGCTGCGTTCCGTCAAGAACTGGAGCCAGACGATCCACGGAAGGTCCCTGCTCATTACGCCGCCGATCAGTATAAATATGTCTACCAGATCGGAGTTTTCAGGACGGCCGCTCTGGTAATCATCGGTGAAAGAGAAACAAAAGACAGCCCGGGTTATGACCTCTTTAATGCGTATTCCTATGACCTGCGCGAGGGTTCAAAGAGGGCTATTGTTACGGAGCCACCAAAATCACCAAGTACGTATCCACGTTCTGGCCTGCCGCTGTACGAGGTGATTAGGCTGGCGAAGTTCGACGAGTCGCAAACTCCTGACGTGGTATTCACGTATTCCAGCTGCGTAGAATGTGAGGCCGAACATTTTCTGGCTTCGTTCGAGTACGAGTCCGGGAAAGGGTGGGCGGCGAGGCGGTGGGATAAAACCTACAGCCTCTATCTCGAAGCCGATCCATCACCTGGCGACAATGTTGTGTCTGCTGATTATCTCTTCAAAATCAAAGACTGGAACGGCGATGGATTTGACGACGTGGCCGTGAGACGCAAAGAAATTACTCAGCTCGCGAAGCGGAGGCAAGAGACCGGTGATTCCACTACGATCTACAAGGTGGAGAACGGAGCACTCGTTGGCCATGCAATTACGGATCCGAAGGAGCGTAAAGCTATAAACGCTGAATTGTGCAGCGACTCTAAGCTTAGCTTTTGCAAGCAGCGCGAGTGAAACTGACCGTCTCAAAGTCCTGACAAGTCGCGTTACCGGAAAACGGCCCACTCCCGACAGTTTGGCAGATGCACCTAAAGCGAGCGCTGGTGCGTCGTATTTAGAAGGCGGAGACCCAGCCCTTGGGAAAGCTTTGACGCTCCCCGTCGCG
>CAZRKW010000370.1:0-3439 GCA_964600355.1 uncultured Acidobacteriaceae bacterium
CTCACCTGCGTGCTGGCCCGGAGCTTTGCCAGGTCGAGCAGGGCGTAGCGGGCCGAGCGCTTCTCGGGAATCTGGTATTTCCCGGCATTTTTCGCGAAATAGGCGGCCAGGTCTGAATCCGACGGATGGATCGTGGATGCGAGATCGGTGGGCTTTACCAGGGCGTATAGAATCTTTACTTTTTCGTTCCGCCGCTGGAATTCCTTCATCACATCGTCGGTGCCCACCGAAATGCCCGCGGTGATGATTGAGCGGAATTTCTGCGTCAGCATCTCATCATGCAGGGCCTTTTCAAACTGGTCTACGGACATTCCCGTCCCGGCCTGTACGGCGTTGGCGTAGGCGTCTTTTTGCCACACGCCTCCGGCCCAGGCGTTGGGCAGAATTTCCTTGATGCGCGCCGACTCTTCCTCGGGCGTAACGCTGATGCCCAGGCGCGTCGCTTCAACGGTGAGCGCGTCCTGGAAGACCATCTGGTCGAGCAACTGTTTTGCGTACAGGCCCTTCAGCATCGCCGGCACCGACTGGTTCTGGGTCATCTGGTTCAGCTGGCGCTCCACATCGACGAGGCTGATGTCCTGCCCCGCCACCGACGCAATCGTGTCCGGGTTGGACGTGCCCACCGCCCCGCCCACCAGCCCCGGAACCAGCGTCACCACCATGCTGACGCAGATCACCACCAGAATCACCGTCATAGTAATCTTGATCCAGTGATTCCGATCAAGATCGCGCTGCTGAATGCTCTTCAACATGTCTGTAGTTAACCTTCCCGCCTAAACAATTGCACGATTATAGAAGAGTTTCGTCGCAAGGCCAAACCCGTTTGTGCGATGGATGCCGAGCTGTTCCATCCCTGGGTCGCCCGGGAATGCCAATCTCCCGATTGGCGGAGTTTCTTTCTCGGGAGTCATCCCGAACGCAGTGAGGGATCTGCACCGGTCTTTTCCACCGTCAAGGCCTGCATTCGCGAGGTGAACGAAACTGAAGCCGGCACACCCGGGGGATCTAATTGCGCTGCGGGGATTCGGCTAACATTTTTTTGATTTCGCCGGCTTGCGCGAAATTGGGATTGACCGCCAGGGCGCTTTCAAACTGCTTCTTCGCAAGCGAATAGTTAGACTGCTTTTCGTAGGCCATTCCAAGGTGGTAGTAGTAGCTGGCATTCTTGGGGTCGCCTTTTACGGCTTGCTGGAGCAGGTCGATTGCGGCGCTGTACACGCCCTGGTTGTAATAGGCCCAGCCGAGGGTGTCGGCGGAATTGGGCACGTCGGGCAATCCCCTGCGCGCCGTTTGCGCGAGAGTCAGGGCCACATTCGGGTTTCCGCCGTGGTTGAGCATCAGGTACGCGAGATTGTTGGCGGCGACGGCGTAATCGGGTTGAACCTGAAGCGCTTTCTGGTAGGAATCTTCCGCCTGCTGCCAATTGCCCTGGCTCTCCTGTACTCCGCCGAGAGCCACATAGAGGCGTATATCCCTGGGGTTGGCATCGATCGCGTGTTTGTAGCTGTCGATCGCCTGCTGTGTTTCGCCGTGTGACATCTCGACTTGTCCGAGGACCAAAGCGGCCCCAGAGTTCTTTTTGTCGAGGTCAACCGCCTTCTTCAGTGCCGCCTCGGCCTTTACGGCATCCTGATTGCGGAGTTCTACCTGTCCCAGCAGGAAATAATCGGCGCTGCTGTTAGGGGTCCTGGTGAGTTGTCCCTGGACCTCCTGCAATGCTTTCTGCTGATCGTGATGTTGCAGGTCGATATTCACCATGCCGGTGAGGGCTGCGGCGTCGGACGGACTGTCGGCGAGGGCCTGCGCGTAGAGCTTTCGAGCTTCGTCCATGCGGTTCTGCCTCATCCGCAAGTCCGCCATCATCAGATATCCCGCGGGACTGTTGGGCGCAAGATCAATAGCTTTCTTTATATCCACTTCCGCTAGCGCCGTGTTTCCTTCGGCGTATAGGGCGCGCGCGTGAAACAGATATCCCTCCGGGGAATTGGGCTCGATTTTGATGAGGGACTGGCTCGCGTCAGACAGTAACGACATATTTCTGTTTTGTTGGGCTAGAACAGCCAGGGCTCTTTGCGGTTCCACGGTGCGGGGTTGCAAGCGTCCCGCGGCTCGCCACTCTGTTTCCGCCTGGGCCACATTCGCAAGGCCGGCATAGGCGATGCCCAGTTGATAGTGAGCCATGGCGGAGTCCGGAGCATCCTTTACGGCGGCGGCAAGAAGGTTGACGGCGTCCTGGAATTTGTTTTGCCGATTCAGGAGCTGCCCGCGCAATATTTGGGCATCGGTGTTTTTGGGGGACGCCGTCAGCGTGGCGGCATTGACCTTGCCCGCTTCGTCGATTTTGCCCTGCAGGATCAGCACCTGCGTGTAAGCGTTTGCAAGGACCAGATCCTTGGGATGCTGCTTGTACAGGTCGGCGTATTCATTGACCGCTTTATTCGTTTCTCCGTGCGTTTCGTAGAAATTGGCTAGCAGACGGTAGGCGTCGGGATCGTCTTTCAGATCTGCTTTCGCCTGACTCAGAGTTTGCTCGGCTTTGTCATTCTGGCCTTGGCTGGCATAAAAATACCCCAGGTTCGCGCGAAGGTTGGCGTTCTGGGGCTGCTGCGTGATGGCGTCTCGAAAGAGTTTCTCGGCCTCCGGGAATTTCTTTTGGTTGGCGTAGAGCGCCCCCAGGGAAAGGTCGGCCTGAACTGACTTGGGGTCTAACGACAACGCCTTTTGATAGTTCTGCTCGGCAGCCGCGACGTCCTTGTTTCTTTCCTGAAGGAGCGCCAGATTCACGTACGCGTTGGCCCCCGACGGATTCATGGCTACGGCTTGTTGAGCTTCGGCAATCGCCTTGGTCAGGTCGGTGGATGCGTCGGCGTCGGAGAGGAGAATCTGCGCTTGTGAATTTTTCGGATCGCTTTTGAGAATCGTCTGGGCCTGGGCGCGGGCGTCGGCATACCTGCCTCCCCCGGCCAGCAGTGTCGCGAGATCCAAACGAGCCTTCACGTTGCCGGGGTCAAACTCCACCGTGCGCGATAGCTCCTGGTAGGCATAGTTCCATTGCTTCATGTTGAGGAAGCACTGGGCCAGCTGAAAGTGCGCCTGGGCATAACGCGGGTCGATCTTGATCGCGTTGGCGTATTCAATGGCAGCTTCGCGATATTTCCCCTTCTGAAAATAGGCGTCGCCCTTGGCCACGTCTTTTTTCTTGAGCACCTGGGGATCGCGGCTGCAGCCTGCCAGCATCGCCAGCGCCACGAAGCAAAATGCAATAGAGCGAATTCTCACCGATCTCACCTCAGTATTCCGTCCGGGCGTTTTCGCCCGCAAACGGCCCTGCACATCCTGTCCAATCCTGCCCTGGTAGGGTCCAGTATAAGTCGGCCGCCATCCGGCAAGCAGATTTTTCGATAGCCGCGCTACGACTTTGCTACGTATGGACCATCCC
>CAZRKW010000371.1:0-3429 GCA_964600355.1 uncultured Acidobacteriaceae bacterium
TTGCCGCCGAACCTAGGCGGATTCCTCATCCATAAAGCTTTACTTTAACTACTTACGCCATCGGTCTACTGCGGATTAGGCCCCTCGGTCACCTGGACGAGGTCGCCCGGTCGGACCCACTTGGCGAAAGCCACCTTCACCTTGTCCGCCGTGAGATCGACGTAATGACGGGCGGCGAGGCTGGGCTCATCTAGCGGCAGCCCGATCGTTGCGCGCGACATTAATCCGCCGGCTATGTGCTCGACACTCGATTCCCCCAGGGGAATCTGCCGCAGCAGCATCGCCTTTGCCTGCCGCAGTTCGTCGTCGCTCACGGGAGTGGTTTGCATCGCCTTCAGGTCGCGCTCGATGACGCCGCGCGCCTTTGAAACGTTCTGCGGGTCGCATGCGTAGTCCACGCGATAGGTAGAGCGGGTTTTACCGATGCCAAACGATGAATCTACGAAGTACACCAAGCCCGCATTCTCCCGCAGATCACGGTAAAGGCGCGTTGCGTAGAATCCGCCTCCGAGTACGTGATTACCGAGTTCGAGTGCGTAGTAATCCGGATCGAAGCGGTTCAATCCAAGAGTTTCCGCCAGATGCGCGCTCACCTGCACCCGGCTCTTATTAGGCACAGCGGTAACGCCCGGGAGATTCGTCGGCACCGTGGGCAGATCGGTTTGAGGAGCAGGCCCTGCGGCCTTCCAATCGCCAAAATACTTCTCGGCCACTTCCCTGGCCTTCTCCGGCGTCACGTTACCGATCACCACAATTGTCGTCAGGTCCGGGCGGAAGGCGTGCTGGTAATACCCTCTGACATTCTGGATGGTGAGTGATTTCACCGTGGCCGGCGTCGCTTCGCGCTGCGACGGATCGTTCTTGGGATAAAGCCCCGCGTCGAGCGCCCGGGACACTAGGTATTCGGGGCTCTGCAGCTGACCCGCCACGGCGTCCGCCGTTTGCTGCTGCACCACCTTGAACGCGCTTTCCGGCAGCGCCGGGTGCAACTCGTTATCCGCCAGCAATTCCATGCCGCGATCGAAATGATCGGTCAGCACGTTGAGCGCAAAATCGCCGCCGGCCGATTCATCCGCGCCGATGTCGTCGAGCGCTTTTTGAAACGCGATGCGGTCGAGCTTTTGCGTGCCGTAGGGGAACAGTTCGTCGAGCACCGTGCTGACGCCTTCCTGCCCCGCCGGTGTCTCGAGATCGGCGTTGTTCTTGATATGCCCCAGGACGCTGACCGAGTTGCTGATCGATTCGGGCTGCACGATCACCTTGATCCCGTTCGAAAGCGAAACCACGGTGGGGTGAATCGTCAGGTCCGGGATCGTGAGTCGTGTGACGGCATCTTTCGCCCAGGAAGGAAGCTCCACAGGGCCGCTGGCGGCAGACGCTAGCGATTCCGCTCCGCCAAACGATTTTGAGGAAACCGGCTTGCCCGAGGGCTGCGGCGAGAGCAGCGCGTCGATCTGATCAGACGCCGACAGATACTTGCGCGCCGCGCGATTCACATCCTCGACCGTCACCTTCTTGATCGCCTCGATATCTTCATCGGGCGATTGCCGCCCTTCCACAGCGAGCGCGTTCGACCACTCCATCGCCAGCCCCGAGATGGAGTTCTTCTGGAACTCCTCGCTGGCCACTTCGTGGCGCTTCTCAGCCTCCACCAGATCGGCTGGCACGCCGTTTTTCGAGTCGTCGGACAAAATCTCCTGCAACTGCTTCAGCAACGCTTCCCCGTTGCCTCCCTGCGGATACGCCGCCATCGCGTACGCGACGCTCGCATTGGGCATGGCACTCAACGAAAAGCCCGTATCGAGGGCCTTTCCTTCCGGCACGAGCGCATAGAGAGTTCCCCGCTGACTGCTCAGCACGTCTCCCAGGACGTTCACCGCCGCGAAATCCGGGCTGTCCGATCCCGGCCAGCGCAGCGAGACAACTGCCAGCCCATACGGCAAGTCGGTGTCCAATTTCAGCGTTTGCGTCGCAACGCCTCCCAGCTTCACGTCGGGGCGCGCCGGAATCTTCTTCTCCGGTATGTCTCCGAACAACTTCTTCACTTCTCCGAGGGTTTTCTGCGGGTCCACGTCGCCGACGATCACCATGATGGCGTTGTTCGGTGCGTACCAGGTGTCGTAGAACTGGTGCAGCATCGTTCCGGTGGTTTTGTCGAACGAAGGGCGCGATCCCAGTGCGTCGTGCTCGTACGGGGTTCCGCGGAACATCGCCGTAAGCAGCTTGGTGTAGAAAACGTACTGCGGGTTCGAGAGGTCCTGGGCCACTTCCTGTTCGATCGCGCCGCGCTCCTGGTCCCACAACTTGTCGGTGTCGAGCGCGCCGCGCATGCGCAAGCCTTCGATGTGCATCGCGACGTCGAGGTCCTCCGAAGGAACGGTGAAGAAGTATTGCGTCACGGTCTGCTGCGTGTCGGCGTCGAAATTCCCGCCCATGGCGGCCGAAATATTCGCCAGCTGCGCCGCGGAGAGGTCCGGGGTCCCGCGAAACATCATGTGCTCCTGCGCGTGCGCCATACCCGGAAAGCCCGCCGGCGCTTCGTTGGAGCCCACGAGGTAATTCACCACGATGGTCGCCACCGGCGCCAGATTGTCCGGCACGATCACCACGCGCAGCCCGTTTCCGAGCGTCTCGCGCACCGTTGCCGCACCAGGCGCTGCCGTGCCGACGGGCGATTCCGCCGCTGCGGTGCGGGCCTGCAAGTGCCGGCTCCGTGCCGCGCCTCCAAGAATGAGAGCAGCTGCCACGATGATCACCAGAAAAATTAAAGACAAGCCTCGTCCAAACGCGCGCATCTCCACGACCCTCCGCAATCCATTCTACTCCACCGCACCGAAGGCCCCCGGCGAGCCTTCTATCTTCCTACCATCGAAACGAAAAAATCCTCATGCCTTTGGGGGATGGGATGGGCAACCGAGGACGAAAAGCCCCTGATACCGCCCAGCGGACTGTTTATAAATCTTTTATGCACCCTTTATGCCTGGTTTAGGCCGGCGGCGTAGCCTGCCTACGGAACCTGCAACAGGCGTACCCAAGCCGGGAGGCCTCGATGATCGCCACCCTAAGTCCCAGCGAGCAACTCGATCATTACCGCATCGACAGCCTCGTCTCGCGCAGCGGCATGGCCACCATCTTCCGCGCCACCGACCTGCGCGACGGGCGCGTGGTGGCCCTCAAGGTTCCCCATCCCGAACTGGAATGCGACCCGCTTTTCTTTGACCGCTTCCATCGCGAGGCCGAAATCGGCCGCAAATTCGATCATCCCGGGGTCGTGAAGGTGCTCCCGCAGTTTGACCCCAGCCGCGTGTACATGACGATGGAATGGGTAGAAGGCCGCCTGCTGCGCGAGATCCTCGACGAAGAAAAGAAGCTCCCACCCGAGCGCGCCGAGCGCATCGCCATCGGCATCTGCGAAGCCCTCGAATACAT
>CAZRKW010000372.1:0-3421 GCA_964600355.1 uncultured Acidobacteriaceae bacterium
TTGCGCAAAGCTGGGGATGGCAGAACGTAGGAAAGGGCGACGAGATCGTCATAACATGGCTTGAGCATCACGCGAACATTGTACCCTGGCAGATGCTGTGCGCAGACAAGGGCGCGCAGCTCCGCGTGGCGCCGGTGGACGATCGCGGGGAAATCCTGCTCGATGAGTATCAGAAGCTTCTGGGGCCGCGCACGCGCCTGGTGGCTTTGCCACAGGTCTCGAATGCCCTCGGCACGGTGACTCCCGCACAGAAAATGATCGAAATGGCGCATCGTTTTGAGGCGAAGGTGCTCCTTGACGGGGCTCAGGCCGTATCCCACATGCCTGTTAACGTGCAGCTGCTGGATTGCGATTTCTACGTGTTCTCTGGCCACAAGGTATTTGCGCCCACGGGCATCGGCGTCGTGTATGGGAAGTCCGCCGTGCTCGACCAGACACCTCCGTGGCAAGGTGGCGGCAACATGATCACGGACGTGACTTTCGACAAGACCTCCTATCAAGTACCTCCAGGGCGATTTGAAGCGGGCACGGGCAATATCGCTGACGCGGTCGGCCTTGGCGCAGCCATTGATTATGTCGAGCGCATTGGTATGGCCAATATCGAACGTTACGAGCACGCGTTGCTCCAATACGCGCTCGAATCTCTCCGGGGCATTCCTGGGCTTCACCTAGTTGGGTCACCAAAAGAACAGGCGGGCGTAGTTTCTTTTGTGTTAGACGGTTTCCGAACCGAGGACGTGGGGGCGGCACTGAATCGCGAGGGCATTGCCGTGCGTTCAGGACATCACTGTGCGCAACCGATTCTCCGCCGGTTTGGGCTCGAGGCCAGCGTGCGGGCATCGCTTGCGCTCTACAATACCTGCGAAGAAATAGACGCTCTTGTTGCTGCGATATGGAACCTCAAGCAAGGACGCGCCCCAGGCTTGCTCTAATCGGGGACCGCCAGTTCTGAACAGTTCAGGTCAGAATTAGAACGGAAGCCGGACGGTAAAGATGTACTTGTGGTTATAAGTGTGGAACTGAGTCGTCGCGATTTGCACGCCCGCACCTAAAGTCAATCCCAGCCGGTACCACAAAGGAAATTTCCCAAACTCTGCTCCGGGAGTTAAAAACGTTTGTTTCTTGCCGCCGTTCGGCCCCTGTGAGAAGAATGTGGAATTCACCTCTAGTTCGGGCCAAATCTTTCGCAGTACGCGATATTGAAACGTGCTGTTCCAGGCAATTTGTCGTCCAATTCGATCCGATTCATGAACGGGCAGCACGACGCCCAATGTTGTCATAGCATCAAAATCTCGCCATCCCTTTCCGACCGCGATTGTGGGCGTGAGCGTAGCCTCCAGAGTTCCGTTTGTGTATGACCCCGTGGGAAGCGAGCCGCCCAGAAACGCGGTGACAATATAGTTGCCGTGCTCCTCGTTGGCCGAAGCGAAGCGATACTTTAACAGGAATGACACATCTCCGTAGCCATCCGGCACCCCGTTAAGGCTGCGGACGATGTAAGGCGGCAGACTGAAGATTAGCTCTACATGCGGAGACGGTATGATCTCGAGCCCCTTCGAGCCTCCAAAGTTTTCGAGGACCGTTGTTCCGTTTGGCTGAACCTGGCGCGAAACATCATATCGAAACTCTTGTTCGAGACGAGGAGTCACGGTCACCAGCGGAGTAATCCAATGCGGCTGCTCGGCCTGGCTCTTTGCGACCATCCCAAACCAACTATGAAAGAAACCACCCCCTGACTGTAGTGATGATACTGACGGTTTTTGGGCTGTCTGTGGCAACCCGTCATCCGCTCGCGCAGGCAGCACGCTGAACACAAACAGAATACAAAATGCAGCCACGCATCGCTTGTCCAGATCCACTGTTCTCCTATCTCGCAGACATCATCTGAGTACTTGCGAATGCTATTCGTGTCCCAGCTATAGAAGGAATTGTGGAGGCGCGAGAGGGAATCGAACCCTCGATAAAGGTTTTGCAGACCTTTGCCTTACCACTTGGCGACCGCGCCCCTTTTAAAGTGCATCCAGTAAACCTGTATTTCGGTTTTGCCCGCCTAGAAAGAGAGTTTGGCCCCCACGACCGCAAGCGTGCCGGCGAGAACCGGACGAAGCAATTTATCCGGTACGCGCGACCAAACGTAGCTTCCGACGATGATGCCTGGCACTGAACCAACCAAGAGCGAAATCAATAGCAGCCCGTCGATCGATCCAAGGAACCAGTGCCCGATACCCGCAATCAGCGTAAGGGGAACCGTGTGCGCGATGTCTGAGCCAACAAGCTTCCCCGCAGGCATTTTGGGATAAAGAATGAGCAGAAACGTCACACCGATCGCACCGGCACCAACCGAGGAAAGCGAAACGAGAACGCCCAGTACCGCGCCCGACAGAATTGTAAAGAGCGTTCGCGCTCGCGAATCCAGATTGCCTGCTACGGTGGCGAACGTGTCCAATATCCATTTGCGGAATACGATCGATATCGCAGTAGAGATCAGCGCAACACCGAGAATCGTCGTCAAGGCATGATTGCTGCCATCCATCTGCCGTTGATAGCGAGACAGTACCACGAGCGTTAGAGCCGTAGCGGGAACACTGCCGGCCGCAAGCTTTCCGACGATGGGCCAGTCGACCGTCCCACTGAAACCGTGCACAGCGGTGCCCACGCTCTTGGTGATGCAGGCATAGAGCAGGTCTGTGCCGACGGCGGTCGTTGCGCGAATGCCCAAAAGTAGCACAAGGAGGGGAGTCATTAATGACCCACCTCCTACACCGGTTAACCCAACCAGGAGCCCCACGACGAACCCCGACAGCGAGTACAAGGGGTGAATGGAGTGCAAGATTTGCATGTCGCTCTGCCTTATATCCCCTTAGTGCTGGCGGAGGATTCCTCAGAACTCCTTCGCAGAAGAACTAAATTAACTGCTGGTGCGCGCAGAGAGCGTCGGCGTCTCGGGGTCCTGGGGTGTGAGCCAGGGAAGGGGCCCGTAACAGGCCGACTGCTCTCTGGGCGCGTTGCATTCCGCGGACCTACCACGTCGGCGGAATCTCGCAGAATTCATGTGGGAGCTCAGAAACGCCCTCGACATTTGCAATTTCTCACTTTGCCTCCGGATTTTTAAATGCGTGCGGCCCATGCTTCAATGCGTATTCCGCCGCTTCACGGCCCACTTGCTGGGCTCGGCCGTTCGAGAATGAAAAGTGGATGCCCCCGTAGATTCGGCTTAGGCCATTCTCCTCGGCGATTTGGCTCAGGTTCGCAACAGTTCTGGCATTCTCACCTGGGGTCGTCGTGTGAATTGTCAATGAGTCTGCGTCGCCATAGAACTTTTTCAGAATATCGACGCTGGCCGCCACGGTGGCGCTATGGCCGCTGAGGTATTCCGGGTGCGGAGGAGTTACAAGCAGAGGCGTCCATGCCGAGTAGTTAT
>CAZRKW010000373.1:0-3406 GCA_964600355.1 uncultured Acidobacteriaceae bacterium
CCGCCTCAGCAGCAGGTCTTCTCCTTCAACGGAAAAACCATCAATTTCGAGACTCTCGAGCTGCAAACCGGCGCCTCCACGATCCAGCTGACCCTGATGGAAGCGAAGCTTCTGCGTCACTTGGTGCAGAGCCACGGCCGCACGGTCACGCGCAAGTCCATACTCGAAGACGTGTGGGGCCTGCGTGAAGACACCGACACCCGGGCCATCGATAACTTCATCGTGCGCCTCCGCCGCTACATCGAGGAAGATCCTTCGAAACCGCAACATTTGTTGACGGTGCGAGGCGTCGGCTATCGCTTCGTCGTCTGAGTCGGGTAGTGGTCGGTTCACTGTTCGGGCGTTAACCAGGCACTGGCTCAATCCCCTCCGCTTATGAGATAACAATTCCTTTAAACCCACCCAGGAAAGGAGCACGCAATGTCCACGATCCATCTCCACCAGACAACCACCTTGACGCCCGAGCAGTACATCGCGGGGCTCACCGACTTCGGTCCTGGCCGCTCGAAACTCTTCGGCAACAGCGCCGACGAGTACCTCAAAGTGCACAGACTGGGTACTACGCAGGCCGACGTCACGGAAGGTTCGGGCGGCATCTGGGAACGCCTGCATTACGACTGGTCCGATCCCAACCACGTGGTTCTTACGACGACCGACTCCAACACCTGGGGAGGTGACTCCGGCCACACCTACAACTTCACGCGCCACCCAGACGGCACCACCGACATTGACGTGGTCGTCGTACGCGAGGGCAAGAACCTCAAAGGATGGGCGCTCGGATTGGTGGTCGGGACCATTGGCCAAGGCGTCTTGAAAAAAGCCTTTGAAAACTCCGTCAAAGCCATCGAAGCCCGGAAGGGCGCAGCGAAAGCGGCAGGCGCATCGTAAACCAGGTATCCGCATACTCCACTTATCTCGTTTCATCAGGAACTGTCGGAGCGCGGTATTGCCGCGTCCCTCGGAATCCGCCGTCGCCTAAAAATCCCCGGAGATATGGATGAAAGCACTGATCTTTCGCGAGACCGGCGAACCGAAGAGCGTATTGCAACTGGCAGAGATCCCTGCTCCGCCTTTAGCCCCTGGCGAAGCGCTCGTCCGAGTGCTGCTGAGCCCGATCAACGCGTCGGATCTGCACATGGTGCGCGGGCGCTATGGCTATCAGCCGGATTTGCCAGCCAGCCCAGGCATTGAAGGCGTGGGGATTGTGGAGGCTGTAGGTCCGGGCGTGCAATCTCCGGCTGTTGGAACTCGCGTAGTTTTCATCGGCACTTGGAACACCTGGCGCGAGCAGATCGTGTGCCCAGTGGACAGACTCGTGCCCGCTCCAGCTGGCCTGGACGATCCGGCCGCCGCCACTTCCTACATCAATCCCCTGACTGCATGGGCATTGACGAGATCAGGTCACAATCTCAAGGAGGGCGACTGGCTCCTGCAGACGGCGGCTGCATCCAGCGTCGGGAAGTTGGTGCTTCAATTGGCGCAGCAGCATCGATTCAAGACCATCAACGTCATCCGGCGGCGCGAGCAGGAAACAATCATCCGCAACCTTGGAGGCAATGAAGTAATCTGCACAGCCGACGAGGATCTCCGGGCGCGCCTGCAGGAATTGACCGCGGGTCAGGGCGTTGAGCGAGCGATTGACTGCGTTGCCGGAGAACTAGGCGCTGAGATTGCCCGCAACCTCGCTCCCGCTGGAACCATGCTCGTGTATGGAGCCCTCTCCAGTCATCGCCAGACCGACCCCTCGAAATTCACCATGCCACTCTTCGCTCCGCGTTTGATTTATTCGACAGCGACGGTTCGCGGGTGGTGGCTTCCGCGCTGGGTGAATTCCCAGTCGCTCGCAGAAGTGCGCGCAGCGACGAGCGATCTCCTCGCCATGCTGTCAAACGGAGCGCTTACGCCGCCAGCGACTGTGCGGTATTCATTGAAAGACTTCCAGGAGGCAGTACGCCTGGCCGACGGCGAGGCAGGACAGCAAAAGATCTTGCTGGACTTCTCCGAAAAAGCGGCATAACCGGCGGACCCTCGCAGCGGGAGCGGCAAAGGCGAACGCGTTCAGATCGCCCAGCTCGAAAAAGAAAACGATCGCGACGATCCACATCATCTGCCGGTGCACCGATGTGATCTGCAGCCGGTCGAGGCGCGCGGCCGTGGTGCGCCGGTTTACTTGCACAGTTGCCATTTGTTCTCGGAGGAATGCGCGAAACGGCTGTATTGCAACTGCGCAACGCGTCACAAAGTCTGCATGATAACCGGCGGCGGCTGCAACCAGGAGCAAAACTTGGTGGTGGGTCAGTTTCCGGTTAGCGCGTTACTCAGGCATGTGGATTCCGAGTGTGCCGTGATTCAGACGCAGCTCCCACTGTTCTTCCTCAGATGGAAATGGAGAAAGCGTTCGTCCGTTAAGATACCTGTGTGTGCCTCACAGGCGTTGAGGGTGGCCCAGTGCAACCCTGTGGGGCTCGGATGTGACAGTCGTTTTTCCCCATCTGAGCAAGAGCGGGGGCCTTTTGTCTGCGGGTCAGGCTGTCGCTGGCGGCTGTCGCCCCCTAAGTAGCTCCGTTACTATCCGATAGGATTGTTACTACCAACGTCGTTATTGGCTGTGGGATTGCAGACTCTTCCTGCTGATACCGTTTAAGTTTATGGGAGGGATGGACCTATGAATTTAAGAGCGAAATTTGTCTTCTTGATCGGCCTGCTGGGCTTGGTGTGCCTTATGCTTCCGGGTTCGCTGCGAGCAGATACGGTTCTCACGTACACGGGTAATGCCTACACCTTTTGTCAGTATGCGTATACGTGCACCGGGACGAGCCCCGCCCTGTCGTTCACGTTGGATACGACGTTGACAGGGCCTCAATTCGATAATTTGGCCATCGGCACCGTGACCGGGGGGAACCTATCGGGTTTCGTATCATCCTTCGCGCTCACTGATGGTGCTGAGGTAACTGTCACTCAATCGACCGCAGCCTTCCAGTTCTTCGATGTTACCACGGGGGCAAGCGGGGATATCACGTCCTGGGAGATTCTTGCCTATACGAACGGCACCCAGGGGGCAGTGAACTATTTTGGCGCAACGTGTAACGGATCCGCAGCGAATTGCAGTAACGTGGACACAACGCAGGTGCTTGTCAATGGCTACTATTACCTCGCGTACGGCCAAAACTCCGGTGCCCCCGGCACCTGGACGGTCACGACGACTCCCGAGCCGGGCACAGGCGGCCTCATGCTGCTCGGGGTAGGGTTGTTAGGGTTGGTGATGCGGAAGCGAATTGCTCCGGGACTTCTACGGGCTACTTGAACGCATCTCTTCCTGTCACATCTGCATTCAGCACCGGAGGTATAGCCAAATGCGCCGTAGGTTCCCTTCATGCGGCGCGTTTGCATTTCCCCCACAAATTCC
>CAZRKW010000374.1:0-3401 GCA_964600355.1 uncultured Acidobacteriaceae bacterium
GCAAGTCGGCCTTGAGAACGAGTTCGTTCTCGGTCTCATAGATATCGACTGCCGGTGCCCAAGTCGTAAGAGCCGAACCATCGGTGCGATTACCCTGGAAGGAATGCTCAAAGAGACGGTTGACTTGCTCCTGCAGTGTGTTGACGTTCCGGAAAGGGTCCCAACGGGTGATGCTCATTTTTTTGTCCTCCTGAATGTCTTTGTCGCTGTATTAGCGCAGTCGAATAATAAAATATGCGCGTTGTTATGTCAAGTTAATTTTAAACAATTTTCTTCATGAATTGGCACACCCTGTTTATATTATATTGCTCTTATTATCATGCACTTAAGATAGTGCGTTTCAGGCATGGTCAGCAGAATAGGGTGATCCTGTGCCTGTGTCCGGCGCTCCACAACCGTCACATTTCGCTTCGCATCGTTGGCCGCTTCCGCCACGATCTGCAGGAAGAGCGGCTCATTCACATGGTAGGAACAGGAGCATGTAATGAGGTAGCCGCCGGGTTGGAGCAGTTTCAAGGCGCGCAGGTTGATCTCTTTGTAGCCGCGATGGGCCGCCGGAAGGCTGTCGCGATTCTTGGCGAAGGCAGGTGGGTCGAGGATGATCATGTGGAAGCGCCGGCCGGCCTCGTCGTATTCTTTCAGCACGTCAAACGTGTTGCCTTCGCGGAAATAAACATTCGCTGTGCCATTCAGGTCCCGATTTTTTCGCGCCGCCTCGATCGCGGCGGGCGCCATATCGACCACTTCCACATGCTCGCAGCGATCGGCAACGGTCAGCGCGAACCCGCCCTGGTAACTGAAACAGTCGAGAACATCCCCGGAGGCGTATCGCCGGGCGGCCCAGTGATTTTCCCGCTGGTCAAGAAACGATCCTGTCTTCTGTCCCTTCGCCAAGTCGTACGCGAAGGCCACGCCGTTTTCTTTCACGCATATTTCCGCTGGAACTTCGCCATGCAGCACGCCCACTTTCTGTTCGAGCCCTTCGAGCAGGCGCACCTTGGGATCATTGCGCTCGATAATTCCCTTGGGCGAGAGAAGCTCCATCAGAATATCGACGAGCAGCTCCTTGTGTCGCTCGCTTCCCTGGCTCAGAGTCTGCACGGCGAGGTAGTCGCCGTAGCGATCCACGATGAGCGACGGCAGAAGGTCCGCCTCGCTGTAGACAACACGAAAGGCATCCGAGTTTTCGACGACACGCGCGCGATAGGCGATGGCCTGCTGAATGCGTTCGGCGAAGAAAGCGCGGTCCACCGCCCGGTCCTCGCGGGTCAGCAGTCGCACGGCGATTTGCGATTTGTCGCTGTAGAACGCGCGCCCCTGGAAACGCCCGCGTTCGTCGGTGAGGCGGACCACCGACCCCGGCTCCGCTTGGGTAGTACGAACGTCGCTGCGATACACCCACAAGTGGCCGAGGCGGATGCGCTCGACTCCCCGGGGACTGATGATCACCGATCCTTCTGACACGGTACCTGCTTTCGCAAAATCAGACAGCCGATCCGCTACAATGATTTCATGCCCCGCCGGTCACTCGAATTTTCCGGGGAACGCGAAGGAGCGGAAGCTCGGCGGCGCTGTTCTCTTAGCATACTTGCATATCTTGCGCCACCGCTGCACGCGTCTCCGCCGATGCAGCGAAAAACAGCCTCATGAAGCTCAGCGAATTCAATTTCGACCTTCCTCATGAACGAATCGCGCAGCGCCCGCTTGCGGAGCGCGAGTCTTCGCGCATGCTGCTGCTCGACCGCTCGACCGGCGCCTGGGAGGATCGCCAGTTCCGCGAGTTCCCCGGCCTGCTGCATGGGGACGAACTCATCGTGGTCAATAATGCGCGCGTGATCCCCGCGCGCCTCTTTGGCCGCCGCGCCGGCCTTAAGGCGGAAAAGCCGGGCCGCAAAAGTCCGGTGAAAGACGAATTCCTGCAAACACCGATTGAAGTTCTTCTCGTGCGCCAGATTTCTCCCGACACCTGGGAAACGCTCGTTCGTCCCGGCCGGAAGGTGCCTACGGGCGAACGCATTATCTTCGGTGACGGGGAACTGGAAGCGCAGGTCGAGGGCCGCGGGGAGTATGGCGTTCGCATCATCCGCTTCACATCAAGAGAAGGCTTCCACCAGGCCCTCGATCGCCTGGGGCATATCCCGCTGCCACCTTACATCAAGCGCGAGGACGAACCTGCGGACCGCGAACGCTATCAGACGGTTTTTGCGAAGCGCGGCGCCGCTGTGGCCGCCCCCACGGCGGGCCTGCACTTCACTCCCGCCATTCTCGATGAACTGACCACGCGCGGCATCGAAATTGTCGAGATCACTCTGGAAGTGGGCTTGGGAACGTTCGAGCCTGTCCGGACGGAGCGCCTCGAGGATCACAAAATCCACGCCGAACCCTACGAGATCTCGCCCTCCACCGCTGCCGCGATTGCCGGAGCCGTGCGGGAAAAGCGCCCTGTGCTCGCTATCGGAACCACTGTGGTCCGTGCTCTGGAAGATGCTGCGGAGAAAAGCGCGTGCGAAGTGAACCCTGGCAAGGCGGAAGCGAATATTTTCTTGTACCCTGGAAAATCTTTCCGCATCGTCGATCAGCTGCTGACGAACTTCCACCTTCCGGAATCGAGCCTTCTCGCGATGGTCGCCGCCTTTGCGGGTCGCGAAAACATCCTGCGAGCATACGAGCACGCTGTGAACGGGGAGTACCGTTTTTATAGCTACGGTGACTGCATGTTCATTCGTTGAGTGGCTACGAAGGCGGCGAGAGCAGAGCCGAAAAGCTATTCGTCTTCCGTGCTGCCCGCCACTTTCAGGACGGCCAGGAAAGCCTCTTGCGGGATATCGACCTTCCCCACGCGCTTCATGCGCTTCTTGCCTTCTTTTTGCTTTTCAAGGAGCTTCCGTTTGCGTGAAATATCGCCGCCGTAGCACTTGGCGATCACGTTCTTGCGAATGGCGCTGATGGTTTCGCGCGCTATCACGCGGCTCCCGATGGTCGCCTGCAGAGGGACCTCGAACATTTGCCGGGGGATCAGTTTGCGAAGACGTGATACCAGATCGCGGCCCCGTTCGTAGGACTGTTCCCGGTGGCAAACCACCGTCAGCGCGTCCACCGGCTCCCCGCCCACCAGCACATCGAGCTTTACGAGATCCGATTCGCGGTAGCCGGATAGGTGATAGTCAAGCGACGCGTACCCGCGCGAAACGCTCTTGAGGCGATCGTAGAAATCGAGCACGATTTCGTTCAGCGGCATCTCGTAGGTGAGCATCACCCGCGTGGGCGACAGGTATTCGAAATTCTTCTGCACGCCGCGTTTTTCCTCGCACAGCTTCAGCACTCCCCCCAGCGATTCCTCCGAAGTGATGATCATCGCCGTCAGGATCGGTTCTTCGATCTTCTGAATCGAAGTGGGCGGC
>CAZRKW010000375.1:0-3370 GCA_964600355.1 uncultured Acidobacteriaceae bacterium
GTCACGCAACCAAGTTTACTCAGGTCGAGGGAGCCGACATTGTTATGAAATCAGATGGTGGCCTAGTACGGCACTTGGTCGGTTGCGGCTTTATAAGGGCGCTCGCAGGTCTTGATTTCGATCGCCCCTCCGGCCTTCTGTAATTCTTCTTCTCCTAAAGCATCGCCTCGGATGCGCCGATTCATTCCTTGTCGCACTGCCGGTCGGCCGGCGCATTGTGACCCATGCGAGAACATTCGGAATTGATTCAACGTTTGCGGGGGCTAACAGTGAGCTATTTTCAATCATTCGATCGCGGGAGGATTCGGCAGGCGACATGGGGAGCAGCTGCACTATTCCTAGCACTGCCAGCCACAACGCTGGCTCAGCAGCCCGCTTCGACAACCGCAAACGCCGATGTGACCTCGATGGACATCGAAGCATTGATGAATCTCGATGTCACAACAGCTTCCCGGTTCTCGGAGAAGTTGTCCGATGCGCCAAGCATTATGTCCATCGTAACAAGCGATGAGCTTCACCGATTCGGCGGGTTGACTTTGAACGAGATTCTTCAGCGCGTGGCGGGTTTGACCGGCTCAACGCAATATTTCGTCGACCGCAGCCTCGTGTCGGCACTCGGCGATCAGACGAAAACCGACGGGGGCCACATCCTATTCCTGATCAACGGGCGCCCCACGCGGGAAGTGATGGAAGGGGGAATTATTTCCGACCTCCTGGAGTCGTTCCCAGTGGAGATTCTGGAGCGCATTGAAATTATCAAGGGGCCGGGGTCGGTTCTCTATGGCTCGAATGCCTTCTCGGCGGTTGTGAATTTGATCACCAAGAAAGCAGAAGGCAATCAGGCTACCTTCAAAGGTCTGGGGGGCGCAGGCGGAGCTGTTGATTCTTCCGGTACCTTTTCTTACAAACACAACGCCCTGAGCGGAGTGGGGGCTGTGCAGCTCCATGAATTGCCTGATTGGCCTGTCACGTATCTCGTTCCACCATCGCAGCAAAACCTCTCCTTTGCGCCGCAAGTGCCCCCCGTCGAGAATGTGACGGTCGTCGATAGGGGCGTAGGCGCGTACATGGGACTGAACTACAAAGGGCTGAGTTTCATGTCGGCTTTTACGGAATGGGAGTCCACAGGATTTATTGAGGGCACCGCCAGCCGGACCCGTCTCACACGTGATTTCGGAAACCTGGGTTATGACCACAAGGTGAATGGAAACTGGGACATGACCTTCAACCTGACATTCACGCGAACAACCTTTAAGGAACCTCCGTTCCCGAACGTTACTAGAGATTCCAACGAATCGATCGCTGAATGGACGAACCTCATCAACCTAACTTCAAAGGACCGCCTGTCTGCCGGCGGCCTGCTCAATCGCATTGAAGGCGTAGAACTGTTCACGGCCACCAACCCCGCCGCGGTGACCGCCGAGGGCAGGCGGATCGGCGGCGCATTTTACGCCCAGATTGACCATCAGCTACGCAGTGATGTGAAGTTAATCGCTGGCTTCCAGACAAACAAAATCGGCAGCATTCCCCTGAATACCGTACCCAGGGGAGGCGTAGTGTGGGCGCCCTCGTCCTGGGCGAGCGTCAAGGCGCTTTACAGTCAGGCCTTTCGAGCACCCAGCCTGGACGAGAATCTGCTGAACAACCCTGGCCTCGGCGGCAACCCTAATTTGAAACCGGAAAAAGTCGCGACGTTTAACCTCGGTGTGTCCTTTGAAGGCAGGCGGGGTCAGTTCGGCGTCGACTACTTCCATAGCAAACTCACCGATAACATTGTGAATCTCCCAGGACCAACTCGCGCGGTTTATTTCAATTTCGGTCAAGTCACGTTCAATGGATTCGAGGTGGAGGGCAAATATTATTTTCTTAAGAACTTCTTCCTGCAAGGCTCGATGCTCTATCAAACCAATGAGGATGGCAACGGGAACACGAATGTCTCCCCTATTCCAAACATTGGATTCAAGGCCGGTGTGAGCTACGAGAGCAACCACAGACTAACTGCAAGCCTGTTCGATGTGTCCGATGGGCCTTTCACTGGCTATACTGCCGTGAACCCCTTGCAGGGCTGGCATCACATTCTCAACGGGAATTTCCGTTATGACCTTTCAAGGTATTTCCCCTTTGGCGACCGAACCGGCGTTGCCATCGCAATTCATGCAAACAATCTGACGAATCAAGTGATTTGGCTGCCGAGTGGATTCAGCAGCGTGGATACCGTTCCAGTCCAACAAGGACGCGATATTTTCGCTGGCCTGGAGTTTTCCATCGGCAAGAATTAATCGCCGAAACGAGCCTTTCCAGCCCTCGTGGAATTCTTTTCCGGCGCGACCTTCCAAATAAGATCGGGAATTGGGGAGGAGCGTTCAATTTGGTACAGAGAAAGAGACGCCGGACGATGTCCGAAAACACCGCCCGGCGATACCGTGTTCCTCATGAGGGGAGGAGCGCGATAGTATTTCAACTAGCAACTTGCGTTCCAAAATGCCCGCAAAGCACTTTCCCGGTTAACGAGTAATTTGACTTTCTGCCCCATTTACGTCACTCAGGGTCGAAAATCACCGCGCCTGTGCTTGGCTAGGTTGAAGATTCGGTGGGTCGATCCGATAGCCCAGCTGTCGGAGTTGACGAATCATTCTCCACGTGCGCTTATACTTGGATTGCATGGTGACTGCCGGGCCCCGTTCGTCGTAAATAGCTCCGTTATGCAGGATCAGCCAGATCAGACGACACTGTCGATGCGCAATGACTCCGATGGCTTGATTATGTCCGAGGCGCGGGACACAACGGCGATAGACAACCTCGAAGATGCTTCCTTTGACTTTCACGGCCGCGTTGGCAGCCTGATTGAGTAAGCGGCGCATGTGACGATTGCCCTTCGGAGACTGGTGGCTGTGGTTCACACCAGCGCTCTCTTCGTCGCCGGGGCAGGCACCGACCCACGAAGAGAGGCATTTCTCAGAGGGAAACGTCGCTGCGGTAGGGCCGACTTCGGCAATGATCTGCTGCGCGGAGTCCACTCCGAAACCCGGCACCTCCGCTAGTCGATGGACCGCATCCTGGTGCGGATGGAGCAAAGTGGCTAGCTCTTGGTCCAGTTGACCGATCTGCTGCTCGAGCAATTGCAATTGCTCCAGTGTCATTTTCAGGAGCCGTCGGTATACGGGCTTGAGATCTGTGCACGCGCCGAGCGCATCACACAATTGTTCCGGCGTAGCGCGCAATCTCTGATGCGCCAAAGCGGCCAGCGCTGCCGGATCGGTTTCTCCGTCAGCGAGCGCCTTCAACATGCGCCTGGAACTGACGCCAAGCAGATCTGAGACCAGGCTGGACAACTTAATATGGGTCTCTTCCAGAAGCGACTCCAATTGGT
>CAZRKW010000376.1:0-3359 GCA_964600355.1 uncultured Acidobacteriaceae bacterium
TGGAGCAAGGCCAAATAGGAGGGGAGGGCCGGCCCGGCCCGTACGCGTTCGCTCGCAAGAGTGGGCGCCGCGACCCTCGGGTAGGCTGCTTGAGTTCCGGAGCGATTCGGGACCTAGAGGAATGATCGCCGCGTCGCGCGCACCAGCGTCTTGATGCAAATCGAGCGCCGCGCGCGAAGCACAAAATCCGGCTTACAGGCTCACCCGCCACAATCTCAATATTTTCGAGGGTTTTTGAAGTTGAAGACCTTGCCTAACCCACGTGCCCTAACCTGGGCGGGGTTGTTCCTCGCGTTGCTCCTGCTCAGCGACGTTTTGCTTGCCGAGGAAACGAGATTTGCTTAAGCAACGCTGCCGGGCGTTCCTTCGCGATCGACAACAACCGCAATGCTGTGCTGTTGGGCTTCCTGACGCCCTGCTCCCAGCTGCGAATTGTTCCCAGGCTGGCGCCTAAATATTTTGCGAACATCGGTTGACTGATCCGCAGTCTTTTTCGAATCCGTCGGATTTCAACCGGTTTGAGCGGGTCGGCTGCAACAATGAATCTGGACACCATCAGTTTAGCCTTCTTGTCGCCACGACGATACTTGATCGCCTCGGTAAACCCCTCCATCAAGTCGTCAAAAATTTTCACTTTCTTCATCGCTTCGCTCCCTTTAAAGCTGCCACCATTTCGCGCACTCGCTTCTTCTGCTCAGGACTCAAATCCTCTTGCTCATCTTTGTTGAAGAGAAACATCAAAAATATCTGGCCGTCCTTCTCGATGTAATAGTACAGATACCGAAAGCCGCCTCGTTTTCCTTTGCCTCGGGTTGGATCGGGTGTACGCGCTTTGCGAATCCCGGCTAATCCCGGAACCAAATCGCCTCGTTCCGGGTTCTCCATTAGATCGCTTTCGATGGCCAGCAGAACCTGATCTGCCTGAGCTTTTGCGATAGCATCTAGCCGACGCGTGAAGGCTGGAAACTGAATGATCTCAATCACGGTGTCATACTACTACAGAGTAGTATGTACTTCCAGAGCAAAGACGTGCGCCGGAACGGATCGGGCGTCGTCCATCGCGATCCGGCGTTGATGCCTTTTCTGAATCCGGATTACCGCCTCACGCGCCTATCTTCTGCAAGTTGCGGACATTTTCGACGACTCTTGAACGCACGCGTGCCCGGTAACTACTGAAGAGTCATTCCTGCCAAAACTTCCCCTCTCTCGCACGGAACAGCTTGCCTACTTCTTCAACTCCACCAGGATTGCTTCGAACTTCTTATCGCCGATATTCTGCGGGAGGTGCGCTCCGGCTGCCGTCCACGAGGCTTGGCCGGACTTGCCTGGATAGTCGTGCGTCTTCCCGTCGGGAAGCGTCATGCGGGTGTTTGCTTCGGTAAGGTAGACGACGACTCCGTCAGGGTGATAGTGCATCACCGATTTTTCCCCCGGTCCGTAGGTGATGCGCAAGACTCTGACGCGGTCATTTTCAAACTCCACCTTGTAGTGTTTGGGATCCACTTTCACAGGATCCGCTTTGCCTGCGCTCGCCGACTGCCCACGGGCCGCGACGCCATAAACGATGGCCCCCATCAGGACCAGAATTGAGCAAATGCTGAGCTTCTTCACGTGGATCTCCTTAAGCGGGCATTCTTGGTTTGACCCGGCTTGTGGCAGACACTCTACCCGGTGCAGCGAGTTATTGCCAGAATCCTGACGGACCGTCCCCGATTTACCGTAGCGTTCTTGCCGGCTTGCTTTGGGGTGTATGACCAGACACCGTTCCCTCAAGATGATGTGGTCCCGCCGGCATCCTGCGATATCTTGAAAGTACAGGCTTTGCATCCCCTAAAAAGTGGAGTTCTAAAGTGCTCGCGAAGGCTGGGAAATTGGCGATTGGCCTTGGACTGATGGCCTTGTCCCTTGTGCCGTCGCCGCGACCGGCATTCTCCCAGGAACCCAATCCGCAAGCACAAACAGTCGCCCGGAAAGTCGCCGTGAAGGTGCAGCCGCGGTATCCGGACCTCGCTCGCCGCAACCACATTTTCGGCAAGGTTCGAATTCAAGCCGTGGTGGCGCCGGACGGCACGGTGAAGGAAGCGCATGAAGTCGGTGGCGGCCCGGTACTGGTGAGGGCGGCTTTGGACGCGGTACAGCAGTGGAAATTCGAGCCTGCCCCGAGGGAAACGACCGAGCTGATTGAAATCGCGTTCAACAGCGATGATGTCCCCAGGTAGCTACCAGACTGGCGTTCAGTAAGCAATAAACCTCCCGGCGTTTCGCGCAGCTCTTCGCTGAAGTCACTCACTCCCCGCTATCCTCGATTCAGTGTCACATCCCCTTTTCCTATAGCATCGATTTGGATTGAGAGTTTGTGGTTTTTGACCCGAATCTGCAAACTAATGGAGGATATTTAGTGTAGTTAACGCATCTCGCTTTTCCACGTGGATCGAGATTTTCCACCGCAGTTATCCGGCGGTGGCGGCTTTGGGCTCAATTCAGGGTCTCTTCGAGATTCCCTTAATAACCCGTGGCCGCATGCTTCCAGTGAAAAAGGAGATGACAGATGTCGGCCCTGAATGAAGGTGTTTTTCAGCAAAGCGCTTCACCGTCCAGCCGCAAGTCCCCGGATTTCTTCGCCCCGGCCACCAGCCCGGCGCCGCCAAAGCAAAGTATCTTTTCGACTTCGATCATCGAGGAAGACTCTCAATCCCGCGGGAGGCGCGCGGCACAAACCGGCCTCGCGTTCGCGCTCCAGGCAGCCATCCTCGGTGCGCTGCTGGTGATCCCCCTGATTTTCACCGAGGGGATGGACCTCTACAAACTGAACTCGACTCTGCTTGTCGCACCGCCCCCACCGGCGGCTCCGCCATCCGCTCCGCCTCCGATGGCGCGCGCGGCGGTTGCGCCCAAGCCGTCCTTCATTAAAGCGCAACTTACAGCCCCCACTCTGATTCCCAAGAGAATTGTGGCCACAGCGCCGGATGTCGGCGCGATGGCGCCTGCGATCTCGGGTGTCACCGGTGGCATTCCGGGGGGCGTCGGAGACGTGCTTGCCGGAGCCATCGCCGGACCTCCGCCCCCTCCGCCAGTAGCCGTCGCCGAGAAGCCCAAGGGCCCGATTCGTATTTCCAGCGGCATGAAGGAGCCGCGGATCCTCTACGCGCCTCCGGTCGTCTATTCGCCGATTGCGAGGCAGGCGCACGTCTCCGGTGTGGTCGTACTCGAGGCGATCATTGACGAGCACGGCAACGTGACCGGCGTGAAAGTTATCAGCGGACCAGCGCTGCTCTTTCCTTCGGCCATCAAGGCCGTCGAGGGGAGGAAGTATGAACCCACGATCCTGGATGACCAGCCGGTTGCCATTCGATTGGACA
>CAZRKW010000377.1:0-3358 GCA_964600355.1 uncultured Acidobacteriaceae bacterium
GATACCGGTGGCGCGGTGATTCCGGGCGCCCGCGTCTTGGTGGCCAACGCCAGCCGCGCCTTCGAAGCGGGCGCTGTCACCGATGAGCTGGGCGCCTATGAAGTTCTGGATTTGCCGGCCGGGCCGTATGCGTTCGAATGTGCCAGGCCCGGGTTCGAGAAGTATGAGCGTTCCGACATTCATCTCGCCATAAGCCAGACGGCCGAAATCGACGTCGTGCTGGCGGTCGGCGCGAGTTCCGAAACTCTCACCGTCACCGCCGACGCACCTCTGCTTGAGACCCAGTCCTCCTCCCTTTCGACGAATCTGAATAACGCCGCCGTCACGGAGCTTCCATTGAACGTCCTCAACGGCCGCAATCTCTCGACATTCATCTTCGCCTACGTTCCCGGAGTGGAGGGCACGGACTACAATTCCCATATTCTTGGGAGCCTCGCTTTTGACAAGGAGGTCATGATCGACGGCACCTCTGCCGTGTCTCAAATTGGCGGCTACCTCAGCGAATCGAGCCCTCCGATGGAGGCTGTCCAGGAGTTTCAGGCCACCACCGCGGGTATGCGGGCCGATGAAGGCCGCAGCGGCGGCGGCGTGTTTCGCTACGACATGAAATCGGGAAGCGATTCCTGGCATGGCAGCGGCGTCTACTATATGCATAACGCGGCATTCGACGCCCGGTCGTGGGGGAATAAGTACAACGACGGGTTATGCCTCGCCACCCCGGGGCTTGACTCCGCGGGCGCCGCGAGCTGTCAGCACGCGTTCGGCAAGGCAGCTGATAGTCTGTATACCTACGGCGGGAGCTTTGGCGGCGCTATCAAGAAAGATAAGCTGTTTTTTTACTCGGCCTTCGAGCGCTACACGTTTGCGAACTACGGCATCGGCCCCTTGAGTTCCACGGTTCCTACGACCGCTTTTTTGAACGGCGATTTCAGCGCCCTCCTCGATAAGACCACTATTCTCGGAACTGACAGTTCCGGCCAGACCGTGTACAAAGGCGCCATCATCGACCCGCAGACGGGGAACGCCTTTCCGGGGAATATAGTTCCGGCCGCGCGAATCAGCGCCGTCTCGCAGAAGATCGTCGCCCTCTACCAGAAGTATTACCGGCCTCTTTCGCCGGAACTCACCAACAACAATGCTCTGCCGTTCAGCAGCCCGGCCACCTGGTACCAAAGCAATCAAGCTAGCACGAAGCTCGACTACAATTTGTCGGCGCGACATCGTCTGAGCGGCTCTTTCATCTACGCTTACATCCCGCGCCTGCTCTCCGACCAGGGAGGCGTCTGGTCCGCCGGTTCTACTGACGGCGGCCCGTTCGCGAACGCCTACGATCACAACACCACCGCCCCTTCGGTGCGCGTCAGCGATTCCTGGAACGTTTCAGACAGCCTGGTGAACGTGGCCAGCGTCACCTTCAATCGATTTCGCAATCCCAGCCAGGCGCGCTCGCGACAAGGCGACTGGCCTTCGGCTTTGGGATTGGGCAATTTTGCCTCCGGGAACTTCCCGGTGATCGCCTTCCAGGGCGTGAATGGCAACGATCAGACCTACGTGAATGGTTTGCCCATCGACGAGACCGGCCTGGGCAGCCAGTTCAACGATTTCTACGCGGCCAACACCTTCATTTATAACGAGAGCCTCTCCTGGGTAAGAGGCCGCCACACGTATCGGTTTGGCGCCGAGCTTCGCGCCATGCAATTTAACTCCCATGGTGATTCCGGAGTGCCCCACTTTGTGTTCGATCCGGCGCAAACAGCAGGCACCTTCGGCCCGACCGCCGGTTTTGGATTCGCAAGCTTTCTTCTGGGAGATGTGAATCAAGCCTCCGTCAGCGAACCCGACAACACCTATGGCCGGCGTAAATCCGTCTCGCTTTATGCGCAAGACGACATCAAACTCACGCCGAAATTTACGCTCAACCTCGATCTGCGCTGGGACTTCAACGGCCGCTATCACGAGAAATACGGGCACTGGTCGGATTTCGACCCCACGGCAATCAATCCGGTCACCGGCCAGCCCGGCGCCCTGGACTTTGCTGAAGACGGAAGCGATTCGTTCGAGAAAAAAGAGTACTACCACAATTTCTCGGGCCGTATCGGTGGCGCTTACCGGCTCACTTCACGGCTTGTCGCGCGAGCCTCCTTCGGGGTGTTTTATGTGCCGCTCAATTTGAATACCTACAGCGGGATTCCGTACGGATTCAATCCCGGATTCGTGCTGAACAATCAGGTGCTCGCGCCCTTCAATTGGGATGCCGGCTACCCCGGGCGCGCTGTCAACATTGGCGAGAATCCGAATTTCACCGAGTACGGCATGGTCTCGATCGATCCTCGCATGCTGGAACTGGGCAATGTGCAGGAATGGACAGCGGGAGTGGAGTACGAAGTCACCCAGAAGCTGGTGTTCGACGCCACCGTCATCCAGAACCACGGTTACCACCTGGAAAGCGGATATGACGCCGCAAACCAGCCGAAGCTATCTGCCTACACCGCGTTGGTTCAGGCGGGGAATCAATATAGCGTGGTGTCGGAACCTGGCTTTACCGGCCTGGGCTGGCAAGCCGTCGCGCCCTTTCCAAATGTGGCTGCCACCTACGGCCCGCTCTACTATGTGGGCTCTCCGCTGGGAAATTCCGACTACCAGTCGCTTCAGCTTGCGGTGAAGCAGCGAGCCGGGCACGGCCTGTCCCTGCTGGCAAGCTACAACTTGTCCTCGTCACACGGAGACACTGACACCAGCTTCGAAGATCTGTATTACACGGGGCCGCTTCAGGACGTCTACAATCTGCAGCAGGAGCGCCACACGATCTCGGACTTCGATGAGAAGCATATCGTCAAGGGCTATGTGCTGTACCAATTGCCCTTTGGCCGCGGGAGGGGAATACTGTCGGACGCCGGCACAGCGTTGAACGCTTTGGCGGGCGGCTGGACAATCAGCTGGGATTTTCACTACGACACGGGAACGCCCATTCGACTCCCTGCAAACGTCTACTATCCCGGAATCAACAATGTTTATTCCGACATCGTGCCCGGCTGCAATCTCCAGGTAAACAGCGGCGCCCAGGTGGGGGGAACCTACTTCAATCCGTCTTGCTTCACCAACCCACCCAACGGCGCATTCGGGGACGCGCCGGGCTACCTGGCCAACCTGCGCAATCCTGGACTGGCCACCGAGGACGCCGGAATCGGCAAAGTGTTTTTCTTCGCATCCGAGCGATACCAGCTACACCTGTATTTCCAGGCGTTCAATATTTTCAACCGTCACGGATTCGCCGGGCCGGATACACAGATCGGAACCGCCGGGTTCGGCAAAGTGCTGCCCCCCCAGGATCTAAACGGCGTGCCGGGACCTCGCGTGG
>CAZRKW010000378.1:0-3325 GCA_964600355.1 uncultured Acidobacteriaceae bacterium
GTCGAGCGTCTTCTGCGCTTCCTGGTAGCGCTCGATCAAGATGTTGAAATTGTGGTAAAACCGCATCGCAGTCGTAGCGAAGCGGCAACATTGCTCGTCTCTTGAACCGTCTGAAAAAAGCTAAGTTGATTGCGACACATAGGGCTTTGGAAGGACGGAGACGCTTACGATGTGGAGATTGTTGACTATCATTAGGAGTGGACAATGACGGCAAATGAACTTCTCGCGGAGACGCCTCCGGGGCGGACGATTTTCGAGGACGTTGTGAAGCCTCTTGGCATGAGTGTCAATGCGCTCGCCCAGGAGCTTCACATTTCCCACGACGCATCTCAATGATATTGTGCGCGGCAGGCGTGGCGTTAGTGCCGATACCGCACTTCGGCTAGCGCGCTACTTGGGCACCACAGCGCAGTTTTGGCTCAATCTTCAGTCTGCTTATGAACTGAGGGTTGCTGAACGATGGAAGGGACCGGCGATCAAGAAGAGCGTGAGGCCTCAAAAGGCGGCTTGACGCACGGTGCTTCGGCGCGATCGAAAGGCTGCCGAACCCAAAGTTCTCGGAGGGCAGCAGCCTTAGGTTCCTTGCTGACGTGCAATCCAGCGGGTAGCGGAGCTAAAAGCGAAGAGTAATAAGAGATCAGGTCCTTGTCCAATAGATCGGCCTTTCTTCCACACATTGTCATGTGTATAATCCTACACATGGAGGAGCACAATGCCGACGAATCTGGCAATTGACGACGGCCTCCTGGAAGAGGCTCAGAAGGTGGGCGGGCACCGGACAAAAAGAGAAACCGTGACCGCAGCGTTGCAGGAATACATCAAGCGACGCAAGCAACAGGAAATCCTTTCACTTTTCGGAAAAATCGCGTATGCGCCCGGCTACGATTACAAACGTGAGCGCAAGGCGAAACGTGTATGAACATCTTGGTCGACACTTCCGTTTGGTCCCTTGCACTTCGACGGAAGAGTGAGCACCTGAGCCCAGCCGAAAGCTCCCTTGTTGCTGAGTTGTCTGAACTGATCCGGGAGGGGCGAGCGCGAATCATTGGTTTGGTTCGACAGGAGCTGCTTTCCGGCATAAAAACAACCGAGCAATATGAAAGCTTGTGCCTCCACCTTCGCTCCTTTCCGGACGAGCCCATCGACACATCCGATCACGAAGAGGCGGCCCAAGCTGGTAATCAATGCCGAGGGAAGGGGATCGTAGTTTCGATCGTCGACATTCTTTTGTGTGCCGTGGTGATGAAACGCGAGTGGGCAATCTTTACGACGGATCCGGATTTTAGAAACTATGCGAAGGTGCTTCCTCTCAGCATCCACGGGCCACGGAAATAGTCGACGGGTTCTGTTTCAAAGACCGCCGCGGTTGCGACTCGGCTGGCGCTGCCAGAGATACGGGTTGCTGCAGAATCTCGAGGCTCCGCTAGCTTCGGTTACGGAGCGGAGCCCGGAAATAGCGACGTAGCAACCTATCAACGAAGCAGCAAACTACTGAATTGTACTGGTAGCTTGGTTATGGGAACGGATGGGAGAACTGGAGGCGCGGGAGGGAATCGAACCCTCGGTAAAGGTTTTGCAGACCTTTGCCTTACCACTTGGCGACCGCGCCATACTCCCCGGGCAAGCCTCTGCGAAAGCAGACCTTCCGAGCAACAGAGATCATAGCATCGCGTCCCGCACTCCTTTCCAGCATTTTTTCTTGCCGCGTGCATTTGTTTTGCGCCACCCTCGTCTTTCCGCTAAAATAGGTCGCTAAAGCGCACAAAATAAGCTCTCGATTCGCACACAATTGCGTCGAAACGATTGTGGCGGCTCCTTACTTGTTACCGGCTCAGCGCACCAGGGATTCTCGAACCCACTCAGGAATGGCCGACGAACAGCAGCGAGTAGACCTTCTCTTCGATGACTCCGACGAGTACCGTCCGGAGCCTCCTCCCGCGCCCGAAATTCCTGCCTGGAAGGATGGCAGCCGGCGCATCGGCATCCACACCTCCATCGCCGGGGACATCGCGGGAGCGCTCGAGATCGCCCACTCCGTCGGCGCGAACGCCCTGCAGATTTTCTCCGCCAGCCCGCGCATGTGGACGCGCGGCGCGTCCAGAATATCCGAGGCCGACGCCGCCCGCTTTCGCGCCCGCCGCAAGGAGCTTCAGCTCGGCCCTCTGGCGATTCACGACAATTATCTGATCAATCTCGCGTCGCCCAACCCAGTGCTGCGGGCCCGTTCGGTGCAGGCCTTCCATCACGAAATCGTGCGCGCCATGGCCCTCGGCGCGGATTTTCTGGTGATCCATCCGGGCTGCAGCGGAACCGAGCCCGGCGACAGTCGCGCTGTCGACCAGGCAATTTCCGCCGTCGCGCAGGGGCTCAGGCAGGCGGCGCGCGGATTAAAGCTCGGCGACCTGCAGCTCTTGCTGGAAAACATGGCCGGCCAGGGAACCTCCATCGGCGCGAAACTCGGAGAGCTGCGCGCCATCCTTGACGCGTGCCGGGATCTCCCGCTGGGCATCTGCGTCGATACAGCGCATCTGTTTGCCGCCGGCTGGGACATTCGCACGCAAGCGGGATTCGACAAAGCGCTGCTCGATATCGATACGGCCGTGGGGCTTGATCGCGTCCGCCTGATTCACGCCAACGACTCAAAAATGCCGCTCGGCTCGCGCGTCGACCGCCACGAGCATATTGGCAAGGGCAAGATCGGCCTCGAAGCCTTCGCCCGCATCTTGAACCACCCTTTGCTAGCGGGCCGCGCGTTCATCGCGGAAACGCCCATCGATAAGCCGGGCGACGACCGCAAAAATGTCGCCGCGCTCTGGAAGTTGGCGGGCCGCGAGATTGTTGTCGCCAGCGAGGACGAACCGAAGCCGCGCAAAAAGAAACCGAAGCCCGCAAAGGCGAAGGCAAGCAGCGCGAATAAGAGCAAAGGCAAGCCGCGCCGCGTCAAAGCTGGCAAATAGATCGCGCGAGGCAGTCGCGCATCCATTATTCGTCGATTAGGGAACGGGAGCCAACGAGTGGCGGAATACGATCCGCAGGCAATCGAAGCGAAGTGGCAGAAGATCTGGCAGGACCAGAACGCGTTCCACGCCGAAGATGGCGACGCATCGCGCCCGAAATATTATTTGCTCGAGATGTTGCCGTACCCCTCCGGAACGCTCCACATGGGCCACATGCGGAATTACACCATCGGCGACGCGGTCGCCCGCTTCAAGCGCATGTGCGGCTTTAACGTGCTGCACCCCATCGGCTGGGACGCCTTCGGCCTTCCCGCCGAAAACGCCGCCATCAAGCGCGGCACTCCGCCTCGCGAATGGACCAACGCCAA
>CAZRKW010000379.1:0-3322 GCA_964600355.1 uncultured Acidobacteriaceae bacterium
TTGCACCGGAGCCTCGTCAGCTTCTGAACGAATCGCATTAAATCCTGCCCGCTCTCCTTGATATCCCAGTTGAACCAGCTGATTTCGTCGTCCTGGCAATACGCATTGTTGTTGCCGCCCTGGGTGCGGCCGAACTCGTCGCCCGCAAGCATCATGGGCGTGCCTTGCGAAAGCAGGAGAGTTGCGAGCAGGTTCTTCATCTGTTGTTGCCGCAGGGCATTGATAGCGGGGTCGTCCGTGGGTCCTTCCGCGCCGCAATTCCAGGAGTGATTGTCCGAGGAGCCGTCTTCATTGTCTTCCCCGTTCGCCTCGTTATGTTTCTCGTTATACGTAACGACGTCTTTCAGAGTGAAGCCATCGTGCGCGGTGACGAAATTGACCGAAGCCCACGGCTTTCTACCATGGTGGTTGAAGATGTCGGCCGAAGCGCAGAGCCTCGGCGCCAGCGCGCTGGCGGGTACTCCGGCCTTCCAGAATTCGCGCACGGTGTCGCGGAATTTGTCGTTCCATTCGGCCCACCCGGGAGGGAATCCGCCCACCTGATAACCTCCAGGGCCGCAATCCCACGGCTCCGCAATCATCTTCACCGTTCCCAGGACGGGATCCTGGCTGCACGACTTCAAAAAGCCGCTGCGATTGTCGAATCCGTTAGGCTCTCGCGCAAGAATGGTGCCGAGGTCGAACCGGAATCCGTCCACCTGCATCAGCTGCACCCAATACCGCAGGCTGTCGGTCACCATCTGGATCACGCGCGGATGCGTGGTATTCAGCGTGTTCCCCGTGCCGGTGTCGTTGATGTAATAGCGTGGTTGGTCCTGTATCAGACGATAGTACGAGGCGTTATCGATGCCCCGGAACGAGAGCGTCGGCCCGAGTTCGCTTCCCTCGGCGGTGTGGTTGTAAACCACATCGAGAATCACTTCGATGCCCGCGTCGTGGAAGCGGGCCACCATTTCCTTGAATTCGTGCATGCTGCGGCGGGCATTCGCGGCGTATCGCGGATGCGGGGCAAAAAATCCGATGGTGTTATAGCCCCAATAGTTGCGCAGCCCTTTTTCGAGCAGGTGGCTATCGTCGACGAAGGTGTGCACCGGCAACAGTTCGATCGAGGTGATGCCCAAGGCCTTGATGTACTCGATAACTTTCGGATGCGATAGCCCGGCAAAAGTCCCTCGCTCGTTCTCCGGAACGGCGGGATGCAGCTTCGTGAATCCTCGCACGTGCGCTTCGTAGAAGACGGTGCGGTCCCACGGGACCTGGTGCCGGGCGGTTCGCTCTTTCCACTCGAATGCCGGGTCCACCACCACGCATTTCGGCACGAACGGCGCGCTGTCGCGTTTGTCGAAGCTCAGGTCGGCGTCCTTCGAACCGATGGTGTAGCCAAAGACGGCGGGATCCCACTTCAGCTCCCCGATGTGCGCGCAGGCGTATGGGTCAAGAAGCAGCTTGTTGGGATTGAAGCGGTGTCCTTCCTCGGGTGCGTAAGGCCCCGAGACCCGGTAGCCGTAGAGCGTGCCGGGTCCAAGGTCCGGGACGTAGCCGTGCCAGATTTCGTCGGTGTATTCAGGCAGGTCGATGCGCTGGAGTTCCATTTCGCCGGTTTTGTCGAACAGGCAAACCTCGACCTTTGTGGCGTTCGCGGAAAACAGAGCGAAATTGACGCCCGCTCCGTCCCAGGTAGCGCCGCGCGGGAAGGGAAGTCCTTCTTGCACGTCTGGGTTTTTAATCTTTGGCATGTGATTCAGCGACCAACGGCGCTGAGTCACAAAGTATTGTCTCGGAGCTGGTTAAGTTGAATACAGGCATCCAAGTAGCGACAAGGTTTTAGTTCCCTAGCAAACCCAGCGATGAGGCATTAAGGAAGGGGGATGCCGGGCGAGGCTACGATTCCCGCCATACGCAGCATCTCGGAATACTCTTCGTCGGTCAGCGGGCAGATTGTCAACCGCGTGTTCTTGAGGAACTTGATTTTCTTCAGGAGTTTGTTTTGGCGCAACTCGGCCAGCGTTACCTGCCGGGGCAGTCGCTCGATGGCGCGCAAATCCATTACAAGCGTTTTGGATTCTTTCTCGTGGGGGTCGGGGTAGGGGTCTCGGCTCACCTCGGCGAGGGCGTAGACGGCATGTTCGGCCTTGCCGTGGTAACAGAGAGCGCGGTCACCCTTGTGGACCTGCTTGAGCTGGCGGAGGGCGTCTGGCTTCGCGCCGGCGTGCCGCCACATTTCCTTGCCCTTCACAAAGAGAGTGTCCCAGTGGTAGACCCGAGGGTCGACTGCTAATAGCCAGCGTCGTGGTTTGGGGAGAGGCGGTTGAGTCGTCATCCGTCGAGAAAGTGTCTCGCGCAATATACACGGAAGAGGAGAAAAAGTGGCAGAATTTGTTACACGGGGATGTAGGAGAGCGACAAAACGGGAAGCATGGCCCTCATGTGCTTCAGAATCAGAAGATTAGGAGGCGTGACTTTCAACGAGGCGCTGCTCGCCGAGTGAGATTTTCCTGTTGATGTAGTAGTAAGGGTTATTCGCCTACTTCTCAACCTTTGCCAACAGCTCGGCGAACCTCTGCTCGCGGTCCTTCTGGTCGAGGCCCTGGTAGATATCGGCTATCTGCGTGGCGTTCATGGAGCAGAACTTAGGGCCGCACATGGAGCAGAACTTGGCTTCCTTGTAGAAATCATCCGGGAGCGTTTCATCGTGCATGGCCTGGGCGGTTTCGGGGTCCAGGGAGAGCGCAAACTGTTTCTTCCAATCGAAGAGGAAGCGGGCGTAGCTCAGCGCGTCGTCGCGGTCACGGGCACCGGGGCGGTGGCGGGCGACGTCCGCGGCGTGGGCGGCGATCTTGTAGGCGATCACGCCCTGGCGGACGTCGTCGGCGTTCGGCAAGCCGAGGTGCTCCTTGGGAGTGACATAACACAGCATGGAAGCGCCGTGCCAGCCGATCATTGCGGCGCCGATGGCGCTGGTGATGTGGTCGTAGCCGGGGGCGATGTCGGTGACGAGGGGGCCGAGCGTATAAAAGGGTGCCTCGTAACAGAGTTCGTTTTCTTTTTTCACCTGCAATTCGATCTGATCGAGCGGAATGTGCCCCGGGCCTTCGATCATCACTTGCACGTCGTATTCCCAGGCTTTCTTGGTCAGCTCGCCGAGGACTTTCAATTCCGCGAACTGCGCTTCGTCGCTGGCATCGGCCAGACAGCCGGGACGCAGGCCGTCGCCGAGCGAAAAGCTCACGTCGTGCTTCTGGAAAATCTTGCAGATGGCGTCAAAATTCTCGTAGAGAAAATTCTGCTGCTTGTGGAAGCTCATCCACTGCGCGAGGATGGC
>CAZRKW010000380.1:0-3279 GCA_964600355.1 uncultured Acidobacteriaceae bacterium
AGTCGCTAGGTCTTAGCACAGTTGCTGGCGGCGAAGAGTTCCTGGTTGCGGGGGCCTGCAACCATCCGAATTGTTTAGTGTTGCCTTCAGCCTCTTGATGCGACGACATGTCGCCTAGCCTAGGCTTTTGCCCTGACCGGGCGGCGTTGCTGCGGCAAAAGTTAAGGCTCGCAGCGTACGCGGTACCGCGAAGGTCAACGGTCATAAGCGGGCGATTCCGTGCAACCGACCAGTCCGAACTTGGCCACGCCAGTCAATACAAGCGCGTTTGTCGTTACCTATTCACGGTTGTAATTGCGCTGAATGCTTCGTTGCGACAATGATCACGACGGTTTGCTCTTCCTCACCGCGGAAGAGACGAAATCGATAAAGACTCTTACTTTGGGTGGGACGTAATTGCGAGATGGATAGACAGCGTAGATGGGAAAGCGCTCATCGCCCCACTCCGGCAGCAGTTTGACGAGTGCTCCCGTCTCGAGCATTGGTCTGACGGCGACTTCAAGGACCTGCGCGATCCCCCAGCCAGCCAGACAGATGCTGTGTAAATTGACGATGTCGCTCACGATCAGTCTTCCCGTCGTTGCGACCTTCACAATCTTCCGGCCAAGATGATATTCCCATTGAAACGTTCTGCCGGTCTCCGGGTTGCGATAGTCGATGAGAGTGTGTCCGCTCTTGAGAAGATCGCTGGGATGAGCCACCTTCATATGCTTTGCGAGGTAATCAGGCGCTGCGACCGTAATGACGCGCGTGTCCAGAAGCTTCTTTGCAATCAGGCTGGATGAAGGCAATTCGCCCACACAGAGGGCGATATCAAGACCCTCGCGAACGAGGTCTCCAAGCTTGTCGCTGCTGATGAACTCTACGGAAAGTTCAGGATAGTCTTCCAGGAAAGCCTTGAACTGCTTCCCGTCGATCACATGGGCCAGGGTGGGGTGCATCTTGACCCGCAGCCTTCCGCGCATCCTGGACTGTTCTTCCGCTGTGGAGGTAAAAGCATCTTCAAAACCCTGCAGCAAGGGTTCCAGCCGCTCAAACAGTCCGCGCCCGTCGTCGGTCAGCGACACCGACCGTGTGGTCCGGTCAAGAACGCGCACACCGAGGCGCTTCTCGAGCCGTGCAACGGCCCGGCTGGCAACCGACTGAGACACATCCAGCGATCTGGCCGCGTTGGCAAAACTACCGCATCGGACAACCGCCACGAAGACATTGGAATCGCTCAGAGTCTGATCATCGAATCTCATGATTATCGCTTTCAGCGCAATACTACTATGCATCATATGCGCGCAACTCCACAATCCGTCCGAGCGTCATACACCCGTACCGAGTCTTTGGCTACCGAGGAGGGAATATGTTTGCAGTCACTGGGATTACAGGCAAGGTCGGAAGCCGGGTTGCGCGCGGTCTTATCGCACAGGGACAAACAGTGCGAGCAGTTGTCAGGAGCCGGGCGAAGGGAGACGAGTGGGCAGCACTGGGCTGCGAGATATGCGTCGCCAGCGTCGACGACGTAACGGCAATGACAGAGGCCTTCCGCGGCGTGGACGGTGTCTTCCTGATGACCCCGCCCAACTACGACCCCGAACCCGGCTTTCCGGATACCCAACAAAATTCTGCGGCGATCCGCACGGCAATCGAAGAAAGCCGCCCCGGAAAGGTTGTCTTCCTGTCGACAGTTGGAGCTCAGGTCACCGAACTGAATCTGCTCAACAACTCCGGGATGACCGAGGCGATGCTACGCACCGTGCCGGTTCCAGTGGCCTTTCTGCGGGCTGCATGGTTCATGGAAAATGCCGCCTGGGATATCGAATCCGCGAAGAGTGGCGTGGTGCACAGCTTCCTGCAACCGCTCGATCACCGGATTCCGATGGTGGCAACGGAAGACATTGCCCAAACGGCAGTCGAACTGTTGGGCCAATCATGGAATGGCGTTCGCATCGTCGAGTTGGAAGGGCCAGAGCGTTACTCCTCGAATGACGTGGCTGCTGCGCTTGCGAGCGCGCTTCACGCCCCTGTGCGCAACGAAATAGTTCCTCGCTCCACGTGGGAAGAGCTGTTCCGCTCGCAAGGAATGAAGAATCCGCTTCCTCGCATACGCATGGTGGACGGTTTCAATGAAGGCTGGATCGATTTTGAATCAGGACAGCGTGGTTCACGAAAAGGCAGCACCACGCTGCGGGCTGCTCTTCAGGCGCTGGTCTCAGAAAAACAAAGCTGAGCCTGCGCTCACGCCGCCACGTGAAAGGAACACAACGAGATGAGCCGCATTTTCATCACCGGATCTTCAGACGGACTTGGCCTAATGGCTGCGCAACTGTTGGTCGAGCAGGGCCACTCCGTCGTCTTACATGCGCGCAATGTCCAACGCGCTGAAGTAGCGCATCGCAGGCTTCCTGGGGCCGAAGCCATCGTCATTGGCGACCTCGCTAGCCTGCAACAGATGCGTTCGATCGCAGATCAGGTCAACGCACTTGGAATCTTTGACGCCATCATTCATAACGCGGCTGTCGGCTACCGCGAACCGCAGCGCGTCGAGACGAAGGATGGGTTTGCACACGTGTTCGCCATCAACAGCCTCGCGCCCTACGTCCTCACCGCACTGATCCGTCCGCCACGTCGACTCATCTATATCAGCTCCGAACTGCACAAGCAGGGTGATCCGAGTCTAAGCGACCTGAACTGGACCGAACGCCCCTGGCAAGGTCAGCAGGCCTACTCAGACTCGAAGCTCCACAACGTTCTCCTTGCGTTTGCCATGGCCCGCCGGCTGCCCGGCGTACCTTGTAATGCGATGACACCCGGCTGGGTGCAAACGAAGATGGGCGGCCCCGGCGCCAATGATGATCTTGATCAGGCACATCGTACGCAGGCATGGCTGGCGGCAAGCGACGATCTTCCCAGTCAGGTCTCTGGAAAATACTTCTATCACTTCAAAGCCGAAGATCCTCTAGCAGCCGCATTGGACGCCAGTCTGCAAGATCGCTTCGTCACTGCTTGTGAACAGCTTACAGGCATACGAACCGCAACTTAGGCTTGAGGTCGGCGTACAGACTTGGCTCGCTTTCAAAGTCCTGATAAGTCGGCTTGTCGGAAGTCATCGATTGCATCGGACTGCGTCTTAGGCTCGCGACATCGAGATGTTGCGGCGGGCGACTGTCAATTCGGATGGTTGCAGGGTGTTCGGAACCTATTGCGCCAGAATAGTTTCTGGTTGCAGAGGCTTAATTTGAACTGACGATTTCGAATTGGCGGGACTCCTGCTCACGCGGCAGGCGCGCT
>CAZRKW010000381.1:0-3279 GCA_964600355.1 uncultured Acidobacteriaceae bacterium
CATGCGACGTAGTGAGCTACAGAGGATATGCCATCTGCTGATCGCCGTAATCGCGCTGGCTGGATGCGCCAAGCACGAGAACACCGAAGCTCAGGAGGCTCCCCCCCCCGCCAACGTCGTTCCTGGCGTGGACGTCACCCACTTCGCCGTGGAACATCCGGAGCGATACCCTCTGGCGACGGCGGCGGAATACCAAGCCCCCTCCAAGCTGGTCGTAAATGGCTCAGTGTATCCGGACGTTCTCAAGACAGTCCCGGTAGTTACTCTGGCGTCGGGCCGTGTGGTCGATATTCGCGCCCGGCTCGGCGACACGGTGCAAAAAGGCCAGGTGCTGCTCCGCATTCGCAGCGACGACGTGTCGGGAGGCTACGATGCTTATCGCAAGGCTGTTTCCGACGAACTCCTCGCGCGAAAACAGCTCGATCGAACCAAGGACCTCTATGAACACGGTGCCATGGCGGTGCAGGACGTCGAAGCCGCCCAGGACAACGAAGATGATGCCAAAACGACTCTGGATACTGCCACCGAGCATCTGCGCTTGATCGGCAATGATCCCGACCATCCAGCCGGACTCGTCGATATCTCGTCTCCCATCGCGGGGCAAATTACCGATCAGGAAGTCGTAAACGGAAGCACCATCCAGAGCTATTCGGCAAACCCATTCACCGTTTCGGATTTGTCCGATGTTTGGATCATTTGCGACGTTTACGAGAACGATATCTCGAATTTGCAAATGGGCCAGCAGGCGGAGGTTCGTTTGAATGCATTTCCCGGCCAGGTCTTGAAGGGAACGATCAGCAACATCGGCGCACTTCTCGATCCCACGATTCGCACGGCGAAGGTCCGCATACAGGTGGCAAACCCCGGCAGGATGATGCGCATTGGGATGTTTGCGACGGCCACGTTTTACGGCTTGAAGAAGCAGACTTACACATCGGTCCCGGCGTCGGCAATCATTCATCTTCACGACCGCGACTGGGTGTTCATGCCGGCGCCCGACCAGAAGTTTCAGCGGGTGGAAGTCACCAGCGGAGATCAATTGCCGAACCAGATGGAGCAGGTCCTGTCAGGTCTGCAGCCTGGGCAGAAGGTGGTGTCCAACGCGCTGGCGCTGCAGACCGCGATCGACAATGAATGACGGGCATAGGAACGCGCTGAAAACAGAGTTTCAAACGGGGATTCGAGGATGATCCGCACTCTCGTAGATTTTGCTCTGAACAACAGATTCGTTGTGCTCGCAGTCGGCGTGCTTCTCACGATCTGGGGCGCTTTTTCCTTTCATAGCCTGCCGGTCGAGGCCTATCCCGATATCGCCGACAACTACGTCACGATCATCAGCCAGTGGCCGGGCCATGCCGCCGAGGAAGTTGAGCAGCAGGTAACGATTCCCATCGAGGTGCAGGTCAATGGAATCGCGCACCTCTCGGTGATGCGTTCCGAGTCGATCTTCGGCCTTTCGTTGATGACCCTGATCTTTGACGATGACTCCGTCAACGATTGGAACCGCCAGAAGGTTCTCGAACGGCTGACCCTCGTCACTGTGCCGCAAGGCGTTCAGCCGCAGATCGGGACGGACTGGAGCCTCACCGGCCAGATCTATTGGTACACACTGCGCAGCAACAATCCCAGTTACGACCTGATGGACCTCAGGACGATCGAAGACTGGCTGCTCCTTAAAGAATTCAAGTCCGTCCCGAATGTTGTGGACGTGAGCGATTTCGGAGGCACAGTCCGTGAATATCAGGTTCGTGTCGACCCGAGCAAACTCATCTCCTATGGGTTGAGCATTGGCCAGGTCGAGCAGCAGTTGGCCATCAACAACTTGAACGCCGGCGGCAGCTTCGTTGAGGCCGGCACGCAACAGTTGAACGTCCGCGCCCTCGGGCTTTATCGCAATGTCCAGGACATTCAACAAACCGTTTTGACAACCAAGTCCGGCACACCCGTTCGTATCAGAGATATTGCCGAAGTAGGGTGGGGCCCCAGAATTCGGCTGGGACACATGGCCAAAGCCACGCACCGCCCCGATGGCGTCATCGTCGACGAGGACGATGTGATCCAAGGCAGCGTGCTGATGCTCAAGGGCGCGGAGGAAGGGCCGACGCTAGACGCAATTCACAAAAAGGTAGAGGAACTCAATACCAAGATTCTGCCCGTTGGTGTGACGGTGGTTCCCATGCTGGACCGCAGCGACCTCCTGCATTACACACTGCACACCGTCTTGGACAACCTCGGCGAGGGCATGATCCTGGTGACGGTGATTCTCCTGATGTTTTTGGGGAATATCCGCGGGGCGATCATCGTCGCGCTCACGATTCCCTTTGCTTTGCTGTTTGCGTCCATTTGTCTCGACCTGCGCCATATCCCCGCCAACCTTCTTTCGCTCGGCGCGCTCGATTTTGGAATGGTCGTGGACGGCGCCGTGGTGATGGTGGAAAACATCATCCGCCATCTGGGCCATCGGCCGGATACCTCTCGATCGGATGCGAGAACCGGACATCAAAGCACTGCCATCGTCAAGACACCCAATGAGATGATTCGCGAGGCGTGCCACGAAGTTCAGCGGCCCGTTTTCTACGCCATCGCCATCATCATTACGGCCTATATGCCCATCTTCACGCTGCAACGCATAGAGGGCCGCCTCTTCAGGCCCATGGCCTGGACGGTTGCATTCGCGCTGCTGGGCGCTATGACTTTCGCCATTCTGGTTGCGCCTGTACTGGCGAGTTTGCTTTTCCGTAGTGGCGTTACCGAATGGAGAAACCCGGTGATGGTTTTTCTCACCGACCGATACCGGAGATCTCTCCGCTGGTCCATTGAGCACCGGGTATTCACTCTGGGCGTGGGCGTTGCCTCGCTGGCTGTCGCGCTCTTTCTGACCTTCAGTGGAATCATTGGCGCCGAGTTCCTGCCGCATCTGGACGAAGGCGCCATCTGGGCGCGTGGATCGCTTTCCAACAGCACCGGCTACACGGAGGGCACGCGTTTCGCCGCGAAGAATCGCCTTATTTTCGCATCATTCCCGGAAGTGACCCAGGTGGTGTCGCAGACGGGGGCGCCTGATGACGGAACCGACACAGGAGGATTCGGCAACACGGAATATTTCGTTGACCTAAAACCGAAAGAGCAATGGCGGCCCGTCTTCCATAGAGACAAAGACGCGCTGATCGCGGCCATGAACCGCGAGGTTGCAAAGTCCCCCGGGGTCTTCTGGAACTTCTCGCAGCCCATCGAAGACAACGTTGACGAAACGATGACTGGGACGAAGGGTGGTCTCGC
>CAZRKW010000382.1:0-3270 GCA_964600355.1 uncultured Acidobacteriaceae bacterium
TCTACGGACTTGCCGTCGACCAGCACGGCAACATGTGGGGCGGCGGGTGGCAAAAGGGCGACATCATCAAATGGGACGCTGACACCGAACTCGTTAAGGAATATCCGGTTCCCAACTCATGGGGCGAGGTGCGCCGGATTGGTGTGGACTCGAAAGGCATGGTGTGGGCCTCGGAATATCCCAGCGGCAATATCGTCGGGCTGGACCCGGCGACCGGCGAGATCAGCGAGTACAAAATCCCCGTAAGCGGGGCCAAGCCGTACGAGGCTTGGGCCGACAAGCAGGATAACGTGTGGAGCAGCGACCAAGTCCACAGCACGATGATCAGGCTGGATCACAAGACTCGCAAATTCACCTTCTATCCGATGCCCCAGCCGGACCAGAGCGTTCCTAAGATTCAGGTGGCTGAAGACAATACCATCTGGTTTGGCACGCGGAACTTGCCCATCACCACGGCGGTACATTTTTACCCCAACGGCTACACGGCAGAAGCGCCACCTTTACCGTGAAGCCTTGGCTCCGCGAAAATTGTTTCTGACGACAGGCTCGCACTCAATGGTGAAGCCACGACGTGCTGGAGCGAACTTGAAAACAAATATGAAAAGAGTCGGAGCGCTTGGTTTTGGAATTGCGCTGATGGGATGCGCGTTGGCACTTGCTTACCACGCCAGCGGTCAGTCGAAGCCAACCAGCGGCTTCGGTATCACACGGATCGTGATTGCCAACCGCCACTCGGCTTTCGGAGGCAAATCCTTTGGGAGCGCGGGACCTTACGAGATGCTGGTCGGAACAGCGTATGGAGAACTCGATCCGAAGGCCCCCATGAACCGCGGTATTGTCAATTTGCAGTTCGCTCCAGTGAATGCCGAGGGCCATGTGGAATACAGCATGGACATCACCTTTCTGAAACCGGTCGATATAAACAAGGGCAACGGGCGCCTTATCTATGATGTGATCAATCGCGGGCACGAGAAAGCGCTTTCCGATTTGAATCTCAGCGAATTCAGCCGCACGGGGCCTGAGGAAGTGAACGATCCGGCCACGGCCTTCATCATGAAACGCGGTTACACCGTGGCATGGAGTGGCTGGGAAGGAGAGCGCTCCGACGAGGTGCTTTCCCACCCGGGCCTCCTGAAGGCCAATTTCCCGATCGCAATGCGCAACGGGAAACCGATCACCGGGGTCAATCGCGAAGAAATTACCGACACCCCGGCTGGCCCGTCGTTCACGAAGCTTCTGTCGTACCCCGCGGCAAATTTGGACAAGGCCGCCGCAAGCCTGACGGTTCGCGAAAAAGAAGCGGACTCGCGAGAACCGCTGCCTGCTTCGAGTTGGAATTACATTGACGCCACCCACGTGCGGATCAATGCCGCCCCCGGATTTGACAGGGGTGCGCTCTACGAATTCATTTATCCGGCAACGAATCCCGTCGTGGAGGGGATGGCATATGCCTCCATCCGGGATTTCGTGCTTTTCCTGCACCACGCCGCGAGCGATTCCACAGGCCAGCCGAATCCGCTCCGCCCTGCATCTTCGTTCAAAGCCATCCTGGGCATGGGCGTATCGGAAAGCGGCCAGGTGGTGAAAGATTTCGTCTATCAGGATTTCAACATCGATGATTCCGGCCGAAAAGTGTTCGATGGCATCATGGGCGTAGTCTCGGGTTCTGGGAAGATACAGGTCAACGCCGAATTTGCCCAGCCCGGCCGCGTTTCACGTCAACACGAGGATCACCTTTATCCTGACGACGAGTTTCCTTTCACTTACGCGACAACAACCGACCCGATCACCGGAAAAACCGACGGGATTCTCTTGAAATGCACCAAGTCTCACTCGTGTCCGAAGATATTTCAGATCGACACGGACACCGAAGTTTGGCAGCGGCGTGTTTCGCTTGTTGTCACCGATCCCAGCGGCAAGGCTTCTGTTCCCATACCGGACAACATTCGCATCTACAGACCGACAGGCATGCCGCACAACTCGAATGACCTCGAAGAGACAAACGCTGGGACCGCGGACCGCGGGATTTGCACGGAACTCAGGAGCCCGCTGCATTACAGATTTTACGGCCGCGCGCTTTTTGTGGCGCTGGACCGCTGGGTCACCGAGGGAGTCGAGCCACCTCCCAGTCTTTACCCCAACTTGAAGGACGGCACGTTGATCACGATAGAAGAGGCCGCGAAAATCTGGCCGGCCATCCCGGGAGTTCCGTTCAGCCCGGTGATCAACAGGTTTCATCTCATGGATTTCAGCCACCAGCCGCCGGTGGAATTGAAGCCCGAGTATCCGCTTTTTGTCCCGCGCACCAACGCCGATGGAAATCCCGTTGGCGGTATCGAGCCGCCGGAAGTCTCCGTGCCACTTGGTACGTACTCGGGACGAAACCCCCGTGCGAAGGGCTTTGCAGAAGGAGAGCTGTGCAACCTCGCGGGGAGTTACATCCCCTTCGCCGTCACAAAGAAAGAGCGTCTCGCAAATCACGACCCCAGACCCTCCATCGAAGAGCGATATAAGGACCAGGCGGATTTTGTGGCCAAGCGGAAACAAGCGGCCGAGAAGCTTGTTCAGCAAGGATATCTGCTGCCAGAGGATGTGCCCGGCTTTTCCGCTGTGACTCTGCCAAACCCACAGCTTTAAGATGGAGGCGCATCCGCCTTAAAATACAGAGAGAGTTCGTCTTACTTTCAGTGGCTGCGCCGGAACTTTGATACAAGACTCCGCAGGACGTAGCCGATTACGTGGAGGCGGCGCGAGACTTTGCGGCTGGCAGAAAATAGTTGCGACACGCCTGCTCTACTGTGGCGGGAGTCAGGCACGGCTCATTGTCCATATGGGCGGCGGCCCAGACGATCTGATTGAGGAGATCGCTGTGCGAGAGGCTGCTTCATTTCCTGGGTGATAAACCTGATCGCGTGCTGCACGATCGCATCGTCGCAGTCTAGCAGGCGCCTCCCGCATTCATTTCGGAAGATTTCGACGAATTGGGCTGGGGTCGCGTAGTCGATTTTGATCTTGTTGGGGATTCTGCGCAGAAACGCCTCGTCGGCCAATTCATTCGGATCGAGATTGGTCGCGAATACCACGATCAGCTCGAAGGGAATCTCGAATTTCTGGCCTCCGGGCAGCGTGAGGAAGTCCACACGGCGATCAAGGGGTGTCATCCATCGATTGAGCAATTCACAGGGCCGCATTCGCTGGCGTCCAAAGTCGTTAATCAGATGGGATGAGAAGGCCGGTCTCCAGCGGGATGCGATACGCTCCCAATGATCG
>CAZRKW010000383.1:0-3266 GCA_964600355.1 uncultured Acidobacteriaceae bacterium
GTTATTCAGAGAAGCTCGGGGCCGCCTGAGTGCAATCCTGCCCATTCACCAGATACCGCCGACGCTCTATAGTCATTTACTTGAGTTGCGCACTGGACAACCGCAATGCCATTCAGGACCTGCTCTGCGGGCAATTTCGTTGTGAAGGGGGCGGGAGGGGCGTACGATGCGCGGGACAGTCCAAATGGAAAACGCCGATTTGACCCGCCCAAATCGGACGGAGAATTGCCAAATGATGCCCAGATCAATTCGAAAGAGAATGGCGCTTTTCGCGGCTACGCTTGCAGCAGCCCTGGCCTTATCAGCCGCCTCCCACGCACAGAGAAGAGCTGCGCCGCCGGGCGAGCCCTCCGTTTCCCCGGAGGAAGCCTTTTACAGTGGCTGGAATCACGAGCGGGATCCTCAAAAGAAAACCCAGCTTGGCGAAAAATTTGTCCAAACCTATCCGGCGAGCAGACACAACCAAGAGGTGTACGATCAACTCTTCTTAGCCTACGACGCAAAACAGGACTGGAGTAATTTCTATGCGATCTCGGATAAAGCCATTGCGCAATTTCCCGACGACGTCACAGTCCTCGCGTTGACCGGCTGGGTGATCCCACACCTTTACAGCGCCAACGACCCGGATGCGGATAAAAAGCTGGTCAAGGCCGAGGCCTACGAAAAACACGCACTTGAAGTGATCCCTAAACTTGTCAAGGCTCCTGCCGCGAAGCAGGAAGAATTTGCATCGATCCAGAAGGCCATGCTGACAATGGCATACAGCGGTCTGGGCCTGATATATTTCCGAAAGACGAACTATCAGGACTCGGTCACACAGCTCCAGCAGGCAACGCAAACTGCTTTATCTCCGGATCCGATTGATTTTTACGCCCTGGCCGTCGGGCTCGAGCACCTAGGCCGCTATGGTGACGCGGCGGATGCCTATCAGAAATGCAGCGAAATGGCGGGCAACGTAGAGACTCTTTGCAAGGCTTCGGCGGAGCGAATAAAAGGCCAAACGGCAACAGCTAAGTGAATGCGGACACTCCGGGCGAGGAGGCCACTTGGCCGCTAACAGCCGGCGGCGCGAGCGACGCAGCCGCGAGTGTCCCGAGTGTTTTCACGGTTTCTGTTTTGACGACACTCTCGTTATCGCACAGGATCTTTCTGACGCGTCGCTTTTACGCCTGTTAGAATCCCGATTCCTAAAAGGACGACCGAGCCCACCGCAATCCAGTGTGCAGGCATGTGCAGCAAGTATGCGGCATAAATCAAGCCTCCTATCACTATCGCGAACCCAATCGAATAAAGGCCGAAGGACATAGCATCTCCTTTCTGAGAGAAGCATTCCCGCGAACTTCCGCGCACATGGAAACCGCCACCCTCTTAGCTCGTTTCAGATTTCGCCTTACTAAATGCGTCTCGTCCCGCACTTACGGCATCGAGGATTCGATTCCGGCCTTCATCGATCCAGTCTCCGACTTGCCGACCTGTCTGCCTGACCTTCGAATTCACCGTGTCCATCCCGTTCTTACTTTGGGTCGAAATCCACTCACGCGTATCGTCGCCGGACCGAGGAGCCAAGAGTATTCCAGCTACAGCACCGATCCCAATTCCAGCCATTAGCCAGGCAAATCCCGGCAGTGGACCATCGGATTGTATGTTCACGTTCACATCGTCATTCTTGGTTTCCATTTCGCTCCCCTTGAGTCACAACCGCCGTGCCTGTAACCCGAGACTGCCGGGTTCGGGATAGCGGTAGCCATGACTGTGCACGCCTCGCCGGGCTCATGGATGTCCCGTTCCGTACACTCCAACTGAGAAGGTACCACCGCTTCTGAGCAGGCGCCCTGAGAGCGGAGCCCGAACAACATTCTGCTGCCGTGTGCCAAAGCGGATAGATACGTCGCTTAAGATCAGTCAGGGTGGATCTACGCAATCGGTCCCGCACAAGGCGGCGAATAAACAACGGACGTATTCAAAGCGGAGAATCCCCTTAAGCGAGGATGAGAGAGATTATGAGGATGGAAAGCAGGAAATGGATGATCCTCTCGTGCCGGGCCGTCCTATTCTCGATTGTGTCGCTGGTGGCCGGATTTCTGGGACTCGTTGTCCGGGCGTTCGCAACGGCGGATATTGCGCGGTTTATATTTTTCGCCGCATTCGTTATTTCTGTTGTGGCTCTTGTTTTGTATTTCATGCTCCGTCGAAGCGATCGAAATCCGATTGCCCCTTCGCTATACGCTCAGCCGCCGCTCATGAAGGCGCTCCCTATTACCTCTTTAAACCCGCACTGGAAAACAAGGTAAGCGTCCATGCGGAAATATCTCATTCTAGCGGCCGGATTGCTTCTGAGCGGCTGGCCCTCCATGGAAGCGCAGACCCTCGCGACCGAAACTGTTCTGGCACAAACATCTCCCAGCCTGACCCTGATTGTGTTGCGGGCATCGCGAGTTCGATTACCGCCAATGGTCCTGCCAGTTCAACCTCCCAGAAAACCAATTCCCCATCCTGCAATCCTTTTGGCCGGGATATATAAGCCGGAAACTAGCCTGGAGACTCGCCTGCCGATAGAGGAGTTTCGGACACCTTTTCTAACGGAATCGAGCTTTCTCGTAGCCCATTTGTGGCGAGGGCTGCAGCTGGATGCCGTTGACAGCACACTTCGCTCCCAGAGCCTGCAGCTGGGTTCGCCGAGAACTGGCGGCGGTTTTCAGAACTTTCGCCCTTCGAGTCATGATCAAGCCGGGATCACGAGTTCGGCGGAACTGGGCGGAATCCGCCTGAGATACAGTTTTGGCCGGGACTCGGACACGAGAAAAGGGATCGGGATATGGCGATGTGTGTCGTGGGCGATGGGGGATGGTCGCGGCTGCCCTCTCGCACATTAAGGGCGGCAGAATCGATCAGAAACGGACGATTTCCTGGCGGTTGAAGAAAAGAACTTCGCGTCCACTCGGAACTTTTCAGCGCATCCTTTTAGCAAACGCAGTTCATTTATTACGGCGATTAGCCCCCTGCTTGTTGGCCTGCCGGGGTTCCCAACATGCTAGCTACGGATGGTCAGCCTTCAATTCCGAATAGACCATTCCGATGAACCGATCGGCGCTCACCGCCGTACTGCCGGGAACGCTGGCATCGTAGGGAGCCGTCACCTTGGCGGCCAGCACTTCCTGCCGGGTCTTGCCCTGCGCAATCATCTGCTGCACTTTTGTCTGCACGGCGAAGATCATGTCGCGGTAGGGGATGAGGTCCTTCCGGTTGATGATGGTGCCGTGACCCGG
>CAZRKW010000384.1:0-3244 GCA_964600355.1 uncultured Acidobacteriaceae bacterium
GATAGTTCTGTTTACTCCGTCGCTTTCTTCTGGCCTGCGGCATCTTAGCCTCCCTTTTGAAATCCGAGCTGCATCTGTGTCGAATGCCAGGGGCGCGTGCCCGACCGATCGGGCCGCGCTCCGAGGTGATACTTGCGCCGGAGCCGTTCCACGCGTTCTGCGATCTCCTTACGGTATTCCTCGGGGGCATTGCCGTAACGCCCGTACCACGCGCCGTACTGCTTCACCAGCCTGGGAAACTTCTCCCGTAGAAACGGCAAGAACTGTTTCAAGGACGAGGGCATCAGGAACAACACATTCGCCGCGAGCCATTGCGCGCCGGTTTCGCTCACGCCACGCGCAAGCGCATCGAGGTCTTCTTCACGGTCGGTAAGGCCCGGAAGAACGGGCATTGCCAGCACTCCTGCGGAGATACCCGCCGCTCTCAATTTGCGGACCGCTTCCAGACGCAATTCCGGCCGGGGCGCGCGCGGCTCGAGCATTCGTGCGAGGCGCGTCTTGAGAGTCGTGATGCTCAAATTGACGCGGAGTTCGGACTTCGCCGAAATGCGCTGCAACAGATCGATGTCGTGTAACACCTGATTGGACTTGGTGGTGATGGAGAGGCTGAGCCCCTCGCGCTCGGCCATCCGCTCAAGAATCGCCCGGGTGGCGCCGAACTCCTTCTCCGCGGGCTGGTAGGGGTCCGTGGCCGTCCCGATGGCGATATGCTCGCCCCAGATCTTCTCGCTCCCCAGATCGCGTTCGGCGAGAGGCCCGGCATCCTGCTTCACATAAATCTTGGTTTCAAATTCTCCGCCATCAAGCTCCATGTATTCGTGGGTGTACCGCGCGTAGCAGTATTTGCACCCGAATTCGCATCCGCGGTAGGGATTGACCGTCCAGCGGAACGGCACCCGCTCCGAATGGCATTCGTTCAGGATCGATTTGACGGGGAGAAGGAAATACTCCGTCCCGCGCTTGGCTTCGGCGCAGGGGGAGGAGGCAGCGAGGCGAGCAATGCCGACCAGTTCCGTAGCAGGCCTCTCACTCCGGCCAACGACCGGAGGGGGCGCGGAAGCACCGCTAGGGGGCTCACAATTGCCGTGGCGAGCGGCTTGGGGGAATAGGGTGAGGCTGGCCTGCTTCGCGCGAGATTCCGGCTGGCGCCGAAGCGTCAGGGGATTCGGTCGAAGTATGGGAGAAGTGGCCATTGCCGCCTCGCTGCACGGGAAGGATCATATTCGCCTTTTGTTCGCCGTGTCAAGAGATATTCGCTTTTTGTTCGCCCCTAGATCGCTCCGGCGGAAGGACAGGCCCTGCCCTGGAAATCCCGTCCCCGATTGGCCTGACCCGCCGTTCGGGCGCTCCTATACTGGAAGGCGGCGACGGCCCGGGAGGGCGCAAGTGTCGGAAGTCGGGATACTCATCGTGGACGACGATCTGGCCAGTCAGCAGGCATTGAAGCTGATTCTGGATTCCGAAGGCTGGCGGGTGCGGATCGTGCCGGTGGCGTCGCAGGCGATGAGCGAGCTGGCATCGGGCCTGTGGGATCTGGCCATCGTCAACGTCACATTGCTGGACATGGCGGGTCCCGTCTTCGCCACATTGACGGAGCTTGTGCAGGCCCAGATGGCCGCGCGAGAACCGGTCCCTGCTCAGGACGAACAGAAACCCCGCGCCAAGCGCTTTCGGGCGCTGTTCCTGGTTCCGCTGATGGGTTCCAAGGAAGTGCCCCTCATACTCGAGCGCGAAGGCCTACCTTACTCCTTCACTCCCTACCATCTGCACGATTTTCTTCAAAAGGTGAGCGACCTGCTGCTCGAAAGCGGAGCGGTCGCGGAGCCGCTTCGCAGCGTCGAGGGCTTCAGCCGCAAGAAACGCCGCCGCGAGATCGGGTCTGCCCGTGACGTTTACGGAAGCAAGAAAATGTTCGCCTCCCGCGATGATTACCAGATGACCGAAGAAGAAATGGCCGAGTATGAGCGCGAGGAGCGCGAAGAAGACGAACGCAAGAAACGCGCCAAGCAGCTCCTCAATCGCGAGCCCCTCTGATTCGCTGGTTGCCCGGCTGGAAGCGAGTGCCGAGTAGGGATTAATCCTCAGGGACTGCCTTGCGGACTTCGCTGACGTCGGGAGTAGTGGCCAGTAGCTCGGCGATGGTCTTGTTCAGGAACGGATGGAGCGCATCCGAAGCGATTTCGTTGAATGGCACGAGAACAAAGCGGCGCTCGGCCATGCGCGGATGGGGAATCTCCAGCTCGGGCGTGCGCACGACGCTCAATCCGAAAAGCAAAATATCGATGTCGATCAGCCGCGGGCCTTTGGGCACAAGACGGTGGCGGCCGAGGGAGCGTTCGATCTGGAGCAGCGCATCCATGATCTCCGCTGGCTCCAGGTCCGTTTGCGCTTCCACCACACAGTTCAGAAACCAGTCCTGGTCGCGAAAGTCCACCGGCTCCGTTTCATAGAGCGAGGATTGCCGTGTAACGCGCACGCCATGCTGCGCGAGTGCCGAGACCGCCCGCGCGATGTTCGCGGCGCGGTCCCCGATATTCGAACCCAGCGAGAGGTAAATTGTCGTCACGGAATCGAATGCTCGCAGACGGCGTTTGCTAGCCGAAAAGGCCGGATTGCCTTCGAGGTTCCACCATGCCGAAGTGCTTGTAAGCGAGCGCGGTGGCCACGCGTCCGCGCGGGGTGCGGTCGAGCAGGCCCAGCTGCATGAGGTACGGCTCGTAAATCTCCTCGATGGCGTCTTCTTCCTCGCTGAGCGACGCGGCAACAGTGCTCACTCCCACCGGCCCGCCGGCATATTTCTGGATAATCGTGAGCAGAAGATTGCGGTCCACGTCATCGAGCCCGTGCTCGTCCACTCCCAGCATCGCCAAGGCATCGCGAGCCACTCCCAGCGTGATGTGTCCCTTGGCGCGCACCTCGGCGTAGTCTCGAACGCGCCGAAGCAGGCGGTTGGCGACGCGCGGGGTTCCGCGGCTGCGCCGGGCGATTTCGCTCGCCCCCGCCTCATCCGTGGTAATGCCCAGAATTTTCGCGGAACGCAGCACGATCCGCAGCAAATCCTCCGGCGTGTAAAACTCGAGCCGGTGGACGATCCCGAAGCGCGACCGCAGCGGCGCCATGATCAGACCCGCGCGCGTGGTCGCGCCGATCAGCGTGAACGGATTCAGCTGATACGGGTGGACGCGCGCTCCGGGGCCCTGGCCGATAATCAGGTCCACGCGGAAATCCTCCATGGCAGGATAGA
>CAZRKW010000385.1:0-3239 GCA_964600355.1 uncultured Acidobacteriaceae bacterium
CGAAACCTTTCGACGGCTACGAACTGCGCGCCAAGCTTCTGGTGGCCAAGCGCATTCTGGGCTTGCAGGACCGCCTGATCGCCATGCGCGACGAACTGCAGGAGCAGGCCACCCACGATGCGCTGACGGGACTCTGGAACCGCCGCGCGTCGATGGCCGCCCTGGACCGCGAACTGACGCGCGCCAGCCGCGAGAAAAAAACCGTGGGACTGATGCTCGCCGATCTCGATCACTTCAAGAATATCAACGACACCTATGGGCATCTGGCGGGCGACAAAGTTTTGCAGGCGGTAGCCACCCGGATCAAGGGCGCGCTGCGTTCCTACGACACCGTCGGCCGCTATGGTGGCGAGGAATTCCTGATCATCTCGCCGGGATGCGACGAGGCGGCCCTGCTGCGCCGCGCCGAGCACCTGCGCACGTCCATCGCCGGGGAACCGGTGCGCACACCCGAGGGAGACATCTCCCTCTCGCTGAGCCTGGGAGCCGCCGTGTCCGGCGGAGCCACTCTGCGGGACCAGTTTCTGAAGGCCGCCGACGAGGCTCTCTACCGTGCCAAGCGGGCCGGCCGAAATCGCGTGGAGTTGGCGCGCGAGTTCGAAGGGGCCACACCTCTACCCGTCCATTCCCGGGGATAATTGAATTCAGGCCTGGCTTTGGCGGACCGGCTGTGCCGGACCGAAGGTGCTGTCCACGCATTTCAGCACTTCCCCGAAATACGCTTCCAGTTCCTCGAAAAAGCGGCTCAGGTAGGGGCGGCCCATCTGGCGGCAGGTCTGCACCAAAATCAGCCACGCGGGGGAGCAGGTGAAGTCGATCTTGCGGGCCTCGTAGTACCCGTGCCCCAGCCCGTGCTCGCGGCAGAACAGGTCGCTCAGGTGCACGATCGCCACCAGGTCTTTGACCGCAGGGGCGGCTTCGATATCGTGGTGAAACTGCAGGACGGTATTAATGTCCGGGGAAAGTTTCCACGCCTGCCCCAGCATCCGGCCGGTGTCGGCGTGGGTGAAGCCCAGGAGTTCTTTTTCGGCTTCATCCAGGGCGATGGAGCGGGCCGCGGCCGTTTGGAACACCGCGTCGGTTTCCTCCGGCAGCAGCACGGCGTTGGCGAGAATGCCCAGGTCGTGCAGCAGTCCTGCCAGATAGGCCTTTTCCGCGGAGTGCGAATGCACCAGCTTGGCCAGCCGCTGGCTCACCAGGGCGCACCCCAGGGCATGCCGCCAGAAAACCGTGCGGTCGATGCCTTTGGGAAAAGGATCGAAGGCCTGGGGAAGAGTGCACGAGAAGACGATGTCGCTCACCCGCCACAGCCCCAGTCCGACCACCGCTTCGCGCACCGTTTCCACCAGCCGGCGTCTGCCGAACATGGCCGAATTGGTCATGCGCACGCACTGCGCGGCCACCGATTCGTCGCGGGAGACCAGCCGGACCACCTGGTCGAAGTCGATTTCCGTGGGCGGTTGGTCTAAACAGGCCATCAGCTGCGTCAGAATCACGGGCAGGGCCGGGAGCGAATCGATGCTGGCGATGCGGTCCTCGAGGTGTGCCAGGCGGGTGCGGACCGCTTCGTCCGCGGTTGCGGAGGGTACTCCCGCCGCGTCGGCGGGCACGGCCACGGACTCCTTGGGCAGGATGCTCATGGCAGAGGGGCGGCCTTTTTTTCGGGAGCGGTTGCTGCCGGGTTCTGTTTCCCGGGAGCCACCGGTTCGGTTTTCGCCGGGGCCGCGGCGTCGGATTTTCCGGACGCTACCGGTCCCGCATTCGCGGCAGCGGCCAGGTCCGCTTTCGCCGGCGCGGCCGCATCCGGTTTTCCCGGTGCCTTGGGCTCCCCGATCACGGCCGTGGGAACCGGGGACGGCTTCAGGACCACGATGTCCACGCGCCGGTTGTGGGCTTTGCCCTCGGCGGTGCTGTTGGAATCCACCGGATGGTATTCGGCGTAACCGGCCGCGGCCAGCCGGGCCGGCGCGAAATGGTAGCGCGTGATGAACATCTCGATCAGTTCCGTCGCGCGGGCGGTGGAGAGCTCCCAGTTGGAGTGGAACTGGGCGGTGTGGATGGGCACGTTGTCGGTGTGGCCCTCGATGCGCAGCAGCTCGTCGCGGTCTTGGAGAATGACGGCCAGCCGGTCGATGGCGTCCTGCGAGGAACTCCGCAGCGTCGCCGAACCGCTTTCGAAGAACCCGATTTCGCGCAGGCTGATCACCAGGCCTTCGCGCCGCGAAGTCAGTTCCACCACGTGCCGCTGAATCTCCGGCGCGAGGGCCTTTTCGATCTCGCCCTGAATATCCTTAATGTCGCCCGGGAGCAGGGCGTTGCTCAGCGCGCCCTGGGCCGGCTGCACGAAGCGCTGCAGGTCCTGGCTGCGCACCACGTTTTCGATGGCCTGCACGTCCTGAAAAGGCATGGGCTCGGTGGTCGAGAGCGGCAGCTTCGTGTTGGACGTTTCAAACACCCCCATCTGCTGGAAGGCCACCTGGATGGCCAGGGAGATCTTGCCTACCTTGCGCTTGTCTACCTGGGATGAGGAGTACAGCACCACGAAGAAGGCGAACAGCAGGGTGATGAAGTCCGCGTAGGAGACCAGCCAGCGTTCGTGATTGACGTGTTCCTCGTGCCTTTTCTTACGGCTCATGCCACCTTCTCCTGGGAGACGGCGGCACCCTTTTCCGCGCCCTTGGCCGTCGGTGGTTTCTTGTTGGCCTCGGCGAAGAAACCCAGCAGTTTCGTTTCGATCATCCGCGGGTTCATCCCTTCCAGGATGGAGATCACGCCCTCGAGCATCATCTCGCGCACGATCTGCTCCTGGCGGATGCGCATCTTGATTTTTCCCGAGCAGGGCAGGAAGAACAGGTTGGCCGCGCCCACTCCGTAGATGGTGGCCACGAAGGCCACCGCGATGCCGCGGCCCACCTCGGTGATGTTGTCGAGGTGCTGCATCACCTGGATCAACCCCAGCACCGCGCCGATGATGCCCACCGTGGGCGCGAACCCGCCGGCCGACTCAAATACCTTGGGGATGTGCTCCTCGTGCTCCGCCTGGTTGTCCAGTTCGAGCTCCATCATCTTCTGGAGCTCCTGCGGTTCGGTGCCGTCGACCGCGAGCATCAGGGACTTCTTCAAAAAAGGATCGTTGATTTTTTCCACTTCGCTGTCGAGCGAGACGATGCCTTCCTTGCGGGCCTTCTGGGCGTAGCCCACGATCTCGCCGATCTGCGCGTGGGGATCCTTGCTCTTGT
>CAZRKW010000386.1:0-3227 GCA_964600355.1 uncultured Acidobacteriaceae bacterium
CGTAACCAAAAGGTACTGCTTTGTCTCCCTCCTGTTGTCTTTCTAGCAAGTACGCAGAAAGCATTACAGAAACGTAAAAATTACAAGACCCCTTGCGATGTACCGCCTCGCTATTTCCGCACCCTCCCCAGTAACTCATACACTCGCAACGACTTGAACTGACGGATGCGGATGGCAGCTATTTGGCGGGATGCGTGCATTTATCCATTCCCGCAGGGGGAATTTCAGGGAGGACACGAGGATGAGTAACGAAATGCATGACGTAGTTGTTCAAGATGCGGCCGCGCCGCGGTGGATTGGGATTGCCGTTGTAGCGCTGGCCATCATTTCATTGGTCGGTCTGGGCGTGGGCTGGTCTGCCTCGAATCGTTCGAAAGCCCTTGAGCAGAATCTCTCTGCCCAGACGCAACAGTTCACTCAATTCAAGCAGAGCGACGACGTGCTGGGCCAGCGTCTCGCGAAAGCCGAAGACTCCAACGCACAATTGCAGGGCGAGCTCAGCTTGGTAACCGACAAGATGAAGCTCACGCAAGAAGAGCTCAACCGGGCCCGCTTCCAAGCCAAGAAGATCCGCGACGACGAGACGAAGCAACTGGCCGATCTGCAGAATAACGTGGCCGGCCAACTCGCGACCAAGGCGAGCGTCGACGACGTGAACAAGATCGGAACCGACGTGAACGGCGTGCGGTCCGACTTGGAAACCACCAAGAACAATCTGACCATGGCGCGCGGAGAATTCGGCACGCTGGTCGCCAAGAACCACGACGAAATCGAAGAGCTTCGCCGCTTGGGAGAACGCGACTACTACGAATTCACGATCGACAAGAAGAACCAGCGCGAGAAGGTCGGCGACCTGATGGTGGAACTCAAGAACGTGAACCAGAAGAAGAACATGTACACCGTGTCTCTCTACGTGGATGACGCGCGCTACGACAAGAAGAACCGGTCGGTGAACGAGCCGATCTACTTCTTCACGCACGGCACGCGGGCGCCGATGGAGTTCACGGTGAACCAGGTGAGCAAGGATAAAATCGCGGGATACCTGAGCGTGCCGAAAGTAGCGTCGGCGCACGCGCAGACCTCCGGCAACTAAAGCTTCACCTGTTTGAAGAAACGGCTGTGCAGAGCGGGCGTCTCGAGAGATCGAGGCGCCCGTTTTGTTTCTGCGGAAGCTATACCGCCCGTTTGAGAGCGCGCATTTTGCGGGAAAGAAACTTCTTGGCGAGAGAGGGCAGTTTGTCGTGCGGAATCTTTCCCTGCTCGTAAAGCTTCACTTTGCCCTTGGCAGTCTTGCGGCGGCGGCGCTGCCGCTTCTGGGCTACATAGCGCTTATCGTAGGACATCCATTTCCTCCCCTGAATTCGTGAACTTCGATTGTAACGAAGAAGCTACAGGATGCAAGGTCTTGGCTGGGCTTTGGCGCCGGGATTCAGTAGCATTTCCTGACCGAACTTCGCGCTCATGACAACGACCGCCATTTATGCCAGCCGCATTCTCACGCCCCAGGAAGACATCAGCGACGGCGTGATTATCGTCGAGGGCAGCCAGATCACCGGCGTCGGCCATCGCGACGAGATTCGCGTGCCTGCCGGCGCTACCGACTTCGTGGCAACCGGCATGACCGTTGTGCCGGGATTCGTGGACCTGCACATCCACGGCGCCGGCGGGCACGACGTGATGGAAGCCGACGCGCGCTCGCTCGACCGGATTGCCTCCACCGTGGCGCGCCACGGCACCACTTCCATGCTCGCCACTACAGTGACCGCGCCAGTGGAGGGCACCTGCGAAAGCCTGGAAGAAATCGGGCGCTATATCCGAAGCCGCGAGGGGGAAGCGACCAGCCGTCTTACCGCCGAGATACTTGGGGTTCATCTCGAAGGACCTTTCATCAGCTCCGCGAGACGCGGGGTGCATCCGTCTGCGGCGATCCTGCCACCTTCGATCGAAATCCTCCAGAAATTCGTCGCGGCCTCGGACGGCCTCGTGAAGATTCTGACGCTTGCTCCGGAGCTTCCCGGGGCCCTTGAAGTGATCGAATTTGCGGTTGCCGCAGGCCTGGTGGTGGGCATGGGGCACACGGACGCGGATTACGATCAAGCGAGAGCCGCCATCCAGGCAGGCGCGCGGCACGCGGTGCATACCTACAACGCGATGCGTCCGTTCACGCATCGGGATCCCGGCATACTGGGCGCGATCATGACCGATCCGGAAGTGACCGCGGAAATCATCGCCGACGGCGTCCACGTGGCGGTAGCAGCCATCCAGGTGCTGATTGGCGCGAAGGGCTTTGATGCGGTGGTGCTCGTGAGCGACGGAATCGCCGCGACCGGCATGCCCGACGGCTCCTATCGCCTGGGAAATTTCGAAGTGAACGTTCGCGGCGGCGTGGCTCGCAATGCGGAAGGAAAGCTTGCCGGCAGCACGCTGACTCTCGATCGAGCGATCAGGAATGCGGTGGCATACGGAGTGCCGCTGCCCGAGGCTGTGCGAATGGCCACGGTGCTGCCCGCCAGACGCCTGGGGCTTGCCGGGAAGAAGGGTGTGATTGCTCCGGGGGCTGACGCCGATATCGTGGCGCTGACGCCGGACTTGCGGGTTGCGGCGGTAATGACGCGGGGCGCGGGACTAGCTTAGGGTTCTGCTGGAAGCGGGTTCTAGCTTGCGGGAGTGGGATTGAGCGGGATTTTCAGCTCGTCCGACAGCTGGTAAGGATCAAAGGGGCTGGAGGCAAAGTAGCGGCCCGCCACTTCAATCGTAGGTATTTTGCGCAGGCCATTGTTAACGCGAATCACCAGTGCTTCCGCTTCGGGGACTTCGTCGATATTCACTTCTTTGAAGGGGACTTTCCGCTCACGCAGGAACTGCTTGGCGCGGCGGCAATCCCCACACCATTGCGTCCCGTAAATGGTGATTTCGTCCATGGCTAGCCCGGTTCTGGAAAGCGCTTCATTCGATGCTTGCGGCGTGCGGCTCGATTCGGCAGGAACCCTGCTCGAAAGACGCCTTTGAGGCCGCGGCGCTACTCGTGCGCGTCCGGGGCGCCCGTCTTGGAAGCGGCCTGCAAGCGAACTATGGCGCGTTTGAGGGCGAAACTGGCGCGGTCCCAGTCCGCATCGCGCGCGTCCGTCTTGGCCACTTCCGCTTTGGCTCGTTCGAGCGCGGCCTTGGTGCGCGGCACATCGATCTCCTCGGCGCGTTCGGAGAGTTCCGCCAGCACGATCACGCGG
>CAZRKW010000387.1:0-3223 GCA_964600355.1 uncultured Acidobacteriaceae bacterium
AAGACGACGAGGTCGGGGTATTCACATTGAACCTGGAGACTTCCCGGTGCAGCACGCGCGCGGCCTGGTCGAGCAACTCGATCGCGCGGACAGCATCCCGCTGCGTTTCCGCCGTGTTGCGCGTGGCCTCGCTCAGCTGGATCATCGCCTCGGTGATCTGGCGCGCGCCCACCGACTGCGACTCCATGCCCTCGTTCACTGATTCAAAACGCGGCCCAAGCCCCTGCACCTGTTCGATGATGCGCGCAATCTGTCCGCTGATGTCGTTCACCTCGCGCACGGCGCTCTGCACTTCCTGGGCGAACTTTTCCATCCCCATCACTCCCGACGAAACGGAGGACTGCATTTCCTTGACCATCTGCTCGATGTCGAGTGTCGCGATGGCCGTTTGATCCGCAAGCCGCCGGATTTCCCGGGCCACCACCGCGAAGCCCTGGCCGAACTCTCCCGCCTTCGCGGCCTCGATGGCGGCGTTGAGCGACAAAAGGTTCGTCTGGTCGGCCACCTTATTGATGGTCGTCACCACGCTCGTGATGTTGGTGACCTTCGCATTGATGTCTGCAAGCTTTTCGGCGATGGCCGTCGATGCCGTAGCCATCTTCTCCATCGTCGTGCCCATCCTCTGCAGGCCTGTTTGGCCGCTTCCAGCCGATGTGGCCGCCTGTTGGGACAGAACCGATACGTCCGCCATGGTGCCGACGAGCGTTTGGGTGGTGGCGGCAATTTCCTTCGCGGACGAAACAACCTCGTTAGTGGAAGCCACCTGCTGCGTAAGCGTCGCTTCAAGTTCCTTCGAAGAAGCGGTGAGCTGCGTGGCGGAAGACGTCACCTGGATTCCGGATTCCTGCACGCGCTTGATCAAAAGCAGCAGCTTTTCCATCAGCGCATTCACTTCGGCGGCAATCATTCCAACCTCGTCGTCGCTGGTGGCCAACCGCTTGGTCAAATCCCCCTCGCCTTCGGCAATTTCATGGAGCTGCCGGCGCACATTGCCCAGTGAATGCGTGACGGTGCGCAAAACAGTCCATCCGATGAAAATAGAAGCGGCCAGGCCTATGATGAGAATCGCCAGCTGGATGGTTCGCCCTCGTCCATAGCTCGACGTCAGATCCTGAAAATCGTTCCGCGCCTCGCTCTGCAGCGTCTGGTAGAGCAGGTTGAGCTGGTCGCTCAAGGGATCGGACACCGCATACCAATTGCTGGCGATGAACTTCCGGATGCCCGCCTTGTCGCCGCGCTGGAGCATCCCCGTCAGAGTGGCCACTTCCGCGTCCGCGCCCTTCATCAACGTTTCGGTTTCGCCCGCCATCTGCTTGTCGGCGTCCCCTCGCTGAAGGCTCACAAAACGCGGCCACGTCTTCTCGATCTGGCTGGTTGCCGTCTTCACCGCATCCAGCGCGTCCTGAGCGCTCAACACGCCGTCCGAATATTTGTTGGCTGCGCCGATGATCTGCACCGTGTAGGCGAGTTCGACGTTCTTGAGGTAGCCGATCGAGAGCACGCGATCCGTGAAAATCCGGTCGAAGGCGCGCTCGCCGCTCGAAGATTGGATCAGACCGACCACACCCACGGCGAGCCCCACGAGGCTCATCAGCCCGATCAGAAAAACCAAGCGAGCCTTGATGGTGAGCTTATTCAGCATTTCATTCTCTCCGATTACTGACACCACATGTAAGCACGCGGAACAGCCCTGCTCTCCAAAGACCAACCCGCCGCGAAGCTAGTTGTCCAGGTTGAAATTGACGGGAATCGTCAGAATCACCTGAACGGCCTGCCCGTTGACCAGAGTCGGCTTGTATTCCCATGCACGCACGGCCTTGATCGCCGCGTCGTCGAGTTCCTTAATGGAACGAAGAACCTTGATGTCCTTCACTTTTCCGTTAGTGCCGATCGTCGCTTCGAGAATCACCACGCCCTGAATATGGGCTTGCGCGGCAAATGAAGGATAGACTGGCGGCACATTCTTGGTCTTCAGCGGCGGCTTGATGTCGCCGCCGACGTGAACCGTTTGCAGGGAAGAATCGCCCTGTGGAGCGTCATGGGCAGACAAGGAGCCAGCCGCGAGGATCCCGAAAAGAAGTAGGGATGGCCATCTCATCGCGGATAAGAACCTCTCCCCAGTAAGATTCCAGCTGGTCGATTCGAGCCGAGATTATATGGAATTGGGTCCTCCACTCGCAAATTATGTACGACCCATGCACAATTCAATTTTTCAAGCCCCGATGCACGGTCGCGCTACCAGGTAGAAAAAGGCATGCAGTTCAGACGGACCGCGCTCCAAATGGCGGGAGGCGCTCAGACGTCGCACCACGTCGTCGAATCGGCTGCCGTCGAACAAGACCGACAAGTCTAGGTTCGAAATGTGAATGCCATGTTAACGAGACATCTGGGCGACACGAAGGACAGTCTACGAAACTCGACCAGCGTTTGATGTAGCGTGCGCAGAAGCGCGCGCTGTACTGGAGGCAAAATCCAGGCGGGGAGGTCCGGCGCCGGCCGCCAGTTCCGTTTCATGAGACGGCCGGTCACAGAGCAAATCCATATCGAGGCGCTACCGGCCAGGCGGCGTGTAGGTGAAGCTCGCTTCCGCCGCTTTATCGAGTTCCTCGGCAGTCAGCAGAACGGTCGTCGTCAGCATGGCGGCGCCACTCGCGTTGACCGCCAAGCAGATCGCAGCCACGCTGGAAGTATCGGGAATGTCCGCAATCATGTAAGCGTCGTGTTCGCCGAATGCGAAGTAGAACGCTTCGAGTCGTCCTCCCGCGGCTTTCAGTATGTCCTCGGTCCTCTTGCGGCGCTTCGATCCCCCATCTTTCAACAGTCCTCTGGCGCCCTCAGCCGTGTAAGAAACCTGCCATAGATATTTAGCCATACGAATCCTCCTCCGGTGCGTTTGAGATGGGGCCCGCCTGCGCCACAGAACGGTAAATCGGAATCGCAAGGATTCCGCGCTCGTCCCGGACAGTCCGTCGGACCGGACCGCCGATCGTAACTTTCAGCTCGCGTATCCTACGCTTCTCCGGTCTGCCGATACAACGCATTTGCCGCGGACAGGTCATGCCGGATTATCGGGAGCCGAAGCTATGTTTCCGCGGACTTGGGTTGTCGGGGCACAAATCGAGGGATGGTTCGTGAGCAAGGCAGCAGAATCGGCGGGAAGTCTGGAAATTGGTGGAGCCGATGGGATTCGAACCCACGGCCTCCTCGATGCCATCGAGGCGCG
>CAZRKW010000388.1:0-3206 GCA_964600355.1 uncultured Acidobacteriaceae bacterium
GGCCTAAAACCTGATAGTACCCCGTAGACGGAAATTTTGCCATTCGGGCAGGACTAGGGTAGCGGGTCGTTCTCCGGTTTTCGCGTTACTCCGGCCCTGGAGTTTTGAGTTTGATCGTTCTGGACGCAAGGGGCTTTAGCGAGTACAACTTGGTAATGATTCAATCTGTGTACAAAGGCATAGAGATCGAAATGGAACTTCATCAGCAGGCGCACGACTTGTGGAAGTGCGACTACACTTTAATAAAACACCCGGGACGAACTCGAACGATACATCACGGAGACAAAGAGTTTCCGACGATGGACCTAGCCAAAGAATACGCCTTGCAAGAAGCTCGCGACGCGATCGATCGTCCCGCAGAAGCCCCCCGAAATGGGGTCTAAAAGAGGACGGCTCCAGCTAAGCTCGCATGCGGTTTTAGAGAGGCTCGGGCATTGGGTAATTCACTACCAGCATTACCGCAACCCAAGCGAAGAACCCTACTGACGTGTCTTCGCCCCATCGGATTGATGATAGTAGGGCTCGTAGTCCTGCTCGTGATTACAGGAGCTTCCTATCAGGCTGTCGCGACGAGGGCTGATGCCCGACGATTCCCCCAGCAAGGAAAGTCGGTCGACATAGGCGGCTACAAGCTCAATCTTAATTGCACGGGCCAAGGAAGTCCGACGGTGGTTTTGGAGGGAGGCCTCGCATCACCCTCCTTTACGTGGAGCCGGGTGCAGCCCGGGATTGCGAGCTTTACGCGTGTCTGTTCGTATGACCGTGCGGGTTATATGTGGAGCGATTACAGCCCACTTCCGCGAACCAGCGTCCAAATTGCTCGAGAACTTCACATGCTCCTGCAGAATGCAGGCGAGAAGCCACCGTATGTAATGGTCGGGCATTCCTTCGGCGGACTCGACATTCGAGTTTATAATGGACTCTACCCGAACGAAGTCGCCGGAATGGTACTCCCGGAGTCAACGCACCCCGATTTGTTAGATCGCCTGCCGCCGGGTATCAAAAGAATGTCTGACAATGCACAGAAGCAGCGTGAACGGCAGGATCGAATCGCCCCTCTGCTCTATTGGCTCGGTATTGCACGTTTCCGGTCGAGAAAACAGATAGAGAATCTCAGCGCATCCTACGGTTCCCGGGAATATGCCTATTTAAATATACAGCCGAAATTTATTGATACGGTGACGCGAGAGGCTGGTGCCCTGGAAGAAAGCGGTGCACAAGTGAAGGCTTCGGGTACGCTCGGCGATAAGCCCCTCATCGTATTGACTGCTGGAAAGAGTGTTCTTGGTATGCCTGTGAAAGGGAAGGAACTCGAAGACCTTCGTGATGTCTGGGTGAACGATCTGCAGTTACAGCTTGTTCGCCTTTCGAGCCGCGGTAAACGAATCACGGTGCCTGACAGTGACCACATGATTCCTTTCGAACGCCCGGACGCGATTGTAAATGCCGTGCGCGAAGTTTGTGCCGCGACGCAGTTGCACTAGTTCTCAATCCACTTGGACGTATAGTCGGATTCCGGAAACTGACCAGGACTAGATGAGAGGGCCCGTGAGAATTTCGCGCTCGGGTTTCTTGAGCTGGGGGTGTGCTAGCGGCGATAGTACAGCGCCCTTCGCTGGCGCTTTTCGCCGAGGGCGCCGAGACTCTTCAGCAGCAACGAACAAGTGGCGATGAGCGACGGAACGCAAACCAGAACCACCAAAGCGACTCCGACGGCGATCGAGATCTTCAGGATCATGTAGTCCTCTTGCAGGGCCGGGGCACCCGCTGCAGTTCAAGAGGAGTGCATGTTAGAGACCGGGCGTTATTTGCTGAAAATAGTAGTGTTAGGCTCTTCCGTAGACGCCCCGAGGAACTTGTTTTTCACATTTTGGGGACCAGTGTTACCGATAATCACACTTTAGCCGTGCCATCCGGGCAGCTGTGCTTGGGAGGCTGTTTTATGTTAGCTAAATCGACAATCCAAATCCCTCACTGCGGATTGAAGAGCAGCAGAAGTTCTGTCGATTGTCGGGGTGAGCTAAGAAACGAAGGAACAGCCAAGTCGAATGCGGCCGTCTTCGAGTTGCTGGGCGTAGGTCTTGCGCAAAATCACGCGCACGGGCGGCAGGATAGGCACGTGCAATACGGCGTTGAATTGATCCGGGACATCTTCTGATTTTTCGAGCAGCAGCGCCACTCCGCCATAACTGAGGTCCAGAACTTTTGCGGTCTTCTGGCCGAGGTCAGAGAGCACCGCGTGAGCCTTTGTCCCGACCAGAGACACGCGTTCCCACTTGCGCTGGTCCGAATGGGGCTGGGATCGCGGAGCTGCGTTTGCGGCGGCACCGGACGGAGATACTCTTGGCGCGGGGGCCGGCACTGGCGCCGGAGAAGGAGGCGCGGCAGGAGCTTCGCGCTGCGCGGGCTTCTCCAGTTGAATGACTCGCGCAGAGGCTGCGCCGTCGTGCTTCAGCTCGTAGAGGCGTTTGTCGGCAAGGCCCATCAATTCGCTTTTTTGGTCGCCATCCTGCGGATAGACGGCAATGCCAAAATCGAGCGTCACGCCCGTGCCAACTTTTAAAGGTTGCACCTCGGCCTCATATTGCGCGCGCACGCGGCGGCAGAGGGTGACAGCTTGTTCAGGATCGGTTTGGGGCAATAGCAGCGAAAATTCGTCGCCACCTATGCGAAACGCGAAGTCGGAAGCGCGCAGGGTCTTGCGCAACGTGCTGGCGGCGAGTTGGATCACCTGGTCGCCTTGCAGGTGCCCGTGCCGATCGTTCACGTCCTTCAGTTTGCGCAAGTCGAGGATGACCAGCGCGAGGCTGTGGCTGTAACGTTTGGCGCGATTCAGTTCCTTATCGGAATACTCGTCGAAGAGGCGGCGATTGTAGAGGCCGGTGAGCGCGTCGGTGGCTGCGTTAATCTGGAGTTTCTTGAACTCGTCGTACTCCATCAGGATCGGGACGCGCAGGAAATTCATCGACGAAAGCACATCCACCATCGCAGTCTTCAGCGAAACGCGCTTCCCGAGGCTTTCGTTGAGTTCCCGGCGGCGCTGAAGGATCTGTTCCCAGTATTCGTTGCTCTTGCTTTCGGAGAGGTCTATTTGTGCAGTGGTGCGGAAGAACTGCCGCAGAAATTGCCCGCGGACAAAATCGTCCAGCCCTTGCAGGGTCTCGACGAGCAAATCCAAAAAGGAGTCTTCGGCCGATGGCTGCGGC
>CAZRKW010000389.1:0-3201 GCA_964600355.1 uncultured Acidobacteriaceae bacterium
CTCAGCGGCGTTCCGCTGGTGATCGGCGCCGGCGTGGCCCAGGTGATAACCGGCGTAGCTTGGTTTACCAAAAGCGTAACCGTTGCGCCCGCGCTTGTATAAAGAGCCGTGTTGCTTGGCGTAAATGTTACAGACAGCGTCTGGCTGCCCGCGCCTGGAACAACTCCTAAAGCCGGCGTATAAGCGAACGTCCCGCTCACCGTCGACCCGTTGAAGCTCGCGGCCGCATCCAGCTGCGTGACGCTCAGTGCCGTCCCGTAAGTAATTGCCGCGGGCGTCGCCCAGGTGATCTGCGGAATGCTTTGATTCGTGACCTGGATCGTCGCGCTTCCGGTTGCCGTCTTGTAATCGGTGGTATCGCTTGGCGTAAAGGCGACCGAGAGCGGCTGGCTGCCGGCTCCCAGAATCGTGCCCGCTCCCGGCGTGTATATAAACGTTCCCGGCGCGTTGGCGGTCGCGTTCAATTGCGTGCCGCTCAGCGGAGTCCCTGCTGTAATCGCGGAGGGATTCGCCCAGGTAATCACGGGCGTGGCCTGATTCACGGTCAGCGCCACGGTGCCGCTCGCGCTCGTGTAGAGCGTCGTGTTCGTAGGCGTAAACGTAACCGACAATGTTTGGCTTCCCGCTCCCAGGATCGCCCCGGCGGCTGGGTTGTAGGAGTAAGTTCCGGCCACCGCCGTTCCACCGGACATTGCTACCGCATCCAGCTGCGTCGCGCTCAACGCCGTCCCGTAGGTGATTGCCGATGGCGCGCCCCAGCTGATCGTCGGCGTAGTCTGGACTGGCGCACTGCCCCAGAATATTCCGCTGGCGACGGCGTTCCCGCCGCCCGTCAGAATAACGTTGATCTTTACGTGTCCGGAAATGTTCCAGATCACATAGATACCATTCGTAAAGCTTGCAATGTTGCGGCTATCCAGTATCGTGCCGGTGTTGGCATCGGCAATTTGTATCGATTCCGCTCTTCCGCCGCCGTAGTTGTCCCAATCCAGCGCATACACCGCAACCTGGTGCGTATTGCCGTCGGTGATGTTCACATCGAAATTGAAACTCGGCGCGTTGTACCAGGTCGCGGCAATCCGGGTGGAATTGACACCGGATTGCAGCGCCCGCGGGTCCGCCGAGGGCGACGCCCAGGTATAGTTCAGCTGATTCTGCACGGCAAACGTGGCGTAGGAAGGAATACTCTGCGAATCGTTGGCGATCGCCCAGCCATCTCCCCCGTAGGTGCCCTTCCACGTTCCCTGCGTAGTCGTGTCCATTCCTACGAATTTTGTGGTTCCCACTGCCCCGGCAACCAGATTCACCGTGGCGGTACCCGACGTGGTGCCGTTGGAACCTGTCGCCGTAATCGTCACAGCCTGTGAGACCGCGATCGTGGCTGGAGCCGTATATAAGCCCAATGCAGATATGCTTCCCGATGCCGGATTATTGGGATTGCTCACAGCCCACGTGACATTCTTATTCGAAAGCCCGATCACCTGGGCCGTAAACTGCTGCGTTTGGCCCGACGTCAGGCTGATGCTTAGCGGGCTAACGCTGACCTGAGGGGCGGCGACCTTCACCGGATCGAAAAACACTCCGCTGATCACGCCGTTCCCCCCGGCTGTCATCGTCACCGTGATGGTTACGTGACCGGAGATGTTCCAGATAAGATAAGTGCCGTTTATGAAGTTCGTCGCGCTCCGAGTGTCGAGCACAGTCCCCGATGTGGCATCGACAACCTTCACGGTCTCCGCCCGCACACCCGCATAGCTATCCCAATCGAGCGCATAGAGTGACACACGATGGGAATTGCCGTCCGTGAGGTTGACATCGAAACTGAACGTGGACGCGTTGAACCAGGCAGCCGCGATGCGCGTGGAACCGCTTCCTGTTTGCAGCGCGCGGGGATCGCCCGTGCTCATAGTCCAGGTAAACGCAGCCTGGTTCAGTGCGGCGAACGTTGCGTAGGCCGGAATGTTCTCCAGATAATTGGCGATCGAGAAACCGTCCGCTCCATAGGCCCCGTACCAATTCCCTTGCGTCGTAGTGTCGAACCCCACGAAGCTGGCCGCGATCGGCGTGGATAAATTGATTGTCGATGTACTGGCGGTCACACCGTCTTGCGCGCTGGTTGCCGTGACTGTCACTGTTTGCGCCGTGGCAATCTGCGCGGGAGGTGTGTAAAGGCCGGTTCCGGAAATGCTTCCAACGCCTGCCGGGCTGATCGACCAGCTGACGTTCTGATTCGAAGTGCCTCCGACGGTCGCCGTGAATTGCTTGGTTTCGCCGGACGTCAGATTGACATTTTGCGGAGTCACGCCGACGGTGATGGCAGGCTGGGCGCCCCCAAAGAATATTCCGCTGACCACTCCTTCGTTGCCGCCATCCTCCGACATGATGATTTGAATGTGCCCGTATGCTTTCCAAACCAGCCAAATTCCATTCGTAAAATTCGAAAGAACCTGCGTGCTGAGCACCGCGCTGGTATTGGCGTCGATGACTTGGATCGTTTCGACCCTTCCCTGGCTGTCCCAATCGAGGGCATAGAGCGCGAGTTCGTGGGGGTTTCCATCGGTGAAATTGATATCGAAGAAGACGGTCTCGTGGTTGTTGTACATCCACCACGACGATGCAATCCGCCCCGTCCCGCTGCCCGATTCCAGTGCCCGCGGATCGGTTGTGCTGCTGGCCCAAACCTGATCGAAAGGAACGGTTGCCGCGTACGCCGCGTAAACAGGGATGCTTTGAGAATCGTCGGCAATCGTGTAACCGTCGCCCCCATACACTCCGCGCCAATTTCCTTGCGTGGTGGTGTCGGTGCCCATAAAGTTGGCAGTCGCGCCTGTGGTGAGGGTGATCGTCGCGTTACCCATCTTCGTTGGATCGGCCACGCTTTGCGCCGTGACTGTAACAGTCTGGTTGCTCGCGATCGTCGCGGGAGCGGCGAACAATCCCGTGGTCAACACCACACCGGAGGTCGAACTGGTTGACCAATTCACCCCTTGATTCGTGGTTCCCAGCACCGTGGCGGTAAATTGTTCCGTCTGGCCCGCAGCTAAAATCACAGACGGCGGATTTACACTCACGCTGATCAAAGTACCGTTGCCCCAAAACGCGCCGCTCAGCACAGCGCTGCCGCCGGCCGTTTCCATCACATTGATCTTGACGCTCCCGCTGATGTTCCACCTCAAATAAACGCCATTGCTAAAGCTGGAA
>CAZRKW010000390.1:0-3189 GCA_964600355.1 uncultured Acidobacteriaceae bacterium
TGCCGGCGGGAGACGGTTTCCCCGGGTTCGCCGGGTTCGGCGGGTTCGCCGGGTGCTGCGTTGGGGCAACCTAGCGCTCCGGTAAGCGACATTGACCTCGAGCGCGAACTGAACGAAACGAATTCCGAGGTGGAGCGTGTCGTCAAGATGAAGCGCCACCTCGTCGAGAAGGTAAAAAGCGAGCCAGGGGCGGCCAGCCAGTTGGTTCGCCACTGGATCAACGAGAAGGAAAGCTGATGCCAGCCGCGGACGCCCCAACCGGCCTGCAGAAAGCCGCGATACTTTTGATCCTGCTCGGCGACGATGCGGCGACGGAAATCTACAAGCACCTGAACGATTCCGAGCTTCAGCAGCTCACCGAGCAGATCGCGAATCTCGAGAATGTTCCCCCCAAGCTGGCCGACGACATCCTGCGGGAATATCACCGCCTCTATATGACGCAGCAATCGCTCGCGGCCGGCGGCCCCGAGGTTGCCGCCAAAATGCTGTCCAAAGCTTTCGGCGAACCGGCGGCAAAGATTCTTCTGGATCAGGTGATGCGGGCCCGCCAGGAGACCGGGAAAAATTTCGACGCGCTGCAAAAGGCCGATCCGCAGCAGCTCGTGAAATTCGTTCAGTCGGAGCATCCCCAGACGATCGCGATGGTGCTCGCGCACCTGGGAGTGAAGGCTGCCGGGTCGCTCCTGGTGCTGCTGCCCGAGAAACTTCGCGGGCAGACCGTGAAACGCCTCGCCGAGATGCAGCAGTTCTCGCCTGAAATGGCGGAGAAAATCTCGCTCGTGCTGCACCGGAAGGTGCAAAGCCTCGGCGACCAGGTGCGGCGATCCTACGGCGGAGTGAAAACCGCCGCGGAGCTTTTGAACCGCATCGAGCCGGACGTGAGCAAGGCCATCCTGGAAACTGTCGAGGCGGAGGATGCCCGCCTCGCGCTCAATATCCGCAACCGCATGTTCACTTTCGAAGACCTGCTCGGCGTGCCGGAATCCGGCATCCGCGATTTGCTTTCGAGCGTAGACAAGAAAGCGCTCGCCACGGCCCTGAAGGGGGCGCCGGAAGATTTGAAGAACCACATTTTCAAGACCATGTCGTCGCGCGCCGTCGACATGCTCAAAGAAGATATGGAATCGCTGGGCCCGGTCCGCGCGCAAGCCGTCACGCAGGCGCAGCAGGAAATCGTGCAGGCCGCGCGCAACCTGGAAGCGCAGGGAAAGCTCGTCCTGAACAACGATCAGCAGGAGGCGTACATCGTCTAGCCATGAAGCCCCGAGCCTCACATCGTCCAACCAGGAAGCGCCTCGCCACGAAACGCGGGGTGGGGGAATAGCGCCGTGCCCGTTTCGCCATTCGTGTATCAACCGGCTCCCGGTTGGACTGCCGCAAACGAAAACGAAGCCGCGCATTTAGCGGCGTTGCATGAAGCCGGGCCATCGCGGGCAAGCGGCGCCGGGGATTCCGGCCGGCGTGAAGAGGAATTCCACGCCCGCGAAAAACAAGCGTGGGAGCAGGGCTTCCGCGAAGGAGTCGCCCGCGAGCGAGCCGACATGGAAGCCGCAGCCGGCCGGCAGCGCGATGCCATCGCGGCCGCGCTCGAAGCCTTCGTTCGGGAGCGCGAGTCCTATTTCCACCGCGTGGAAGCCGAAGTCGTCGCGCTCGCTCTTGCCATCGTCCGCAAAATACTGAGGCGGGAATCGCAAGTCGACCCACTTCTCCTGTCAGGCCTGGTCCGGGTCGCGCTCGAAAAGCTGGCTCTCACGCAGAACGTCCGCCTTCGCGTGCATCCCTCGCAGATTGCGATCTGGCAGGAATACTTCGCGCAGCACGGCGACATGCCGGTGAAGCCGGAACTCTCCGGAGATGCGGCGCTCGAGCGCGATCAGTGCGCTTTGGAAACCGAGCTCGGAATCACCGACCTCAGCCTCGAAACGCAACTCAAGGAAATCGAGCAAGGCCTGTTCGATCTGCTGGCGCAGCGCCCGGGCGCCAAGTGAGCGGGATGAGCGAAACCACCAAGAATGACAAAAGCGCCGCCGGAGATGTCCCGCTGCTCGCGCCATTTTTCCAGCGCCTCGATCAAATTTCCACCTGGCGCTCTACCGGCCGCGTCACCAAGTCCGTCGGATTCCTGATCGAATCCGAGGGCCCGTTCTGCTCCGTGGGTGAAAGCTGCGAAATTGTCACGGGCGACGGCGCCTCGTACCCGGCGGAAGTGGTAGGTTTCCGCGGCAGGACGGTCCTTTCCATGCCTCTGGGCCGGCTAAGCGGCATCCGTTACGGCGACCACGTGATTGCCTATGGAATGCAGCCCCTGCTCGCGGTCGGAGAGGGATTGCTCGGTCGCGTCATCGACGCCACCGGTGAGCCGCTCGATTCGCATGGCGCGTACCGCGCCTCCGTGTACCGCCCGCTATACGCGTCTCCTCCTCAGCCTCTCGACCGCACGCCGATCCGCGAACCGCTCGGCTGCGGTATCCGCGCCATCGATGGCATGCTCACGTGCGGCCGCGGCCAGCGCGTGGGAATCTTTGGAGGCAGCGGCGTCGGCAAGAGCACCCTGGTCGGAATGATGGCCCGCGGCACACAGGCCGATTTGACGGTGCTCGCGCTGGTCGGCGAACGCGGCCGCGAAGTCCGCGAGTTCCTCGAGGATTCTCTCGGCGAAGAAGGACTCAAGCGCTCGGTCACCGTCGTCGCCACCTCCGACCAGTCTCCCTTGCTGCGGCTGCGCGCCGCTCTGGTCGCCACCACCATCGCGGAATATTTCTGCTCGCTCAATCGCCATGTGCTGCTCGTCATCGATTCGCTCACGCGATTCGCCATGGCCCAGCGCGAAATCGGCTTGGCCGCCGGTGAGCCTCCCACCGCGAAGGGCTATACTCCGTCGGTATTCGCCATTCTTGCGCAGCTCGTCGAACGTACCGGCCACTTCGGCGCCGGCAGCATCACCGCGTTTTACAGCCTCTTGATGGAAGGCGACGACCAGCAGGATCCCCTCGTCGATGCGGTCCGCGCGCTCCTCGACGGCCATATCGTTCTCGACCGCCGCCTCACTTCGCAGAATCATTACCCGCCGATCTCCATACTCGACAGCCTGAGCCGCTTGCTGACGTCCGTCTGCACGCCGGAGCATCTCGCCAAAATCCAGCTATTCCGCCAGTTGATTGCTTCCTACGCAGCCTCCGAAGATCTCAT
>CAZRKW010000391.1:0-3175 GCA_964600355.1 uncultured Acidobacteriaceae bacterium
TGCCCATGTGATCGCTAAAATCTACAAGTCGAGATGGGCCGTGGAGTTATTTTTCGAGAGCTCGACATGGTGCACTCCTTCGGATGCTATGGAATTTCAAGAGCCAATTGCGCTGAGTCGACCGTTGGTGGGCACGCTGAACGGTTCCGGCCGGCAACGCATTGCTCAACGTCCCGTCTGCGCAAAGTCCAGGGTGCGCCCGTACAGGCCTGCGTCGCCGGCAATTGGTTCAGCCGAATCAACCGCAAAACAGTGGTCGGCGTGACGCTAAGGACGGCGGCGGCTTCACTGACGGACATCTCGTCGCGCCCGTATCGTTCTCCCTCACGGTAGACCGCAATTCCATGGCGGTTGCGCAGCGAGCAAATATGCCTCGCCGTCCAGATCTGCCCATGTGCTGTGCGGCGTTGATTCCGATTCAGAATTGCGGCGATCCGCGCATCTGGTTCGATCCGCGCCAGTGCGCGAATAATTTCCACGAGATCATCGTCGGTGACATTGCGATGCCGACCAGTGCGGATCTTCTGAAACTCTATCTGCGTGTGATCTCCGCCTTGCCAATGCAACACGAGGCGTATGGTCTCGCCCTCAGACGTAGCAATGATCTCTTTCAGCGCGATACGAAGGAGCCGTTTCTTGTGTTCCGGCGAACTTTGCGGATCATCCCAAAGTCTGGGGAGATCCCTTGCAAGGGCCAACAGTTCCCGCTTCTGCACGTCGCTGAGTGGGCGCTCGCGGCCTTGTTGCAATGTCGCGAGCGCCGCTTCGAGGTCCGCCTCGGTGGTCAGCGCTTGGTTCCAACGGCGTTCGAGTTCTGCGGCCACGAGCCGATTCGCCGGATCTACCCCATCATATTGGCGCCGTGCGCGTGTCACTTCGTAGCGCGCCTGCTCTAGTGCCAAAGCCTTCTGCTGAATCCGCTCGTCGCTGGCGCCCTCCATGGTCTCGATCGCCTCAATGGCCGCTTCGATACCGAACGGCGTCAGACATCGCAGCAGTTGCTCCGAAACGAAGCGATCTGCACGGAGCCCGCCGAACATTACGCAACACGCGTGATCTCGATTGAGAGCGTACCCAGAGCACTGATATCGAATCACACGTGGACGGGGATATTGCGCCAGCAACTTGGCGCCACAATGACCACAGCGCAGCAGCCCGGCGAGCAGGGCCTCGCCATGTTTGACGGGTCCACGCACCGCACCACCTCTCGCATTTTCGTTGTGGGCAATCATCGTCTGGTTGCTCTGATAAACATCCCAGTCAATGTAACTCTCGTGATGATCCATGATCAACACCGCCCAGTCTTCGCGACGGCGCTGCTTCTGTCGACGGACCCGCTTCTGCCCGTCCTCTAGCCGCACTATCGCCTTGCTGCGCCCATACGCGTATGCCCCAGCGTAGACCGGATTCTTCAGTACACTGAGCACGGCGTGATACCGAGCGGGTTGCCAGACGATCTCGCGTGCATCCTTTGCCCCGCGAACGACTGGCAATTGGATCTGCTGCTGATCAAGCCAGAAATAAATCTGCCGTACGCTGCCCAACTCCGTAAATTTGCGAAAGATCAAATCGATGGTGGACCTGACCCTGGCATCGGGATCTTTCTCGATCCGATCGTCCGGTCCTTTGACGTACCCAATGGCAGCTCGTCGAACCAAGGCGCCCCGCTGCGCCTTCTGTAGCAGTGCCGCGTGCGCACGCTCTCGGAAACTCGCAACCTCCATCTCGCTGATCGTACCCTTCATGCCCAACAACAATCGATCGTTCGTGAATCTGGGCTCATACACGGCCTCGGCGTCGATCAGCAGCGCACCGACGACACTGCAGAATTCCAAAAGGGTATGCCAGTCCCGGCCATTGCGGGCCAGCCGCGACACCTCAATGCTGAACACGGCGCCGATTTGCCCATCGCACAGCGCGCGCAATAGGCGTTCGAAGCCTGGACGGCGTGTTCCGCATCCCGAGATTCCGAGATCGTCATCGATTACATCGATGTCTTCCCAACCCAGCGCTCGCGCACGATCGACCAGGCCATATTGGCGGCGTTGACTTTCAAGGTTGTGCTGCACTTGATCAGGCGTGGACTGACGAATGTACACACAGGCCCGCCGGGCCAGATGATCAGCGGTGATCTTGTTCATCGCCGTCCTCCTCTTGGATCATCTTGGACACCGCCTGCATCCACTGCACCAGCGCCTGGCGCAGCTGCTCTTGCACGTTCATGGGGAGTCGTACGACCGGAACGGCGGGAGCTTCTTCTTTGAATAGTTGTCGTTGGCGTCTTGCTCGGGGCTGCGGCATCATGATCCTCCTCGGGCACATTGTGCACATGCGAGGAGAGGCAAGTCACGAAGACGCGGCGTAACTCGAGCAGCACGCGAACTGGCAGACGCGCAGCGGAAACCATATTCGCGTACGCAGCCTCGGGACGCGTCATCCAGACCGGCACTGCCAAAGGTCTGCCGTCGGCGCGCCGCACGACATAGTAGGCTTCGTCATGGAGTTCGTACAGCCTGACCACCGGCAAGCTGTGTGTACGCAAAGGATGAAAGCGATAGTAGATTGTGACTTCAGCAGGGCGCTGTTGATGGGCAGTATGTAAATCAGTCGTTCAAATGGATTAAGCAGCACCTCAGAATTAAGGCTTTCTATGGCACAAGCGAGAACGCGGTGAAGACCCAGATCTGGATCGCCGTGTCGATGTATGTCCTGGTCGCCATCGTGCGAAAGCGGTTGGGCCTGGAAGCAAGTCTCTATCAGACTCTACAGATTCTTAGCGTCACCCTTTTCGAGAAAACGCCCATTTCACAGGCACTTCAGACATTCGACTTGGAAGCAAATCTACTCGGGGACCCTAACCAACTGATTCTGTTCAATCTTTAACCGGACAGCAGTGAGAAAGAATCATCGGGCGGCCAGCTCTCGGATGAACAGCTGGAGAGCGTTCAGGGCGGAAATCCAGTTTCGCAAGTTCCCAGCACGACGGTCGCGGAGACAAATCGAGGCTTGGCCAGCCAGGAGGTCGGTCGCCGGTCGCTCGAATAGAGCCTCAGAGAATGGGCTAATGAGCAACGCAAGCCGGTGAGAGTCGCGCTTGTAAACTCCTGAGTGACGTCTATAGTAAGCGTCCGGTTCTGGCCGTGTGTACGAAGTGTGAGTGGTCGAAGATGATGGC
>CAZRKW010000392.1:0-3157 GCA_964600355.1 uncultured Acidobacteriaceae bacterium
GCAAAGACTCCCTTTAGGTAAAAACAAAACCACCTTGACTGTTACCGGCCTTCTCGTTTTCGTCGAGTGGTACTGGTGGTACTGATACGTTCCACAGTGGCACGATTTTCCACATCCTTTAAATTGTTCTGTCCGATTGACTCCCTTTCCGCGCGGCCTAATATTCGATCACGTTCGATTCTGAACGTTTGGCCGAGTGACAGGCTAAACGTGTCGTGACCGACTCAGGAAAATAGGCGCCCGCAGGAGACAACCAGGTTGAGCAGGGTATTTGACGCGCGTAAGCACGCCGAAAAATCAAAAAGTGTGCGAGAAGCTGCCCCGGGGACCGCGCAATCTCCCAAGTCGGGCTCGCATTTGGCAGACGGTCTGGATACGCCCCTGTCGCCTGAGAGGTCGCAAGACGCAGATAGCGCCAAGCCCCCACAACAAGGGCCGATCGTGCGTTCGCTGTTGCGGATGCCGCGTAGCGTGCTTCGTTCTTTGGCACCTTTGGAACCGGAACCCGAGGCAACTGGCAGCGTTGTGGCTGCCACGCTGATTCTGCCTAAGGATCCAATGTACCCGGCGGTCGCGAAGCAGTGCTCTGTCTCGGGCAGGGTCGAAGTGCAGTTCCGCATCAGTCCGGAAGGAAAGGTGTATGACGTGAAATCGGTGACGGGCGCTCCCATTCTGGCCCGAGCTGCCATGGAGGCGGTGGCTGCGAGGCGCTACGAACCAGCGAGACTCGACGGGGCCCCGATCGATTCACAAGCCACGACCAACTTTGATTTCAGGCTGAGCTGAGGCTCATGCGCAGGTTTGGGTTTCGAGGGAAATCTTCCCCACGACTGAGGCTACTGACATGTATAAGACGCATTTTGGACTGAACGAGAATCCCTTCAACATCAACACCGACCCCCGTTATCTGTATCTGACCAAGCGCACGCAGGAAGCGCTCGATTGCCTGACGTACGGGATCGAAGCGCGCAAGGGCTTCATCCTGCTGACCGGCGAGGTGGGAACCGGCAAGACCACCATTCTGAACAAGCTTCTCGATTCGCTGCATCAGCAGCGCGCTGCGACGGCGTTTGTCTTTAATCCCCGGATGACCGCGTCGCAGCTCTTCGACTATATGATTGCCGACTTTGGTATTCCGGTAACGTCGAAGGCGAGAAGCCATGTGTTGTTCAGGTTGCATCAGTGGCTGCTGGACCGCTACCAGGCGGGCGAGCAAACCGTGCTGGTTGTAGATGAGGCCCAGGTCCTCTCGCTTCAGGCGCTGGAAGAAATCCGTTTGCTGACGAATCTGGAGACTTCGACACACAAACTGCTCCAGATCGTGCTGGCGGGACAGCCCGAAGTCGAAAAGAAACTGAACCAGCGGGACCTTCGGCAGCTCCGGCAGCGCATCGCGCTCCGGGCGAAGACGCTCCCCCTGACGCTGGAAGAAACTTCCGGATATATTCTCGAGCGCCTGCGTATCGCGGGCAGCAATGGGGACGAGATTTTCACTCCCGAGGCGATCGAAGCCGTGCACAAGCATGCGCGCGGCATTCCGCGCGTGACAAATCTAATCAGCGAACAATCGCTTGTCCGAGCGTTTATGAATCGGGAAAAATCTGTTTCCGCTGAGGTCGTCGAGCAAGTGGCACGCGATCTCAGCCTGGATGAGATTGACCATTCCACAGAGCCGCAGCCTCCACGGAAGAGCCGCACCAAGCGCCGCCGTCGCAGCTATCCAACGCGCCCGCGCTTCAACACGGCCATCCACGGAACCGCCGGGCAGACGAGCCAGCAGCCGCCCGTCGGGATCAATCAGATTAAGCTCCCGTTATTTGTGTACGGCTGCGGACCGGACGGCGAGCCGTTCTATGAGCACGCCCATACCGTCGCGACCAATCCGCACGGGGGATTGCTTTCGATGAACACCGCGGTGCAGCCGGGCCAGAAGATCCTTATCACCAATCAGCAGAACGAGCACTCTCAGGAATGCGTTGTGGAATTCCTCGGCGCCCGCCTGGGGCGCGGCGTCGACGTTGCGTTTGAATTTCCCAACCCAATGCCCGAGTTTTGGGTACCCCGGGAACTCGCAAAAACCCCAGCGAGCCAAGGTGAGGAAGTTTGCGCGTAGATTTATCGCTAGGAGCGAAGCGAATTCCAACAATAACAGGACACATCCCGGAAGGTAGGCAGACCAGGACATTTTATGTATGAAGAATTTTTCGGCTTGATTTCCAGCCCGTTCCAGCTGTCACCCGATCCGTTCTTTATGATTCCGTCGGAAAGGAGCCAGGAAGCCCTGGCGTCGATTTACGGCGCGATACGGCTGCGGAAAGGCTTTGTCGTAATGACCGGTGAAGTGGGCACCGGTAAGACCCTGGTGCTGCGCTGTCTCATGGAGCGCTTGGAGCGGGAGGAAATCCCCTTCGCGTACTTCATCGGTCCCCGTTTGTCCACGGTGGATTTCCTCAGCTATATAGCGTTTGAGTTGGGGCTGAGCGTACCGGAGCCAAGCAAGGGAAACCTGCTGCGCGCGTTGTACGTGTTCTTGCTGAGTCAATTCGAGAAGGGCTTCACGACCGTGCTGATCGTCGATGAAGCTCACCAGATGCCGCGCAGCGTTCTCGAAGAAATCAGGCTTCTGACGAATTTCGAAACGGCTCAGCAAAAGCTCGCGCAGATTGTCCTGGTGGGACAGCCCGAGCTCGACAAGAAACTGGACACGGTCGAGCTGCGCTCCTTGAAACAGCGCATCGCGGTTCGCTGCCACTTGGAGCCGCTCCGAGCGGAAGATATAGGGCTTTACATCGAGCGCCGGCTGGAACTTGCCGGCGCAGGCTCGCAAGCGGCGACACTGTTCCCGCCGGAGTCGGTCCAGGCAATTTACTCCTATTCGCAGGGCATTCCCCGGCTGGTCAACAGTATTTGCGACCAGGCGTTGACCGCGGCCTGCGCGCGGCAGATTCGCGTCGTGCCGGTGGAGGTCATCAAGTCAGTCGCATCCCATTTCCGGCTGGAGCCCGTCGCCCGGATCAAGCTGCCGGAAAAACCCGTATCGCCGGCGAGTCATTCGGATGACCCCGAGCCGGAGAGGTCCCGGCACTTAATATCTCTCCCCAGTGTGGCGGCCGTGAGTGCACGCGAGATGGAGGTGCCGGTGCCGCACCACGTCGTC
>CAZRKW010000393.1:0-3132 GCA_964600355.1 uncultured Acidobacteriaceae bacterium
ATGGTCTTCTCCAGCCCCACGAAAGCGCCGCCGCAGATAAACAGGATGTTCGTGGTGTCCACGGGCGTGAATTCCTGGTGCGGATGCTTGCGTCCGCCTTGAGGCGGAACGTTGGCAACTGTCCCCTCGAGAATCTTCAGCAGGGCCTGCTGCACTCCCTCGCCGGAAACGTCGCGCGTGATCGAGGGGTTTTCGTCCTTCTTGGAAATCTTGTCGATCTCGTCGATATAGATGATGCCCTGCTGGGCCTTTTGGACGTCTCCGTCCGCGGCCTGCAGAAGCTTCAGGATAATGTTTTCGACGTCCTCGCCTACATAACCCGCTTCGGTAAGGGTAGTCGCATCCACGATGGCGAACGGCACTTCGAGCATTCGCGAAAGGGTCTGCGCCAGCAAAGTCTTCCCTGTGCCGGTTGGTCCTATCAGCAGGATGTTCGACTTCGTGAGTTCCACGTCGCCCGGCTGCCGGTTTAGGAAAATGCGCTTGTAATGGTTGTAGACCGCGACGGCGAGCTTTTTCTTGGTTTTATCCTGGCCGATGACGTAGCCATCGAGAAAAGCCTTGATCTCAGGGGGACGCGGCAAGCGCCGATTGGCCGGGCTCGACTGCTCCTTCTTCTCATCTTCCAGAATCTGCTGGCAGACGCCTACGCACTCGTTGCAGATATAAGAACGCGGGTATTCCGATGGAGAGCTGATGAGCTTCTCCACCTGTTCCTGCGTCTTACGGCAGAACGAGCAACGCAAAGGCTCTTCTGGAGTGAACCTTTTCACTGAGGACCCCTGTTCTCACTGAAAACTACACCCGCTGCGGAACTATACCCTATTGTAAGACGGAAGCAGGCCCGGGGGTAAAAAATCATTGCCTTCAACGCTAACCTTTACGAACCCTAGCGGTGCTTGGTGATGATCTCATCGACCAACCCGTACGCCTTGGCTTGATCCGCCGTCATGATGAAATCGCGCTCCACGTCGCGCTCGATCTTTTCCACCGACTGCCCCGTGTGGTCGGACAGCAACTTGTTCAGAGCGGCGCGGGTGCGGATGATCTCTTTTGCGTGGATATCGATATCGGTCGCCTGACCGGAGAGCCCTGACATCCACGGTTGATGGATCAGTACCCGGGAGTTGGGTAGCGCATAACGCTTCTTCGGCGTGCCGGCCGCCAGCAGCACCGCGGCGATTGATGCGGACTGGCCGATACAGTACGTGACCACATCAGGGCGCACGAACTGCATCGTGTCGTAAATGGCCATTCCCGCCGAAATGGAGCCGCCCGGCGAGTTGATGTAAATGGAAATGTCTTTTTCGGGGTCTTCCGACTCGAGAAAGAGCAGTTGGGCCGTCACCAGGTTGGCCACGTGATCGTCGATCGGCGTGCCGAGGAAGATGATGTGATCCTTCAGCAGCCGGGAATAAATATCATAGGCTCGTTCGCCGCGGTTGGTCTGCTCGACCACCATGGGAACCAGCGTCGTTGCACGCGGTGTAGCGTCGTCTGTTTGTCTCATTCGGAATATTTTCGCGCGCTGAGGAACCCGAGCCGGCGACTAAACTTCATTTTTTGCTGTCGTCTCGATCCGGGAGGTGCGGTAGAGCCACTCGATTACTTTATCGCTGCGCAGCTTCGATTTCATCCTATCGAGCGCCCCCTGCTTTGTCAAGCGAGCGCGCAGCGCTGTAACCGATTCGCCACTACGTTCGGCAAGCAGCGCGAACTCTTTGTCGACATCTTCATCGGTCGCCTCGATATTTTCGGCGGTGGCAATGCGATCGAGCAGCAATTCCGCTTTCACGTCGTTAATGGCATTGTCCCGCTGCTTTCGCCGCAGGGAGACCCAGTCCACATTCACCGCGCGCGGATCGACCCCCTGGGCCGCAAGCGAGCGCACCACGCGCTCGAGACGCACGTCCATCTGCCCCTCGATCAAGGCCTCCGGAACGGGGAAATCGTGCTGTTTCACCAGCTGTTCGAGAATCTTCTCGCGCGCCTGGGACGTCTGCTCCTGCTCGCGCGCCGCATCCAGGTTCTCGCGAATCTTCTTGCGAAGTTCATCGAGGGTCGTCACGCCGCCTTGCTCGCCCGCAGCATCCTTGGCAAACTCATCGTTCAGCTCGGGAAGCTTCTTTTCCTTGATCCCCTGCACGTCGACCGAGTAGTTGTAGGTCTTGCCCGCGAGTTTCTGGTCGGGATAATCGTCCGGGTAACGCGATTCAAACTGCTTCGTCTCGCCGGGGTTTGCGCCGCGAAGATTCTCGGTAAAGCTTTCAAGCGTCTCTTCACCGCCGAGGTGGCAGAGGATATTGTCCGCCTGAACGGGTTCCCCTCCCCCGGCCGGAGTTCCAATCAGCTTGAGAAGAACGTAATCTCCGTCCTTTGCGGGGCGTCCTTCGACGGGAACGTAGGAGGCGCCGCGCTCGCGCATTTCTTCCAGCGTCTTTTCGACCTGCTCGTCGCCAATCTTGATCTCGTCAATCGAGACCTGCAGGTTCTTGTAATCTCCCAATTCGAATTCCGGCAGCACCTCGAAGACGGCGCGGAACTTCAGCGGCTCGCCTTCCTTGAACTGGACCTGATCCACTTCCGGCCGCGTGACCGGAGTCATTTTCTTCTCGTCGAGCGCCTTCTCGAGATATTCCGGCACCAGCGATTGCACCACTTCGCCCTGAATGTCCTCGGCGAACCGCCGGCGGATCAAAGTAATGGGAGCCTTGCCGGGACGGAATCCCGGGACGCGCGCGACGCGCGCAATGTCTCGCGCCACTTTTTCCGTGGCCTTCTGCACATTCTCCGCTGGAATCTCCAGCTCGACTTCACGCTTGCAAGTGGCTTCAGTCATAGGATGGCCTTCGCAGCGCACAGCCTGGCATCGCCGGTTCGAATCCGCCTTTCACCTGTTCGCGATCCGGGAATTGAGAGGGCAGGAGACTGCCAGCAAACGCTGCTACCGGACGTGAGTATAGGGAATTGCATTCCTCTCGTCAACCGAAGCAGCGCGTGGTGACCCGCTTTTTTCGGCGCGCATTGAATGCTACAGTGGCAATCGAGCGGTCGTGGCGGAATTGGCAGACGCGCCAGCCTTAGGAGCTGGTGGGTGAAAGCCCGTGGTGGTTCGAGTCCACTCGACCGCAT
>CAZRKW010000394.1:0-3118 GCA_964600355.1 uncultured Acidobacteriaceae bacterium
AAACAGGCACCGGTTAACGGCGGCATAGTAGCACAGCGGATAGCTGGGTAGGACTTCGAAGGAATGATGGGTAGCTAGCTGTGGATACGCCCCGAAAATCGCCAAGAAGGCCGGCAAACTACATGTCAGGTGATTTCAGGCAGATGGTAAATCCCTATCTGCCCGCGCTTGCTTTCTGGTCCGCCTGCCCTTTGGCCTTGCTCAGCTCCTGATAGACCGCCGTGACGAACATGTCGGTGGTCCAGGGACCGCTGGTTGAGCCATAGAGGCCGTCGTAATCGAGCGTGGGCTGGGCGGCCTTCACCTGATCGAGAGTCATTCCCTTCTTGATCAGGGCTTGTATCCGGCCGCGAACGATGGTCGCCATGTCGCGGTAGTTCACCACGTCGTTTCTGTCGCAGATGCGGCCATGCCCGGGAATCACGTAGGTGCCGCCCTCTTCGTTTTCTTCGGGCTCGAGGAGCTCGATGATCTGGTTCAGCGCCTCGATGGTACCGGTGATGCTGCCACCCTCATCCGCCTTGATTACCGGGTAGCTGGTCATGGTGAAAAGATCTCCGGTGCTCACGACGTCGGATTTGCGGAAGAGAACGTAGGTGTCGCCATCGGTGTGAGCGTTGGGCGGGTGATACATGAACACGCCCTCGCCGTTGTAAAGCCTCCAATACCTCGTCTCGTAGGTATCCGAGGGCCAAAGGGACGAGTCCACCAGCTTTTCCTTGTCGGCCGGCTCGCTCATCCTGTTCAGCACGTTGATGTGCGCAATGATCGAAGCACCCGGAGGCAGGTTTAATCCGCCCTTGGAGCCGCTATCGAGAGGATTCAGGCTCGAATTCGGCAGCGCCCAGCCGGCCTGCGATAATTTCCCGTTGCCGCCGGTGTGGTCCGCGTCGGCGCTGGTATTGATGACGAAAAGGATGTGCTTGTCGGTCAGGTTCCGGATGGCCGCGAGCACTTCAGCGCTTCGCTGCGCGAGGCCGGAGTCGACGACGATCACAAATTGCGGCCCCACCTGCACGGTGATATTGGCGCCCGCGCCGGCGATCATGTAAACATTCCCCTGCACGTGTAAAACTTCGATCTTTCCGCGGCCGCCCGCCTGATTCTCCTGCGCGGAAACCCGGCGCGATCCAACCCCGAGAACGAATCCGATAAGCGCGAGCGCCACGGGCAAAGCCTTCGCGCAATTTCGACCGAGTTTATTCATTGTTTCGTCTCGTTAGGCTCCGGGAGTTTGGGCGGCGCGGGCATCTTCGCAATCTTCTCCTGATACTCCGGATACATTGTCTCGGCGCCGCCGCGAGTCGCTTCTACAGGTATTCCGTACACGGACGCAAACTCGGTCAACCAGGGGTTCGCGCCTAGCAGATGATAGGCGACATAACCTTCCGGATGAGGAACCTCGACGCTCGGGATGCAGAAATTAGGGCGCAGATAGCTCCCCAGGTTGAGGATCCAGTTCGACGTGCGAACGAACGGTTCGGTCAGATAAACCGGGTCTTCCACGTCCGTGACCAGCGTGAACAATTCCGCGTGGCGGATAAAATATTCGATCAGCGTGGCCCGGTCGCTGCGCGGAAGCCCATTCCGGCGCACCCACCCTTCCTTGAGGTGAGTGGTCGTCACCTTCAGCATGTCCGCTTCCCACTCCCCGGTGGAGAAGCCCTGCCAGGTATGCGGCGCATTCTCCGAAGGATGCGGCCGGCCGTCCATGTAGATGGTCCGCAGAGGCAGCATGAATCGCAGCGACGTGTGCCACGCGATCACTCCCTGCGTGAAGGGGTCCACGTCGGCCCAGATGCGCATCTCGCCAGGACCGCGCGGGCCGTAATCGGCGGGATGCGGTTGGCACTCGTGCTCCACCATCTCCCACTGCTGTGCATCCCAGGAGTCGCCGCGCAGCCGCGCCGCATCATTGATCGGCATGGCGGTGTAGTCCCCGATTTCCGGGCCGGGACCACGTTCAGGCCTGTCCTCGAATTCCTTTTGTCCCCATCTTCCCGTGAGGTCTACCTGGGCAGCGGCGGGACGGCTCAGGAGGGCCAGCGAAAACAACAGAAAAGCCGCCATCCATTTGTAGCGATATGCGCCAGACAACATTGCCCCCCCGCCCATGATTCTGCTCCTGTTTTCCTGCTCTTATTGTATACGCTGACGTTATGAAACTTCGCCCGGAAGCCTAACTTTCCTATACGGTTGTGTCAACGGCAAATGACGTGTTCGCAGCTGAGATAGTTGCCAAAAAAATTTAAATTGCGCCTTGAGAAAGTGTGTACCATAGCGCCGCTACGCCGCCGCAAGTTTCGTGCTGGGGGCCACGTTTGCGAAGAAAGATCGCGAAATTCACACCAGGAGGCACGATGACAAAAATCACATTCGCCCGGCTGGCGTCTCTCGCTTTGCTGGTCGTTTTTTCCGCCGGCGCTTCCAAAGCCCAGCTCCAAGGCATCATCGACGAACACGCACACTCCGATCCCGACAACGTGGCCCGAAGATATGACGCGCTGGAGCTCGCAAGGGAGGCCAAGGCAGCGGGCATGGCGGGCATCGTCCTCAAGAATCACGAGATGCCCACCACGCAGTTGGCCTACACCGTGAGCGAAGTCGTGCCGGGGATCCACATCTGGGGCAGCATCGTGCTCAACCGCTCGGTGGGCGGCATCAATCCGGACGCGGTCCTACAGCAGGCCACGGTGAAAGGACACTTCCTGAAGGTCGTTTTTATGCCCACCGTGGACGCGGAAAATCGCAAGACCCGCGGCACCACCAAGCCGTTCGTGCCCATCCAGAAGGATGGCGTGCTGCTCCCGCAAACAATCGAGGTACTGAAGCTGATCCAGAAGTATGACCTCGTTCTGGCGACCGGTCACATGGACCCGGAAGACAGCCTGCTCCTCGTAAGCGAAGCGCACAAAATGGGACTCCAAAGAGTGATCGTCACCCACCCGACCCTACAGGGCACCACGATCGAGCAGATGCAGCAGGAAGTGAAAGACGGCGCTTACCTCGAATTTATCGGCAACACCATCCTGCCCCTCGATGAAGGGGGCAGTCCCACTACCGTGCCAACATCCCCAAGGAGAAAACCGGAGGAGTGGGCTGCCGACATTCACGCAGT
>CAZRKW010000395.1:0-3116 GCA_964600355.1 uncultured Acidobacteriaceae bacterium
TGCGCAACGTGATCGGCTATCTCGTCGGCGTGCTATCGAGCCCGGAGACCGCCGGGCGCACCTTCGACATCGGCGGCCCGGAAGTTCTGAGCTACCTGCAAATCATGCGCATCATGGCGGAAGAGCTCGGCCTGCGGAAGCGCCTGGTGATCCCGGTGCCGGTGCTGACGCCGCGGCTAAGCTCCTACTGGATTCACCTCGTTACGCCCCTCGGCCACAACATCGCCAAGCCGCTGGCTGAGGGGCTCAGGAATCCCGTGGTCTGCCGCGAGGACCACATCACGCACATCCTCCCGCAGAAGCTGCTCACCGTGCGCGAATCCGTCGCGGCGGCGCGCGGCAAAATTGCCGAAGGGTCCGTAGAGACGAGCTGGACGATGGCCGGAGAGGTGGCCGGGACGATTCCCGGCGATCCCAAATGGGCGGGAGGCACCGTTTTTCACGATATTCGCCAGGTACACATTGCCGCGCCAGCGCACGCAGTGTTCCAGGCCGTTTGCCTGCTAGGAGGAGACCACGGCTGGTATTCGGCTGCGTGGCTGTGGAGAATCAGAGGCTGGATGGACGTTCTCGCGGGAGGTCCGGGACTCCGTCGAGGTCGCCTGCATCCCGAGACGCTCGCCTACGGCGAACCGCTGGACTTCTGGCGCGTAGTGGGCATCGAGCAGGACCGCTCGCTCACCCTGCGCGCGGAGATGAAGCTCCCGGGCGAAGCCCTGCTGGAATTCTGCGTCACGCCTGACGGAGACGGTGAATCCGAGCTGGAGCAGCGCGCCCTATTCAAGCCGCGCGGCCTGCTGGGGATTCTGTATTGGTACGGAGTACTCCCATTCCACGGATTCGTATTCAGCGGAATGCTCACAGGGATCATAACCAAGGCACTTGAGTTTGCACGGGATTCCAGGAATATCTCGAATGAGCTGGTTGATTCTAAATAGACAGAACTGTTTCCCGTCACATGCGATTGAAGGAAAGCTGGCAGGTGTGGGCTTTGGCGAGCAAATCGCCGCGGCTGGAGAACTCTTCCACGTCGAAGAACTCGTCTTCTTCGAGGCGATGGACGGTTTCGACATCGCTTCCTTTGCCTCCTTTAGTTCATATGCCTCCGCACCTCGCGATTTTGCGATACCACCCAAGCGCAGAGTGCCAACTTCCCGTGTGTTAGAATTCGACTGCAGCCATGAACAAGGCCTTCGACATCTCCGTGGACGCGCTTTCCAGCCCCCAGCCTGCCCCGAAGCCCCAGGTGCACGCGCGACATAGCTATGCCAAGCCCCGCGTGGAAGATTACAGCTCTCAAGGCGCCCCGCCCGCCGGCAAATCCTTCTTCATCGAAACCTTCGGCTGCCAGATGAACGACCACGACTCCGAAAAAGTCTCGGGAGTCCTCATGGCCCGCGGCTACCGTCTGGTAGACACGCCCGCCCAGGCCGACCTCGTCCTCTATAACACCTGCAGCATTCGCGAAAAAGCAGCCCACAAGGTCTTCTCGCGCCTGGGCGAATGGCGCACCGCCGCCCGCGAATCCGGCAAAATCATCGGCGTGCTAGGCTGCGTCGCCCAGCAGGAAGGCGAGCAGATTTTCGAGCGCGCCCCTTGGGTGAGCCTGGTGTGCGGTTCCGCGAGCTACCAGAAACTCCCCGCCCTAATGGACGAGCTAGAAGCCGGAGGCCGCCGCGTAGCTGGCCTCGGCCTCGATACCGACGAAACCTTCGAAACCGAGGTCACCCGGCGCGACAATCCCATCCGCGCCTACATCACCATCATCGAGGGCTGCGACTACGCCTGCTCCTACTGTGTGGTGCCGCACACGCGCGGCCCCGAACGCAGCCGCCCGAGCGACGCCGTCCTCGCCGAGGCCCGCCGCCTCGCCGATGCGGGCTACACCGAAATTCAATTGCTGGGGCAGACCGTCAACTCCTATCGCGACCCCTCGCCGCGCGGCTGGAACTTCGTCGAACTGCTGCGCGCAGTGGCGGAGGTGCAGGGAATTCGCCGCGTGCGCTTCACCACGTCGCATCCCAACGACTTCACCCGCGAGATCGTCGAAGCCGTCGACGCCGTTCCGGCGCTCTGCAATCATTTCCACCTGCCAGTGCAGTCAGGCTCCACGCGCATCCTGCGCGCCATGCTCCGCACCTACACGCGCGACGAGTATCTCGAAAAAATCTCCTGGATTCGCGCCGCCCGGCGGCCCATCAGCCTAACCAGCGACGTGATCGTAGGTTTCCCCGGCGAAACGGAAGCCGATTTCGACGACACGCTCACCCTGCTCGATGCCGTCGGCTACGATTCCGTTTTCGCTTTTAAATATTCCCCCAGGCCGAATACCTCCGCGGCCGTCATGCCCGACGCAGTCCCAGAAGAAGAGAAAACGCGCCGCCTCGCGATTCTTCAGGATCGCCAGCGCATCATCCAGACGCAGCGCAACGAAACGTTAGTGGGCGACACCTTCGAAATCCTGGTCGACGCGCACCACGCCGCGCGAAATCAGTGGGCGGGACGTTCCACAAGCAACCGTGTACTAAATTTCACTTCGCCGCATCATAATCTTTTGGGACAATACGTGCAGGTCAAAGTGCTGCGCGCTGGTCTCAACAGTCTCGTCGGCGAACAGGTCGTCTAAGGTGACAATCACGGGAGGCCACAATGGAACTCGAGGTTAAAATCCGAGGGCTGATGATGGATCCTGTGACCAATATGCCCGTAGTAGTTCTAAAAGAAGCCCAGGGCACCGGAATCCTGCCAATCTGGGTCGGCATCTACGAGGCCAACGCCATAGCGCTCGAAATCGAAAAGGTTCAGACGCCCCGCCCGATGACCCATGACCTGCTAAAGAACGTCCTAACCGGCCTGGACGTCCACGTGCAAAAAGTCGTAGTCTCTGACTTGAAAGACGACACCTTCTACGCCCTAATCTGGATGGAGCGCGAAGGCCAAACCATGTCGATGGACTCGCGCCCGAGCGATGCGTTAGCCTTGGCCCTCCGCCTAGACTGCCCCATCTTCGTAGAAGACGCCGTCCTGAAAAACTCCAAAATGGCCAGCGTAGTCTCCGAAAAAAGCTCCAACGAAGAACTCCGCAAGTGGCTGGAAAACCTGAACGACGAAGACCT
>CAZRKW010000396.1:0-3116 GCA_964600355.1 uncultured Acidobacteriaceae bacterium
CGACCCTTCGAAAACCACGAAGAGTCGGCCACCCGGAAATTCAACGTCAAAGGCTGCGCCACCCGCCACCCGGAAATTCAAGGTCAAAGGCTTCGCCGCCCGGCGAAAGGGTGGGCCACCCGCCAAATCTCGATTGTCCGAACTGCGACGGCGATCGTTGCAGCGACAATGAGAATCGTGTCCAAATATAACGACGAAAAAATAACGGGAGGGACAAACAGACATTCTGTACACACCAGGCGTACCAGTGGCGGAACAAATGCGCCCGCGCTAGTAAAGGCCGCTATCTTCTCAAAGATGTTTTTTGTTTCACGCTGCATCATCAGAAAGAAAAACACACAGAAAGCATATGCTATTCCTGCGATGACGGGCATAGACTCACGAACCTGCAACTGATGCCCATCGCTTAAGGCTCGTACAGCTCGCATCCCAAAGAAAGCATAAACGCCAGCTACTAGCGTTGCTGTTATTTTTGTCTGTAACAGAACTTTTTGGTTCATACCATGTCAGAAGTGCCCTGGACCATACACGGTCTGAGCACAGGTTTCACGATTCTTCAGGACGTAACCCAGATCAAAGACTGCAGCCACCGCGAGTGAGGTTAATGTTGCCGGGACGTTCGCCTGGCGCGCGAACACAAATGGGGCTGTATTAACAACGACAAAAGCATTAAGCTTCGTATTTGCTTCTTGATCGACGTTAGCAATGTCCTGTTGTACTTCACAGGCTAGAAAATCAGTGTAGGATTTTGAATACTGCGGCTTCAACGACTGCATTTGGGATCGCTGCCGCGAGTCCCATTCTCTAAAAGCAAGATTCCAATAGACGCAAACCGAAAAGACGCCGCAAAGTTGCTCCCCGTTGTAATCTCCGACGATGGTTCCATTGTTATTTGTCCAATTGTCGATGATAAACGGCGAAGGCATCTGCAAGCCTAGCAGCGCAGCGAGATTCCCCGTTGGAATCTGCGGGCCGCCTTCCTGCCAGATGGGGCCGGAGAACGGACCGTTCGGATCAGGATCGCCGGACGGCGGATTGGGATTGTCGCCAGGATTGGGAGGATCATTAACCTCAGGCGGAATTGTCGACAGTCCAACATCCCAAATAGGGGTGTCGTCGTAGCCGCAAGGTCCATCACAGTCTCCGCTACAACCTGCACCGTTGGGACCATCGCCGTCACAGGGGCTCATTCCCGTAGGATCAGTCAAAGTCAGCGGATTATTTCGCACGTATGCGTAGCGGTTAAGGCTCTGTGGATCGCCGATATCGCCACTGAGCGGGTCGGGCGACATGAAGTGGCCCTCCGCTGAGGAATAGAAACGGGCGATGAAGTTATCGAGGTTCGATTCGGCATCGCGCTCCTGACCGGTGAATTTGTAGTTCTGCGCGCAGCTGGTTGTGTAGGCTCGCTCGCCACCGAACGGATAGAAGTCGGCGTCGTAGCAGACATTGCCTGACGAGTCCGTAATCACCCGGGAGCTGCAAATCTGATCGGAGAACAGATATGTCACGTTCCCCGACCCGTCCCGCCGAGCGATTCGGCGGCCGTCGAAGTAGACGTACTCGTTCTGGATTGAGTAACCCGAGGACACCTCATCGACCACTTCCCCTTGCGGATCGAACAAGTACATTGTGCCGCCAGACTTCTGGACGCGCACCCCGTTTGCGTCGTAAACGTAGCTGACGCCCCCGGCCGAAGTCAAATTGTTCCGAGTTGCCGGACTAAGAGAGATCCCTCGTCGCCGCGCTCTGTCGGGATGACGGCGAGAGGATTGGGGCAGTGGCTGGTGGTTAGTAGCTGGTGGCTGCGACGAGCAGAAGGCTCGCGGGAACGAGCGCCGCGAGCGGTAGGCGCTGCGCGCCTTGGATTTTATGTCGCGGCGGAGCCTGAAGAAGAGAATCGACGAACTTCGCTACATGCACAGGAGTCCCCTAAAAGAAAACTGGCCGATCATCCCATGGACTGGCCATCGATTGGCCATGGACTGGCCGTGGAGCAGTTTCTCCTTCTACGCGAAACTCAAGAGTGGCTTGATTCGCGTCGATCCTGTGAAATGAATGGCAGGAATACGGAGAATTCAAAAGCCCGACCCTTCGAAAACCACGAAGAGTCGGCCACCCGGAAATTCAACGTCAAAGGCTTCGCCGCCCGGCGAAAGGGTGGGCCACCCGCCCGGCCGACGCAGTTATTAGGATCAGAAACACCGCTACCCGAAACCCTCAGCCAAAGGGTGGGCCACCCGCGAGAAAGCCAGAACCTGACTCGTCGCTGGTAGCTATTGGATAAGATCTAAAGTGATTTTATTAGATTTGACGATCGTCACACTTACTGGATCAAGTTTCTGAAGCTGGACAGTGTACTTACCCGGCTTGGCGATCTCATAGAGTTTGCTTACGTCTACTTCAAACACAGAGGTCTCGCCCGCTTTCACGTTAACACAATAGACGTTAGAACGGAGCTCATCTGGAGTGAAGCTGTTCGGATCAGCGTGGCCGTTTCTCGCATGGCCGTACTTCGTATCTACCGCTAAGTCGCCGTTCGCGTCACGGACTTCGACCTGATAGTCTCGCTCGCGGACGTCTCGACCAACAGAGATGTCATGGTTTGAATTGTTCGTCAGAATCATTCGCACAAGAATGGGAGAGCCAATCTTGAGAGAATCACGAACCTGACTTATCGTAAGTGAAGTGGCAGGATGTTCGTCATAGGTATTCTTACATTGAGCATCTGTTCTCAAAGGAGCCAGCAGGCTCATCAAGACCAGTAATACAGGCAACATTTTCATTTCACTTCCTCCTGCGCATCCCTTTAAGCCGGGCGCCCCACCCTTGCGCGCAATCTTCTCTGTGCTTGACATTCTAATCCGGTTCTATGATACCTGACTCGATAATTAACTGGCGAGTCTATGACGTTCGGCTCTCTAGTTTTTCGGGTGCCCTACCCTTCGGTGCGGGAAGGGTGGGAGGGTTTTTCTCCCATGACCAAAAATCTCCGGCGCTATTACGGAAGCGGCACCCTTCACTTCGTCACTTGCAGTTGCTACCGGCGTCTGCCCTTGCTCGGTTCGGCCCGTGCCCGCGATGCGTTCGTCAGAATCCTGCATCAGACGCGTTTG
>CAZRKW010000397.1:0-3096 GCA_964600355.1 uncultured Acidobacteriaceae bacterium
GAACACCGGCATGGTCATCCTCGAGCTTTCCGGCGAAGCAAGATCCGTGGCGAATCTCCCTTAGAAACCGAGTGAAGTGCTTCGGACCGTCCGAAGATATCGAATGGATTCGCTCGCGTCGATCCATCGATATTTCATCGCCGCCGATGCGTCAGTCGTCAATATATCTCCGTTTAAGGTTTCGTCTCCGCTGCCTGAGTCCGACTGGGCAAGATCTCCGCAGATATGGTCGCTGCATCCTCTGGCAGAAGGAGTCTCTCCCTCACCAGCCGGCCGGCTGCTTGTTTTCGTTTGGCGGTAAAGTCCTCCTGACTCTTGTAGCGCTCTTCCAGCGAGAGCCGGGAGTCGTGATTCGCGAGACGCTCCTTCCGAATGCCTGCAAACGGAATGTAACTCCCGTAGAGAGCGCACAGGTCGCCCTCCGCAAAGCCTTCTGCTCGGGTGTTACGCCCGGAGTAAGTGCCGGTGGGAACGGCGATCTCCGGAGGCTCAATGCCTCCTATCGGATTGCCGTCGGCGTTGGTTCGTTCGACGAAGATGGGATACTCAGGCCCGGCGACCGTGGGAGGCTGGTGGCTGTAGTCGAGCGGCCAGATTCTGTTGATATTCGGGCTGAAGGGAACTCCGGGTATATCGGGCCATAGCTTGGCGGCCTGAGCCATTGTGACCAGGGTGCCATCTTTCAAGTTCGGGTAGCGGCTGGGAGGAGGCTGTACACCCTCAGTGACCCATTGGTCGAGAGCCAGAAACAGCGCCCGAGCGTAGTATCGGTACCGCAGTTGGTTCTTGAGCTCCTTGCAGACCCCGCGTTCCGGCGTTCCCAGAGTCGACCCGACAATGTCATTCGACTCATGCGGAACGCCCGGTATATAAACGCGAACGTTGTCCGGGATGGGGACCGGTTTCCCGCTCGGACTGGTAACGACAAGCGACGCGCGGCCCTGCCACATTTCCGTATCGGTATCGAGGTGGAAGATCTTGGGGCAGGAATGCGACTTGGTGCACTTCACGAGTATTCCGTCAGTCTTGCCGCTGGCCGGATCGGTGGTTGCCGCGTAGGTGAAAGGAAAGTCGGCGCCCTGGAACAGATGGTCCTCGTGCTGACGCGTAAACCGGCCGGGTTGCGCAAATTCGGCGTTGGTGAATGTCTTGCGCGAACCGGAAACGAGGGCGAACATGCCGTCAAACACGATGCGGCCCGAGTCATCGATGTTGAAATCCTGATACACCATGTCCTTTAACAACCGCCCGCTTTGCGAAACACCGAGGCCGAGCACCGCTTTATATGGCGTCGCGGGATGCACGGGATTCGGCTCTCCTGCGGAGTCCGTATCCGCATAGCGGAGAAACAACACGAAATCGCGAATGGAGGCGAAGGCGATCCCTTCCACCACGGCGCCCGTTGCCGGGTAAATGAACTCGTAAAGGGCCTCGGTGTCCATCCCGGGAGGAGTTGTAATGCGCAGGTGCCGCGGATCGGCGTAACTCCAGCTCGAAGCGGCCACTGGCTTCCGCGGATCTCCCTCCCGCTCGCGGACGGTCAGAGTTGCCGCGGAAGGATCCGTGTTGGCCGCAGGATATGTGAGGGCCACCGTGAACACGGGAGTCGGAGGAACGGTCGTGAGCTCCTCCCTGGTTATAGCGGTAATCGGTTTTCCGTCACGCATGGCGATGGGGAACTTGGCCTTCAAGAGTCCCGGCTTGGAAGTCTCCGCGGAATCCTCGGCTTCCCAGGCGCTCCAGGCCACGGTATACCCACGTTTCATCAGGAGCGCCGTGGCCGGATCGGTAACCGCGGCGGGCGGCGTGGAGTGATTTTCGCTGAGATTCATGTCCGACAGCGCCTTTTCATGGCCGCGATTCAGCACGTCATAAATAAGCCGCCCGTTGCCCTTGTTGATGTCGACGGGCTTCAGAATGGTGATATCCATGCTGTATTCCACATGGCCGCGGGCATTCACGGGAGTGTACTGGAGATTAACGATTCCCGCGTTCATGGCCGCCTTCGGATCGAGCTCGCCGTACGCGGTTCCCGTAAGGAACTCATAGGGGCCGGTGCTTCCAAACGACGCGCCGCCAAAAGCCGCCTGGCGTTTCGCAATCAAGATTTTCGTGATGCCAACGCCGCCGGATGGCTTCCCCTGGCCGTTCGCGCACGGAAGCACCAGCAACCAGCTAATGCAAAAAAGCAAAAATGTCCTCTTCATGCCGCACCCTCCCAGATCTGTTTTCAGTGAAGCCTTCCAGTGGATCGACAACCCGTTACTAAATCTTTACAGTATCGCGACCTCTACCCTTGGCCGTCTTCTGTCCATTAGGTGCCGCCGATTATATCGCGTTGCCCAGAACTGTGGCGCCACAGTCATTTTCGCAGCGGGACTTTCTGTGGCTGAGCGCAGTCGATTCGAGCTCTCGGTCCCCTTACGGGACATCATTAACTCTATGCGGAGAATTTTCACGGAATGTCGAGGTTTGATCTCTCCGAAAGAACCAGAGCATCGAGAGGGTTACGCAGGTCCGCGAGGGATCGGCCGAAAAACAACATTTTCGCCGATTCTTTGTGGCGGTGGACGCAGTCGCCCGCGAACTATTCTCTGCCCCAAATTCCCTGCCAACAGGGAAAAATACAGGGAATTTCTCCCCTATGATCCAACCCTGCTTGGATAAATCCCGGATATAAGGCGCTTTAGCCAGAAAACTTCGTTTTCCCAACGAAGGGAACAGGGAATTAACAGGGGATGAGCAGGGAATGGAAAACCCCTGTTACGAGAATCCTCCGGTGTTGCTGCCAGCTCCCCGTGAAGAATCCTAACAATGGAATTGTTCCGTCCATACGTCATGGAGTAATCTGACGCGTCGCTTCCCATCTGAAAAGATCAATTGGTATCGTCAATTAGGACCTTTGAAGGATCAGCGACTCCCCCGGGTGAAATGGATCACCTGCAAAGAGCTACCGCGGCGCTCAATAGATTGCTTCTTCAAAACTGCCCGAAGACTTTTAGCAGTGTGTGGATTCTCAAACGTGCTCCCGGGTGTTACAACTTCATCCGCAAACACATTCGCTCCGAAGTCGGCGGTATCGACTGGGACGCAATA
>CAZRKW010000398.1:0-3091 GCA_964600355.1 uncultured Acidobacteriaceae bacterium
GCCCCGTCAGGAAATTAAAGAATGGATCGGAATCACGGCGCGAAAAAAAAGAGGGCCGCGCGAACGCGACCCCCTCTTGAAATACCGTACAGCTTTTCCCCTGATGGCTAGAACACGTACTTCAGCGCGAATTGAATCAGCCGCGGATTCACCGACGCGCTGGTAATTTGTCCGAAGGTTGACTTGGAATCGTCGGTAACCGACGGGTTGCTGAACTGCGGATGGTTGAACGCGTTGAAGAATTCCGTGCGGAACACCAGCGTGGCGTCCTCGTGGATTCCTCCCACTTTCGTCACCTTTTGGATAGTCGCGTCGAAGTTAAACTGGCCGGGGCCCAGAATAATGCCGTACCCCGCGTTCCCGTAACCCGTGCCGCCCGTTCCGATAATGCCCGCAGTGGCGCCAATCGTCGGTGTTGTTCCAAAGGCGCCCTTGTTGAAATAACCCGGGCCGCCCAGAACCGTACCTACCAATCGCTGCTGGACGCTGCCGGGTGTCGCAACATTGGCGTTCCCCATGCCCGCGGCAAATTCCGCCGTGGAGATCACGGAAGAACCGTTGTAACCGTAAATGCTGCCTCCCCGCGTGTCTGTGACCGTAAGGGCGGTGCCGTCCTGCGCCACCGTCACGCCCGAGAGGTTCCATCCGCTGGTGAGCTTGTCCATCCAGCCATCGTGTTTGCCAAACGGCAAATCATAGCTGTAATTCACAGTGAATCGCTGCGGATGGATGAAGGGCGTCAGGCCGTATTGCAGCGGCAGGTCGGGGTCGTTGAAGTTGATGAAGCTGGTCGTCGTGACGCCGCGGCTGTAGGCGTAGGCAGCCGTCAGCGTGAGGCCGTTGGAAAGCTGCTTGCGTACGGTGGCCTGCAGGCTGTTGTATTTGCTGTCCGAAATAGCCTGATCGTCGCCCAAGCCCGCCGGGGCAAATCCCAGGTACGGTACGCGGAGCGATGCGTTCGATGTCGTGTTGGTGTTGATGCCGTTGACGGGAGCCGCCGCGCTCGCGAGCAGGGGCTCGTTGATCTGGTGCTCAAGAACCTGGTTCACGGTATTGTCGGGCGCCTGATGAATGCTGCGGGTTCCTACATAGCCCAGTTCCAGCACCCACCGCGGAGCGAACTCGTATTGCACGTTCAGATTCCACTCGTAGGTCAGAGGAGTGGGGTAAACGGGAGCGGTGAGAACAACGTTCAGGTTCGACGTGGTTGTAGCGCTCGCCCAGCGAGGCGTCCACCCGAGTGCGGCGGGCGCGTACGGCTGAGAAAAGCTGGAAAAATAATTCGCGGTGCTGGACTGCTGGTAGGGCACAGCATACGGAATCGACGTCTGGGTGCTCTTGTTGTACGTCGTCACACCCACGCGATCGTAGAAAAATCCGCCTCCCGCCCGCACCACCAACCGGTCTGTCGGCAGAGGCTTCCACGCGAGACCTACGCGCGGGGAATAGTTCTTGATGGAAGGGCTGTTCTGCGTCGCGATCTTCTGATTGTTCTGGAATAGTCCGCCTACCGGAGGTGTCGGGAAAGCGGCAAAGTTGAAGTTGGAAGGAACCACAAATCCGGCCAGAGTTCCGGTGGCGGCCGAGGTTCCCAGCGTGCCTCCCAGGGATGCCGGCGTATTGACCGTGGTGATGAGGTTGGGCCAGACGTTGGTGAGCAGTCCGTGGCTGTCGGAAACCAGCCCGTCGTACTCCCAGCGCAGCCCGAGGTTCAGCGTCAGGTTGCTGCGCACTTTGTAATCGTCCTGCACAAACGCATCGGCTGCCGCGATCCGGTAGGCGTGATTGACGCCACCAGGCGGCGTGGCCGAAACGATCGATCCCGAGCTGGAAATATTGCTGGTGGAAGTGCCGTTGGTCGTCCCGGCCACTTGACTCGCGAGGCAGGCGAGTGTGGCAGGCGTGGTGAGAGTCGCGGTTGTGCCGCTTCCCGGCGTGCAGCCGGGCAGTCCCAGCAGGAAGTCCTGGAAGGTCTGGAACGTCAAGGCGCCGATCGCCACTCCCTTGTACTGCCAGTTCTCCTGGTCGCGCTCGAACTCGAAGCCCGCGCGAACGGTGTGCTTTCCGTGCGACCAGGAAATCTGATCCGAACCTTCCACGGAGGTGTCCCACATCAGGGTCGCCAGGTTTCCCCGGCCGCCAAACGCAAACAGCCCGCTCACCGTGACGCTGTCCAGCGTGTTGACCGACGGAACCAGGGGCGTAATTCCCACTTGCGTGTCCGTGAGCGGCACACCGTTCTGTGGCCCCACGACGTTCCGCTGCATGGAGATTCGCGCTTCGTTTACGAGGTTGGGGGAAAGGCTCGAGGTGAGCTTTAACACCGCGTACTGCGTCATGAACCAGATCTGCGCCGGGTTGCCAGGGAGGCACTGGCTGATCGCCGATCCCGTCGCGGCGCAGTCCATTGTTGCGTTCGTGCGGTCCCCGCTATAAGACCAGCGGCCCGACAAGGTGTTGGCACTGTTGAGCACGTAATCGACGTTCCCAATGGCCTGATGTTCTTTGTATGTAGCCGGAAGGCTGAACGTCACATTCTGATTGGCTCCCGTGGAAGACCCGGGAATATAGTACGTGCCATCGGGATTCTTCACCCGCAGAAGATTGAGAGCCACCGGACTGATATTCGAACCGTTGCAAGCCACCTGCGTGCCGCCGTTAGAGGTCTTGCCGCCGCAGAACGCCGCTCCCAGCGCAGTCTGGAATGCGGCGGTGGTGCGGTCCCCGGTCGGTATGCCCACCAACGTAGGCGTCGAGTAACCTGCCGGCGAAATCCCGTTCTTCTGCTGGGTCTCCTGATAGGACACGAAGAAGAACAGCTTGTCCTTCTTCACCGGGCCGCCGAATACCCCGCCGAACTGGTTCTGATTGAGCACCTGCCGCCCGTTTTGCGCCACGCCGCCAACGGCCGGGCTGATCTTGCGGAAAAAGTCGTTGGCATTGAGCTCGGTGTTGCGGAAAAATTCGAAGGCCGTACCGTGAAACTGGTTCGTGCCGGACTTGGTCACCACGTTCACGTTGGCGCCCGGCTTGCGGCCATAACCGGCATCGAACATCGACGTCTGTATTTTGAATTCCTCGATGGCATCCG
>CAZRKW010000399.1:0-3086 GCA_964600355.1 uncultured Acidobacteriaceae bacterium
GGAGAATCTAGCGGCGCTCGGCGAAATGTCCGCCGGCATCGCCCACGAATTCAAAAACGCTCTGGCCACGATTTCAGGCTACGCGCAGATGATCCGCAGCGAAGCGCAACCGGGCGACACTCACGAGTCGGCCGAACGCATTCTCGACCAGACGCGCTCGCTCACCCATGTGGTCACCGAATTCCTGCGCTTCGCCAAGCCCCTCGAAATCTGCTACGAAACCGTCGCAATGCAGCCTCTGATCGAGCGCGTTGCCGAGGACGTCCACGAGACGTTCCCGCAATGCACGATCGAGTGCGAAGGAGCCTTTCTCAATCTCCCCGGGGACGAAGCCTTGCTCCGCCAAGCCCTGCTGAACCTGGCACGCAACGCGGCAGAGGCAGGCCGCGACGCCGGCCAATCTCCTCGCGTCCTGATCTCCGGAACCTTGGAAGAGCTGGGCGGCCGAAAATGGCAGCGGATCTGCATAGCGGACAATGGGCCAGGAATTCCTGAACGCGATCTGCCCAAGATCTTCCTGCCGTTCTATACCACCAAATCGGAAGGCACCGGCCTGGGGCTCGCCGTAGTGCAGAAAGTCGCCCTCCAGCACGGTGGCAGCATCGAGGCCCGCAACAGCCAAGGCGGAGGCGCCGAGTTCCTCCTGTGGTTACCTTTGCGGCAGGAGCCCTCGCCCTCTCTATTCCCCTCGCAAGCCGCCAGCATCTAAACTAAAGGGCAGGCAATTCGCCCAGATACTGCCTCCCAGGAGGCTCAATCAATGTTTCGATTTCTTAAGCTTTCGGCTCTCATCGTAACCATCGCTCTCCCGGCCGCAGGCTGGTGCCAGCAGACCGACCCCAATCAGGAAAAACAGTCGGTACATGGATCGCAGGGCGGGCAATCGGTTCCCCCCTCCAGTTCCACTTCGCAGGACGACGCCAAAACGACCGCGGTGGAAGGTTCCCCCGACGCGACGCCTGCCCCGCAGACCGGTTCAATCGCCGCGGCCGCGCGCAAGGCTCGCGAGCAGAAGAAGGACTCGTCTAAGCCTCCCAAAGTCTTCACCAACGAAAATATCCCGACCTCCGGCGGCATTTCTTCCGTGGGCGAGACGCCTTCCGCGGCGGCGGACGACAAATCGGCAGCCGCTGCTGGGAACGCGAGCGGTGCAAGTAATGATGAAAAGGCCTGGCGCGATCGCTTTGCCAAGCTGAATCACAAGCTCGACCAGGATAAGCAGGACCTCGACGTGATGCAGCGCGAGCTCGGCACGCTCGACGTGCAGTATTACAACGATCCCGTGAAGGCGATGCAACAGCAGCTCTCCCGCGACGACATCAACAAGAAAACCGCCGATATCGACGCCAAGAAAAAACAAATCGAGGCCGATCAGCAGGCCATCGACGACGCCCAGGACGAACTCCGCAAATCCGGAGGCGATCCCGGCTGGGGTCGCTAGCACGCGGCAATGGAACCGGTCCTACTGGTCGAAGACAAACCCGAACTCCGGGCCATGCTCCGCAAAGCGCTCGAACGCGCCGGATATTCGGTGGAGGAAGCGCCCGATGGAAATTCCGCGATCGACAAAGTTCGCAGCCGCCGCTACCTGCTGGTTCTTTCCGATTTAAAGCTGCCCGGCAACTCCGGCATCGACGTTTTGCGGGAAGCCCGGCGCGTCGATTCCACGCTTCCCTTCATCATTCTCACGGCGTACGGCTCCGTGGAAGAAGCCGTCACCGCCATGAAAGAAGGCGCCTACGATTTCATCCAGAAGCCGGTGGACCTGGACCACCTGAAAATCCTTCTCGAACGCGCGGCCAAACAGCAGGAATTGCTGCGCGAAAATCTACTGCTCCGCGAAGAATATGCAGCGCGCTACGGCTTCCCCCGGATTGTCGGCGATCATCCCTCGATGAAAGAGGCCAGCCAGATGACCCAGCGGGTCGCCGCCACCGATTCCACGGTGCTGCTGCTCGGAGAAAGCGGCACCGGTAAAGAACTTTTCGCCCGCGCCATTCATCACCTCAGCCCGCGCGCCGCTCAGCCCTTCGTGGCGCTGAACTGTGCGGCGATTCCCGAAGGTTTGGTCGAAAACGAACTCTTCGGTCATGAGCGCGGCGCTTACACCGGTGCGGGAGCGCGGAAGATCGGGAAGCTCGAACTGGCCCACCGCGGCACTTTGTTCCTCGATGAAATCGGCGAGCTGCCACTGGCGATTCAGAGCAAGCTGTTGCGCGTGCTAGAAGAGAGGCGCTTCGAGCGCGTCGGCGGCACGCAGGAAATTGAAGTCAGCGTACGCATCGTGACCGCCACGAACAAGGACCTCCGCGCCGCGGTCGCCGACAAAACCTTTCGCGAAGACCTGTATTTCCGCATCGCTGCCGTGCCCATCACCATTCCGCCCCTGCGCGACCGCGGAGACGACGTGATTCTTCTCGCGGAACATTTTCTCGACCGCTTCAAGCGAGAGTTCCGCAAGCCCGAGCTTTCTCTGGCGGACGACGCGCGCACGCGGCTGGGAACCTATTCCTGGCCGGGAAACGTCCGCGAATTGCAAAATGCCATCGAGCGCGCCGCCATCCTGGGGAACGGCTCGGAGATCGACACCATCGCCTTGCGCCTGCCTGCGCCAAAGCCCGCCCCCGAAGAACTGCCCGACGGAATGCTCGAAGAGCAGTTTCTGTGGGAAGGCCCGCTAGAAGAGGTGTCCCAGCGCGCCGTAACCCACGTGGAACGCTTCAAAATACAGAATGCCCTCCGCGAATCCAAATGGAACAAAACACGCGCCGCCGAAAAGCTAGGCGTCTCCTACAAAACCCTCCTGCACAAGATCCGCGCCCTAGGCCTCGAGAATTAAAGCGCTATTTTTCGCCGCTACTTTTTTGCCGCCCTCGTCGCCATTGCCTTTTCGCCGCTGCCTTTGTTTTTGTTGTCATCCTGATCCCATGCGCGCCCGGCGCGGATGGGTGAGGGACCTGCTTCTTCTTTCGTTGTCAGGCATCCCAACATGGCAAAGCTTCGGCGCGCCAGGGCGTCGCCCCCCGGGAAAGCCAATCTCCCGATTGGCGTTTTGTCTCACCTCTGCGCCGCAGTCCGCCCTTCCT
>CAZRKW010000400.1:0-3082 GCA_964600355.1 uncultured Acidobacteriaceae bacterium
GAGCGCGGCGTCATGAGGTTGGCAGCCGCCGTGATGCCCGAAAACGCCAGGGCGGAGGAGAGAAACTCCCGCCGCTTGAGTCCGCGTTCATTGGCTTTCACAGACATAGGCACCTCCGGATATCTTTGCCGCGTCTCGCTCGGCCTGGGCTTCGGTCAGTGAGAAACACGCTGTCGATCTCCATCTTGTCAACATACCGAATAGGGAAATATGCGAGGGCCGGTCAGGGCCTGCGACTGGCGCATCGTACGCTTCTCGCCTCTCTCCGCGCAATTGAATGTTCGCCCATTGCCCGAAAAGGTCATGCAACGAGGAGCTGATCGGCGGCTTGCGCAGGGAGGCAATCGGGTATAAGTTGCCCTCGAACGGTAGATCAAAACGGAGAGATCGGCACACTCGATGAAGGGTGACTTGATGACGAAATCGAAACCAGCAGCTCCCAGGCTTATGGCGATCGCCTGGCTTATTTTTGGCTTTGTTCTCTTTGCTGCGATTGTGCGGATGGCGGCGGCGGCGCGGGGCGGCGGCGCCGCGACCCAGGCTGAGGCGAATCGTGTGCCGGTGAACGCGGATGATATCGGCGGCGTGGTGACCAGTGCGAAGGGGCCGGAAGCCGGCGTGTGGGTGATTGCGGAAACCACGGATTTCCCGGTGAAGTTTCGCAAGATCGTGGTCACCGATGATCGGGGGCGCTATCTGCTCCCCGAACTGCGCAACGCGAATTACAAGGTTTGGGTGCGGGGGTATGGCTTGGTGGATTCGCAGCCGGTGACTGCCACACCGGGGAAAACGCTGGCGCTGACCGCCGTGATCGCTCCGGATGTGCGCGCCGCGGCGCAGTATTATCCCGCCAACTACTGGTATTCGTTATTGAAGATCCCGCCGAAAAGCGCCTTTCCTATGAAGATTCCGCCGCCTCCATCCGAAGACGGGCCGGAGCGCTTTATCGATTGCCGGGGAGGCGACCCTAATTGTCTCGCTCTGTCCAACTCGGGCAAGATTCCCAGCCCGCCTCACGTTAGTCCGGCGGGGCTCAGCATCGAGGACGTGCGCAACGGCTTGGAGGTATCGAACCAGGGCGAGTATATCTTCAACATCAAGCGCGGGTGCGAAGACTGCCATCAGATGGGCAACAAGGTTACGCGAGAGATCAACAAGAATGTCGGCACGTTCACCAACAGTTCCCTGGCCTGGGAACGCATGCTGAAATCCGGGCAGGTGGGCGGGGAGATGCTGGCGGATGTCGATACGCGTTTCGGGCACGAACGCGGACTGGCGCTGTTCGCGGATTGGTCGGACCGGATTGCGGTGGGCGAAGTGCCGGTGGCACCGCCGCGGCCGCAGGGTCTTGAGCGCAACGTCGTGCTCTCGATCTGGAGCTATGCCTCGGACCGGGCTTTCATCCACGATGTGGCTTCCGGCAATTCCTACTTTCCCACGGCGAACGCTTATGGACGCATCTACGGCGCGGACACTGCCTCAGGGCTGATGGAGTGGGTCGATCCTGTGGAGTACACCAAGGGCACGATGACGCCGCCCGGTTCAGAGGCCCCCGCCAGCGCACGGCCCGGGCCGGCGCTGTATAACGAAATGCCGTCGCCGTTCTGGGGAGACGAGATCGTGTGGGGATCTGCAGGCGGAGCAATCGGCGGGCCGGCTATCGATTCGCAGGGCCGCTTGTGGTATTCGGGCAGACCGACTACCCCGCCGACATGGTGCGGCAAGGGTTCCGACAATCCATTCGCAAAGAATTTCCCGGTGCGGGGTAGCGGGTTGGTGCTCTACGATCCGAAAACCCACCAGCAGAGTGTCGCGGGAATCTGCGGGACGGCGGGAAGCCACCGGGCGTGGGCCAACGACAAGGACGAAACGCTCTACACGACCATGCAGCCGCCGCCGCGTCCTGACAGCGGGGGATTCGCGTGGTTCAAGACGCGCGTCTGGGAAGAAACACACGATGCCGAGAAGGCGAACGGATGGTGCCCCGGCATCATTGACTACAACGGCGACGGCAAGATCGGCGCGTATACAATGCCCGACCAGCCGGTCGATCCGAAACTGGATCGCATGCTGAGCGGAGCTCTGCCCTATGGGGCGGGCTCCAATCCGGTCGACGGCAGCTTTTGGGTTGTGGGCGGCGTGAACGGCGGACCCAAGACGGGCGTGCCGGGGAAAATCATCCGCTACACCATGGGATCGAATCCTCCGGCCACCTGTATGACCGAGGTGTACGAGCCGCCATTCAACAATCCGAAGGAACCGGGAGTGGAGGCGTACGGCACGCAGGGCGTGGAGGTCGACAGCAAGGGGCTTGTATGGGTGTCGCTCGGAGGGAGCGCCCACCTTGCCAGCTTCGATCGCAGCAAGTGCAAGGTGCTGCGGGGACCCACCGCGACGGGCCAGCACTGCCCGGAGGGCTGGACGCTCTATCCGGTGCCGGGCCCGACGTTCAAGGGGACGACGATCCGCTCCGACTACTTCTATCTGAGCTGGGTTGACCGCGCGAATACCCTTGGGCTGGGCAAGGATGTGCCGGTGGTCGACGGCACGGGCTCCGATTCACTGATCGCTTTTCTGCCGGATCAGAAGAAATTCGTGACCATGCGGGTGCCGTATCCGATGGATTTCTACACGCGCTCGATGTCAGGTCGCATCGACGATCCAAAAGCCGGCTGGAAGGGACGCGGGATATGGGCGGGCAACAACGAGAGAGTGGTCTGGCATATCGAGGGCGGCAAAGGGACGACGAGCGAAATCGTACATTTCCAGATCCGGCCCGATCCGCTGGCGAAGTAAGCGGTTCAGCCCGTGAGTAAGAAGTGCTCAATCCTCTCGTTTGTTTTTGCCGCGATTTTGACAACTCGCTTATGCGCAGAGCAGACTGTCCAGAAGCCCGCCGATGCCGGGCAAGTGAAGCCGGTTCGAGACGATGCCATCGAAAGCGAAGTTGCCAAGCTATTTGACAATATCCGCGCCGATCTAAAAACCTCGAAGCTGGGGAGAATTAGAAACCGTGACAGTCTTGAACAAACAGTTTGCACCGCTGCGCTGACCGGCACCCTCCCGAAATTCCCTTTGAGAT
>CAZRKW010000401.1:0-3069 GCA_964600355.1 uncultured Acidobacteriaceae bacterium
GGAGTGGGGTCGGGGCCCGGCAGCTGATATTCCTTGAACGTCTGCGTCTTGGAATCGAAACGGGCCATCTTGCCCGAGTTGAATTCGCCAATCCAAATGATGCCGTCTGCGCCGATTTCCATCCTTCGAGGGTATGAATCGGCGGTAGGGGGCGTCCAGAACGTGATCTTCATCGTATTCCCGTCTACTTTGCCGATTCTGTTCCGGCGAGGATTCGTAAACCAGACATCGCCACTCTTATCCGGCTTGACGTCGTAAGCGCCTCCGTCCACAGCGAAGCGCGTGAATTTCCCCGTCTCGGGATCGAACATGGTCAGCGGAGTACCGCTGGCCCACACCCTTCCGCTCGGATCCAACCGGACGGTGTGTTTCGATCCGCCAAGAGCAATTCCTTCTTTTCCCGGGAGATATTGATCCTGGTACTCCGTAATTTGCTGCGTTTTGGGATCCCATCTTCCGATCTTGTTCGATGCCTGCTCGGCCAGCCACACGGAGCCGTCGGGCGCCGGTACGGCGGAATGAATCGCTGCGGTCCCGACATTGGGAACCGGGAAGTCCTGCATTTCGCCCGTTTTGGGGTCGAGCCGCGTAATTTTGTTAGCCACTCCGAAGTTGGGAATCCACAAATAGCCGTCCTTGTCCGGGGCGGCGCTGAAGGGCATGCGGCTGGGGCCCGGCATGTCGTATTCCACATACACGATGTTCATCGCGTCGCTGCTGAAGGTCCGCACCGTGTCCTTGTATGCCGGCATATCCGCGGGAGACTTGGGCAGTACCGAATCCGGCCCCCAAAGCTTGGTCAGATAAGAGGCGATATCGTCAGCCTGCTGGTCGGTGATGTCGTACAGGCTGAAATGCATGGCGGTACGCATGTATTCGACGCGGTCCTTCCAGCCATCGGCGTCGCGCTTTACCGCGGCCATGCGGGTCTCAAATCCGTGGCAGATGGAGCAATGGTCGACCATCAGGTCCTTTGCCGTCGCCGGGGGGAAAAGGAGCTTTCCCTGGGCCTGGGAAATGTCGCTCCAACGCACCATGCCCTTCTGCAAGGCGAAGTCGAACGAGGCGTTCTGGTCCGCCGTCAGATTCATGCCGGTGTGGGGATCTGCGGTGAAACCTACGGCCCGGATCAGCAGGCGATATTCGCCGGCGGGCAGCTTTTCGATTCGATACCGCCCGTGACTGTCGGAAAGCACAATCGTCGTGATCCTTGTCTTCGTGTTTTGGGCCTCGACGAACGCACCCTGGAACGGCGCTCCGTCGGTGCCTTTCACATTTCCCGTGATCGCGGCGGCGGAGCACACAGAGCAGCAGAGAACTATCGAACTCATTAGCGCGGCGAACCTGGTTTGCAAGAGCATGGGGCCCCCATTTGGCTGTATCAAGCGGGATTCTATCGCTGCAGGGCCTTTCTGGCCAGCGCGATGACTCCTATGACTCCGAAAATGGCCGACGCGTTTCAGACAGGGGGCTACCGTTTCAACCTCCGTCACATCCTCGCGCCACTGCTCGCGTTTTACCCTGGATACTTATAAAAGCCCCGGCCGGATTTGCGGCCCAGCCAGCCGGCGGCGACATATTTCTTCAACAGGGGGCACGCGCGATACTTGGAATCGCCGAAGCCTTTGAACAAGACTTCGAGAATGTCCACGCACACGTCCAGGCCGATGAAGTCGGCCAATTCCAGAGGGCCCATGGGATGGTTCATGCCCGTTTTCATCACCGCGTCGACGGCTTCGGGTGTCGCGACGCCTTCCATCACCGCGAACGCGGCTTCGTTGATCATCGGCATCAGGACGCGGTTGGAAACAAATCCCGGCGAATCGTTCACCGCTACGGGCGTCTTCTGCAGCGTTTCGCAAAGCGCCATGGTCGATTGAAACGTGGCGTCGCTCGTGGCCACGCCGCGGATCACTTCCACCAGCATCATCACCGGCACCGGGTTCATGAAGTGCATTCCGATGAAATTTTCGGGACGGCTGGTTTGCGCGGCCAGCAGCGTGATGGAAATGGAGGACGTGTTGCTTGCGAGAATCGCGCCGGGGCGCAACACCGCGTCAGCATCCTTCAGCACGCGGATTTTCAGGTCAAGTTGCTCGGGGACCGCTTCGACTACGAAATCCGCCGCGGCGAGCGATTGGACGTCCGTGGCCGGGCGGATGCGGGCAAGCGCGGCTGCTTTTTCCTCTTCCCCGATTTTCGCTTTCTTCACTTCGCGGTCCAGATTCCTGGCGATCGTCTCGAGTCCGCGATCGAGAAAGCGCTGTTCGATATCGCGAAGAATCACGCTGTATCCCGAGCGCGCGAACACATGCGCGATGCCGTTGCCCATGGTTCCGGCGCCGAGCACGCCGACGATTTTTATTTCGTTCGATGGCATGAGAATTCGATGATAGCGGAACGCCGGGAGGTAAAGGAAGTACAGGAGGTCGATGGGGCGAGACTGTCTACTCCGGCGGCGATGCCTCGATGACTTCGCGAACTATTTCGCGGGCGCGCTGCGCTGCTGCCGGCATCACGAGGATTGTAAAGCTGTCTTCGCCGGCCAGCTCGCATCCGATGCCGTTTTCGTGGAGGCTCGCGATCAGCATGTTCTTGATATCGGCGTCCTCGCCGGACCAGACCTCCGCGTTGGCCTCGTTCGGATCATAATCTTCTGGGATATCGTCCGGCGTTGCGCCGCCCTCTTCTTGTGACTGGGTCGCAGACTCGGTTTCCGCGGCGTCCTCGTCCGATTGCGACGGCCCTTCTTCGAACTGGCGTAGGGCTTCGTCCAGCACCGAGTGGGCAACGTCATGGTGGCGGGCGGGAATGAAGATGGCGTAGACGGGTTGCGTAAGCCCCGGCAGGATCCCGACATCGCGCGTCCGCGTGTGATATGGAATTCCAGCTTTATCGAGGGCCGTGGTGATCGCGCCGGAAATCGGGAGCTCGGTTCCAGTCCACAAGAGCTCCGGGCCGTCACTGGCCTGCGGGCGATTCGTGGGAACTGGCGCGGCTAACCTCTCTACGAGTTGCGCGCCGCAGTCAGAGCAGCGTGAAAAGCCATCGCGGTATTCCGTCTTGCAA
>CAZRKW010000402.1:0-3069 GCA_964600355.1 uncultured Acidobacteriaceae bacterium
AATGGAATTCAGCGTAAAGAAATTCGATCTACTCGACGAACTTTCGCTCACCCAGGGAGTTGTCGAGCGCAAGACGACGATCCCGATTCTCTCGAACCTCCTATGCGAAGCCAAGGGCAATCGTCTGTACATCACCGCCACCGATCTCGAGTTGAGTATCCGCACCTCGTGCGAGGCCAAAGTAAAAAAAGAAGGCGCCGGCACGATCCCGGCAAAAAAACTCTTGGAGCTTGTGAGGTTGCTGCCCGACGAGGAAATTAAATTCAAACTCCTCGAAAACCACTACGTGCAGGTGACTTGCGATCGCAAATCCTACAAGCTCGTCGGCATGTCCAAGGATAATTTTCCCGCTCTGCCTGCTTTTCCGCACGCCCTGGTGCAAATCCCGGCGAAGTTGCTAGCTGATGTGATCGCCAAGACAACCTTCGCGATTTCACTCGAAGAGTCGCGTTACACGCTCAATGGCGCCCTGCTCGTGCTGAAACCCGGTTCGATCACCATGGTGGCCACCGATGGCCACCGCCTCGCCATGGTCGAGACCGACCACAAATTCGAGGGCTTCTCGGCTGAGACGCGAGTTCTTGTCCCCAAGAAGGCCATGACCGAAGTGCAGCGCCTTGCCGCGGACGGCGGCGACGAAGGCATGGTCGAATTCGCACAGGACGAGAGCCACTTATTTTTCCAGTTTGGCGGCCGCCTGCTCACCTCGCGCAAATTGACCGGCCAGTTCCCCAACTACGAAGCAGTCCTGCCGCGCGACGCGAACAAGACTCTTGTCCTCGAGCGGGCCGAACTTCAGGACGCTCTCCGCCGCGTCTCACAACTCGCGGACCAGCGCTCCCACGCCGTGAAATTCATGCTCGCCAAGGAAGGTCTCGAGATTTCCGCGTCCAGTCCCGAATACGGCGAGGCCAAGGAAGCCATCGAAAAGGAATTCAAGGGCGAGCCCATCGCCATCGGTTTCAACGCGCAGTATCTTCTCGATTTTCTCGCCGCAGCGGCCGATGGTCCCATCAGTTTCGAACTCAAAGACGAGCAGTCCGCAGGCCAGTTGCGCCCCATTTCCGACGATTCCACCCGCTACCGCTACGTCGTTATGCCCATGCGCATTTGACCCCTCCAAAATAACCGTAAACCATTGATAAATTTAAAGATATACACAACCAAAACCATACAATAACCTTGTTAAAACACACGCCTTCCGGTAAAATTAAGTTGTTCCGGAATCCCAGAGAACAGTGTCTGAACAGCATCTGATGGACACGAGATTTAGGCCTCGCCGCGAGCCTTTGCGCCAGAACGAGGGCTGATAAAATCGGCGAGCGGAACGGAACAACTCTTCGTAAATCGGAGAGAAACACGCTGCGCCGCGCCCCACCGAAATTTCGGAATGGGGCGGGATGGAGCGGGAAACACCCTTCGAGTCCCAGCTCGAACGTGAGCGAGACGGGGCCAATGGGCAAGGCAGGTTCGAGCACATCCGCGCGACAGCCTTCCCGAAAACTGATCGTAAAAGCTGATTGTAAAAACTGATTCGCCAAATTTAAATTCGTCAAAACATTCGCCAGCCATCGACGCAGCACGCTGCACCGAACTGAGGAGACGCACGATTCATGGGTGACAAAGAGAATCCGGCTGCAAAGGGTGCTGGGCACAAGTACGACGCCACTTCCATCAAAGTACTCGCGGGGCTCGAGGCTGTCCGCAAGCGCCCCGCCATGTACATCGGTTCCACGGGCGAGATGGGCCTGCACCACCTGGTCTGGGAAGTCGCCGACAATTCCGTCGACGAAGCCATGGCCGGATATTGCGACGAGATCAATGTCACCGTGCACGAAGACAACAGCGTCACCGTGATTGACAACGGCCGCGGCATTCCCGTCGACATGCACGCCACCGAGAAGAAGCCCGCCGCCGAAGTCGTGATGACCGTCCTGCACGCCGGCGGCAAGTTTGACAGCGACACCTATAAAGTTTCCGGCGGCTTGCACGGCGTCGGTGTTTCCGTAGTTAACGCGCTCTCCGACTGGCTGGAACTGGAAATCTGGCGCGATGGCGAAGTCTGGGAACAGACTTACGAGAAGGGCAATCCTACGTCGAAGCTCAAGGCTTCAGGCAAGACGAAAAAGACCGGCACGAAAATCACGTTTCACGCCGATCCGTCGATTTTCACAACCATCGCCTATAGTTTCGACACGCTTTCCCAGCGGCTCCGTGAGCTCGCTTTCCTGAACAGGGGCCTGAAAATCACGCTGGCCGATGAGCGCAACGGCAAGAACGCCGAGTTCCGCTTCACCGGCGGCATCGCCGAATTCGTCAAACACCTCAACCGCGGCAAGCAGACGCTATCCGACTCCCCGATTTACATCGAGGGTAAGCGCGATCAGGTCGATATCGAAATCGCCCTGCAATACAACGACAGCTACGCCGAAAACATTTTTGCCTTCGCCAACACAATCAACACGGTCGACGGCGGCACGCACCTTTCCGGCTTCCGCTCCGCGCTCACCCGCACCATCAACTATTACGCAAACTCGGCCGGCATGCTCAAGGAGCAGAAGGACGAAGTCACCATCAATGGCGACGACGTGCGCGAAGGCCTCGTCGCCGTCATCTCCGTCAAGCTTCCCCAGCCCCAGTTCGAAGGCCAGACCAAAGGCAAACTCAATAGCGACATCAAAGGTAACGTCGAATCGCTCGTGAACGAAAAGCTGGGCGAGTATTTCGACAAGCACTCCTCCATCGCCCGCAAGATCATTGGCAAGTGCATTGACGCTGCGCGCGCCCGCGAAGCCGCCCGCAAGGCCCGCGAGCTCACCCGACGCAAGTCCGCGCTCGATTCGAGCGGCCTGCCCGGCAAGCTGGCCGATTGCCAGGAACGCGATCCCGCACGCTGCGAGCTGTTCCTCGTCGAGGGAGAATCCGCCGGCGGCTCCGCCAAGGGCGGGCGCGACCGCCGCTACCAGGCGATCCTGCCGCTCAAGGGCAAAATCCTCAACGTCGAGAAGGCCCGTTACGACAAAATGCTCGGCCACGAGGAAATCCGCTGCATCATCACGGCCCTGGGCA
>CAZRKW010000403.1:0-3032 GCA_964600355.1 uncultured Acidobacteriaceae bacterium
TCTCCTCGCGCACAATTCCTAGCGACCGCTCGCCGCCAGTAAACACGTTTTAGGGAGTCGGGGCTCAGAGTCTCTGTGGCAACGTCGGTCTCCCGTCAGGGCACGGATTTATCCGTGCCGCAATTTCCCGAAAATCGATGCGGCTTCAGCCGCTGAGGGACGATTCAGCCAGTTGCCACACAGACTCTCTAGCGGGTCTGCAGGATCAAAGTGAGGCTTACGAACAGCAGGAGGGGGCCAAGAACGAACACGAATCCGAGGCCCAGCAGCACCTGCACCGCAGCCTGATTCTTCGCGAAGTTCTTCACCGAAACAAGAAAGCGAGAAGTCAGTTGGCGGCGCCAAATCGCTTTGAAAAACGCCACATAGGCCTCGAACCAGTATCGAATCTGCGCGTAGGATTGCCAGAGCAGGTCAATTCCCGCACAGATCACCAGCGCACCGACAACGGCAATGAGCTTCGGCATGAAGTTCGAGCCCCTTCGATTCGTTTCCGGAGCAATGATTCTAGTAAGAAACCGGGTGTAGTTTCCAAGGATTCCAGAGCGGATGTTCTAAGAGCGAAAACGGGCTAAGCGCCCCGGCCTGCGGAGCGAGTCATCACGTGGGGGGCATCGGGAGTCGCGCGAGGCACCTGCGACTGAAAAGAAGACCGCGGCGCGCCGAGTGCGTCGTCGGGGCTGTGCAACGCGCGGCGGCCTCGCTCGGTTTGCTGCCAGGTATGCACGATATTGTGGATCACGGTGATGTTAGGGCCAATGGCGAGAATCCACAGCGCCAGAGGCATGCGGTTAGTGAGCGCGCCGAGAATCATCAGAACGAGCCGCTCGGGACGTTCCCAGAAGCCGACTCCAGGACCGGGCACCAGCGATTCCGCCCGCGCCTTGGCATAGCTGACCATCACGGCGCCCGCCATCGCCGCGCCCGCCAGGAAGGCATACGGGAAGCGGTTCACCTGCACGTAGTAAACGAGCAGCCCCAGGAAAAGGATCAGGTCCGCGTACCGGTCAAGAATCGAATCGAGGAAGCCCCCGAAGAGCGAAACGCGATTCTGCCGCCGGGCCACCGGTCCATCCAGGAGATCGCACAGCCCCGCCAGAATCATCATTCCGCCCGCTGCCGCGAATCGGCCCGCGGCAAACAACACGGCGGCCCACAGATTCACGACGAGGGCCGACCAGGTGATGACGTTGGGAGGGATACCTGTAGGAGCCAACAGGGCTGCGAGACGATCGATGGGCCAGGAGAGGTACCGGCCGATGGAACGCGTCAACATGAGGTCAGCGCCATCCACTATTCCTCATCGTAAATCGTGACCAGTTCAACCACCTCGTATTCTTTGATGCCCGCGGGCGTCGTGACCGTAACTTCGTCGCCCACTTTTTTGCCGAGCAAAGCGCGCCCGATCGGTGAAGTCGTGGAAATAAGGCCCTTATTGAAATCGGCCTCCTCAACCGTCACCAGCTTGTACTCGATTTTAGTGTCTTTCGCAACATCGATAACGACAATGCGCGAACCATAGGCGGCCCGGTCCTTGGGCAGGTTGTTCAAATTCAGCATGGAAAGATCGGCCATGCGCTGGTGCAATTGTCCGAGCCGGGCAGACACGTAGGACTGCCGCTCTTTAGCGTATTTATATTCCGCGTTCTCCGAAAGGTCGCCGTGGGCGCGCGCGACTTTAATCTCCTTGGGAAGCTCGTCGTGCAATTCGTGCTCAAGGGCGGCGATTTCGTCCTTAAGCTTTTTCTTAATTTTCTCAGTAAGGTCGATCATCGGAAGCGCTTGCAACGAACCGGGCGGCACGTCCCCTGCCCCATTCTAGCCCGGTCCGCGACGTACCGTTTAAATTATAGAGGATTTGCAGCCCTGGCCGCAATTATGGAAGTCGCCCGCCGGCGAACCCTTCGTCGGGGGGCCATGTCCTGAAAAGCGTTTCTGAATCGCGGTGGCATCCTTGGTGGGTCGTAGCTTCCTCTACCACAAGACATGCGTGCGCATGCGTAGATTGACTTCGTTCACGGCAGAGGAAAATCCGCCGATTCCATTTCACGGAATGAACTGGATGCGGCGGCTTATGATCGTCACGTCGCCGTCCTGCGAGGGGGCTGCCGTGAAGGGGCGAGCGTCGAGCAGAAATTTACCCGCGGGAGGAAGTCCGTAGGTGGCGTCGAGCGCATAGACTTCCAGCGGCTTTCCCGCTGGAAGGCTGAACGCAATTTCCACGCCACCGGCGGGGGTCGTGAGGCAACGGTAGACTTCCCAATCCCCCAACAGGCGGTGGTTCCGGCTGGAGTCGCCCTCCACCGCCGCGTCATTGATGCGCGCCGCGCTGACATTCGAACCTGGGGGAAACAGGACCATGGCGTCAGGCGCGCCTCGTTCGGACCGCAGGAGCGCGCGGTAATTTCTCCGATCGGCAACGGGAGTCGACTCGAGAATCGTAAGTGTGGGTGCAGGATTGTCCAGCCCGGGCGCCGGCGCGAAGAAGGCCGGGCCGGCGTCCCAGGGAAACGGGCCTTTGTCGGCGTGCCGGAACGACGCTGCTGCCAGTAGGGGATCGGGCAAGCGTCCCGAAGCGGGATCCACGATCCATTGAGTCTTCCCGGTATCGGCGTCCTTCCAGAACTCAATGTTGACCCGCTCGGGTGCCTTGGCGGAATAAGGAGGCATCAGAAGAGCGGCAAAGCCTGCGGCAAACGTCACGACGACGGGAGTCCAGAAGATGGCCACACCTCGCACGCTTTTTATTTTCAGAAAATCGACGCACAGCGGAAGTGCCGGTGTGAACAGAAAAGCGACCAAAGCAGCGATGCCGGGCAAAGCCCGGTTGCCAAGGCCGTCGTAGAGTAATAGAGCGATCGGAAAGCCCACGATTCCCGATGCCGCGAGCGGCAGTACCCCGGCCGGTCCGGTAAGAATTTCTTCGAACTGTCCGCTGCGAAGCAGGGCGCCAGGCAGAACTGCTACTGCTGCCAGTGCCGCCGGAATCAGCAAAACGTAGCTGGTACCTCGTGCAGTCCAAACCGCCGCCA
>CAZRKW010000404.1:0-3016 GCA_964600355.1 uncultured Acidobacteriaceae bacterium
GCCACGCAGCGGCCCTCGGTGGACGTGATCACCGGCCTGATCAAGGCCAACTTCCCCGCCCGCATTTCCTTCCGCGTAGCCAGTAAGGTGGACTCGCGCACCATTCTCGATACCAACGGCTCCGAATCGCTGCTAGGCAAGGGCGACAGCCTGTATCTCCCCGCAGGCTCGTCCCGCCTGCACCGCGTCCACGGCCCCTACGTAGGCGAAGGCGAAGTCCAGGCCGTCTGCGACTTCTGGCGCGAGCAAGCGAGGGCCAACTACAACGAAGAAATCCTGAAGCCGCCAAAGGACGAAAACGCCGCAGGCTTCGAAGGCGAACCCGGTGAAGGCGCCGAAGCCGTAGACGACGATCTCTACCAGGACGCCGTCCGCGTAGTCTGCGAAGCCGGCCGCGCCTCCACCTCCACACTGCAGCGCCGCCTGCGCGTAGGCTACGGCCGCGCCGCCCGCCTCATCGACCTCATGGAAAAGGACGGCATAGTAGGCCCCCCCGACGGCGCCAAGCCCCGCGAAGTCCTAAAGAAAAAAGAATGGATGCGCGAATTCGACGAGTCCATGAAGTGAGCGGGATCGGTTTTCGCTGTCATCCTGAGGAGCGAAGCGGCGAAGGATCTCTCTTGCCTTTACTGATCCTTGCGCCTTTCAAGGGTGGGTCTTGGTTTTCTTGAATAACCGCACGATCGAACGAAAGCCCGAAGCAAAAAAAGCGACGCGCCTTTCTCGCCCTTCGCGCGCGAAAGAAACCCGCTCTTCGCTGTCGTTTTCTCTTTGCTGCCCGCTGATTTTTCCTTACAATCTTTAAATCCCGTGCCGAGGTAGCTCACCGGTAGAGCGCGGCCCTGAAAAGGCCGGCGTAGGCAGTTCAACTCTGCCCCTCGGCACCATCCCGAACGCGATACACTCAATTCTATGTACTCGGGCCGCGTAGCACGTTCCGTCCTAGTTCCGGTTGAGGATGCGCCTTTGTTGTTAACTCATACCAAGTCGTCACAAATCTCGCCAGATCTATGGAGTCAAGTTCATCTGACGCACGTACCAATAGATCCGTGTAGACCTTGTCGAGGAGCGTCTGGCGAATCCACTGAATAACCAAAAAGAAAGAAACGAGAGGAAAGCTCCGGCGGTGAGGGGTTGGCTTCGATTTTTCAACACGAAATAGATTCCGACTGCGAAAAGGGTCGTCAGGAGAACGACGATTGGCAAGAAGATACGGCGATTGAAGCGCTGTTCGTCCAGTAAGCGATTCCGCAACAAGTCGAGCCCCTTATCCTTTGCCGACCCTCCACCAAGTTCAGGAGCCTGCTGTTGCCCGATTTCGGTTAGATAGATTTCCACTGCTTCCCGGAGACGACTCATCTTCAAGCAGTCGCGAGAAATGAATGGCTCGCGCGCTCGGCGTTCAAGCCGAACTGCAACGACCTGTTCCACCTATGCAATCGGGCGAAGCTCAGCGCGAATCGCCAAAAGTACGAAAATAATACAAGCACAGCACCCAGGGAATCACGCCCAGGAGCAACGCTCGGTAGGCCTTATATCGCCGCGGCCGCGTGCAGTTGCGTTCCGGCGATGTTTTTGTAGCCTATACAGACGGGATAACCGAGGCGATGGACGCCGAAGGTGAAATGTACGGGCTCGACCGCTTGGTCACACTGATACGTAAGCAGTGTTCCCTGCCGGCCAGGCAGATTGTAGATAACGTCCTGTCCGACGTCGACCGTTTTTCCTTCCAGGGCTTGAACGATGATGACCGCGTCGTGCTGCTCCTCAAACTAAGCTAAGTAAGTGACGCATTTGCGTTCTCTTTAAATCAGTCCGCGCAATGTGCCGCCGATGTCGAGAGTCGAGCCGGTGATGAATTTCGCCAGCGGCGACGCAAGAAACACCACCGCATGGGCCACATCCTCCGGTTGCCCTATCCCCAGGGGCAGATAGCGATCTTCCAGAAATCTCTTTACCGCAGCCTCCCGGTCCGCGACGCCGTAATGCGCCACCAACTGGTCGACGATTCCCCCGGGCCGCGTCCACATCCGCGTCCACACCGGCCCGGGCAGCACAGCGTTGACGCGCACATGCGGCGCGTATTGCTTGGCGAGCGCTTTCGTCAGATAGAGCAGCCCAGCCTTGCACACGCCATAATCCATCAGCGTGAATTCCGGCTGCTTGGCCAAGTCGGAACCCGTGTTGACGATCGAAGCCGAACCGATCTCGGCCATCGCCGGTATCAATGCGCGGCACATCCGTATGCAGCCCATCAGGTTGATCTCGAAACTTTTCGCCCAGCGCTCGTCGGAAATCTCCACGAACGATGACGAATCGCCCACGCCCAGATTGTTGATCAGGATGTCCGGGGCCCTGCCAAATTTCTGGAGCACATACGAAACAGCCGTGCTGGTTCCTTCCGCCGCCGACAGATCGGCCGCCACCACACCCGCCCAGCGCGAAGATTTCTCCGCAAGGGCAGCTTGGTCGCAATCCGCGACGATTACGCTGGCGCCTTCCTGCGTTAAAAGATTCGCAACCGCCTCGCCGATTCCATACGCACCCGCATTGACGAAGGCGAGCTTGCCCTTGAGCCTGTAGTCCATTGATTCCCCGTTTTCAGTTGAAAAATAATTCTAGGTGGCGCGCCACTCCGCCGAAAGCTTTTTCAGCACCTCCACCGGAGGCGGCCCGTCATGGACGACCACCCGATAGCGCAGCGTCAACGGATTCTCGGGGCGGATCGTGACCGGTCCCACGGCCGTAATCGAGGGGTTGAGCATCCACAAAGTCCGCGAAATATGCCACATCGTCGGCGGATTCTTCGGATAATCGATCACCGCGACGCCAAGAGTTTTCCCGCTGCCGGCCAGCGTGATCGTGTAGTCGTACCACGGCTCGCTCGGCCAGTCGAGCTCCGGATAGGCATATTGCGCATCGCGAAGAGTGACTTTCCCGGCCTCGTTCGAATAATACGACTCGCCATCCTTGCGGCATTGCACGTCGAAGCCGCCAAAGGCGTTCTGGTTGAGCC
>CAZRKW010000405.1:0-3013 GCA_964600355.1 uncultured Acidobacteriaceae bacterium
GGAGCGATTCCGAAGGACGGGCCGTCGGCGGGCGTGGCGATGGTGACGGCGCTGGTCAGCCTTCTGACCGGGCGTCCCGTGCGGCCACGTGTGGCGATGACCGGGGAAATTTCACTCTCCGGAATCGTGCTGCCGATCGGGGGCGTGAAGGAAAAAGTGCTCGGCGCCAAAAGGGCGGGAATCAAGGAAGTGATTCTTCCGTCCGAGAATGAACCGAACGTGAAGGAGGACCTGCAGCCGGAAATGCTCGAGGGGATTGAAATCCACTTCGTGCGGACGGCGGAGCAGGCTCTCGATATCGCGCTCGGCAAATTCGAGAAGCCGGTGCGGCCGGTGACGGGCGGAGTGCCCGGCGAGAACCGGCCACCCGCCGCGGGACCGGTGCATTAAAGAGCCCGCAGGCCGCGCTGTGAAAACTCAACCCAATCCGAGGCCCGGAGAGAAATCTCCGGGCCTTTTTGTTTCATGGTGATGAAAAAGGTTTCTTGTTGCGGAGGGCGGCGGATTCGCGTAGAGGTAGACACTTCCGATGCCCTACCGCCCACGAGAACTGGTGATTCGCGCGCGCGACGCTGCGACGATGCTGCTCGCGACTATCGACCGCAATGAAATGGTGCAGCGCTTTCTGGATATGTACGCGGCGGAGTTTCGCCGGCCGGGGCGCGCCGACCAGCCTGCGCTTTACCGCGAGCAGCTGCAGGCGGTCCGGCGCGAAGCGATTCTGGCGATGGTGATGCGCATCGAGTCGTCTTTGCCGACGCGGCTGAAGGTGAGCGTGACGGTTCGCGGCGCGAAGCGGTCCAAGAAACCGAAGAAGGGAAAGAAAGGCGTAAAAGCGAAACCCGCGAAGCGGGCAGCGTCGATGGAGCTGGGGATTCCGTTTCTCGATCTTTTTCGCGAGGAATTTTTTGTGGCGCTGGGGCAGGCACTGGAATGGACCGACGAGGATGCCGAGGGATTCTGGCGCGACCTCGGCCTCTATGAACAACTCAGCGGACCCGCGCCGCGCGGAGGCGCGCGACCCGCGCGAGCGTCGAAAGTCGGTGCTTCGGGGCCTTTCGTCGACCGGGTGGGGCTGGTATTGGACGCTTCGCTGATGGAGCAGGCGCGCCGGGAGGCTGGGAAATTTCAGGCGGAGCTGAATGTCGCCGCCGACCGCGTGCTGCAGAAGGTATTTTCCCGCCACCGCGACAACTGAGCCTCCGGGCTTGGTTGAGCTAGGGCCTGCGCGTTTCTAATACGCGCCTCCCCCTTGGCGACTTGGCAAGTCAATCGTGGCAATTTCGCCCGTAGTTCTCCGCGTTTGCTATTCTCGCGATGTGACCCGCCTGTGATCGACCTGTTCTACATTCTCGTGATCGTGCAGATTGCCGTGGGGGTTTATTCGCTGTGGGACGGCTTTCAGTGGCTGCAGCTTGCTCGGAAGCGGTTGGCGTCGCACGCGGGCTTTTACACGCCGGTGGCGGCGGTGATCTGCCCTTGCAAGGGCAACGAGCCGGGGCTGGACGAAAACCTGGCGGCGCTGGCCAACTTCGACTATCCCAATTACGAGGTTTACTTCGCGCTGGCGTCGAGCCTCGATCCCGCGCTCAAGGCGATCGAGCAGGTGAAAGCGATCAGCCCACATCCGGTGCATATCGTGATCGCGGGACCGGCGGATGCGTGCAGCGAGAAAGTTTTTAACCTGCGCCGCACGGTGGAGTCGCTGCCGGAGAATGTGGATGTGTTTGTGTTTACGGATTCCGATGCACGACTCCCACGCGGGTGGCTGAAAAAGATCGTCGCGCCGCTTCAGGACGCACGGATTGGCGCGACGACCGGGTATCGCTGGATCATTCCGAGCGGCGCCATGGGAGCAGGTGGATTTGCCAGCGCGCTGGCCTCCGCGTGGAACGCCTCGGTGGCGACGCTGCTGGGCCGAGCCGGAGAGAATTTCTGCTGGGGCGGCGGCACGGCGATCCGGCGGCAGACGTTTAAAGATGCACACGTGCTGGATTTCTGGAACGGCGCCGCCAGCGACGATTTTGCGATGACGCAGGCTCTCGAAGCCGCCCGCAAGCCGATTGTTTTTTGCGCGGAATGCCTGGCGCCCACGCTGCATCCCTGGACGGGCAAGAGTCTTCTCGAATTCACGAACCGGCAGATGCTGATCACGCGCGTGTATTCACTCAAGCGGTGGCTGATGGGCGCTCTGGCCCACTGGGCTTATTCGCTGACGCTGCTTTACGCCATCGTGGCGATTCTGATTTCGATGATCGGCGGCGATACGTGGATCGAGCTGGTGCTGATTGCACTGGTGATTCCGCTGCTGGCGGCCATGAAGGGCGCTTTGCGGACGGTGGCCGTCGACGAATTATTGCCGCAATGGAGAGGTCCGCTGAAGAAATGGAACTGGGTGTGGATGTTGCTCGCGCCGATCGTTCCGTTTCTGTTTGCTTGGAATTTCGGCGCTTCGCTGGTGAGCAAGCGCATGCGCTGGCGCGGGGTAAGTTACGAACTCGTGTCGGCCACTACCACGCGCATCCTCAGCCGCTAACGCCGACTTGATCTTTCCATCCAGCTACTTTCAAATCCGGCGCTGAATATTGGGGAAATCGAGCCAGACTTTTACGCCGCAGAAGTGCGAGCCTTCGGTGCAGATGGGCGTCGAAATTCCAGCACGAATAAAGCACGGAGGGCCGAGGTAGCGGCCGAGTTCGGGGAAGGCCGCGCGCACCTGCTGAACCTCCTCTAGGGAGGATTGGTAAATTTCCTCCTGCGCGTTGAAGCACGTCCGCATGGTCCATTTGTGAAGCAGGTGCAGCAACGAGCCTGTCTCGACCAGGCGGATCGCTTTGGCATTGGGAAGCAGGTAGAGCGCGAATTCCGGCGCCACGCCGCGGTCGAGCAGTTCATTCTTCGCCGCCCAGGCTTCTTCCATGGCTTGCCGATAGATTTCGAGGGCTTGGGGATTGTCGCGGATCAGCATGGGCGTGATGTAGTCGGGCGAACGCGTGTCGGAGAGGGTGAGCAG
>CAZRKW010000406.1:0-1698 GCA_964600355.1 uncultured Acidobacteriaceae bacterium
TGAACTTTTTCTCCGTGAACATGTTATAGGCCGTCTTGAACTCGGCCACGTGATAGAACTCGGGAATAATTTTCAGCTTGTCCAACGAGCCCCGGAAAAACAGCGCTTCGGCCATCATTCCCCGGATGCTCACCGAGTTGGAGGGAACCAGCCATACCTGCTCGCAGGCACTGGCCAGGTAATATTCGGGGTTCCCGACGCCGTCGTAGCCGAGGTAGCAGATACTCGGTTTGTGGCTCGACCGGAAGGTGAGGAGGTGCGCGCGAATTTCTTCCAGCTTCGCCCAGCCCGTCGAAAGGGGCCCGATTCGCACCACAATGCCGGTAACGTGCGAATCGGTCCGCGCTGAATCGATCGCGTCCAGATAATCGTGAAGAACCGGTTCGGAGTTGCCGCTCAGACTGCCGAAAAGGCTCACCGGGGGCTGTTCTTCGATCGTGCCTTCGGCGTCAATCACGAGAACGGAATTGGACGCGAGACGCTTCGGTTTCGAGGCGGTCCAGATAACCAGCACTAAAAACAAAATCAGAACACCGACAACGATTGCCCGCCGTTTACCCCACGTCATCGCGATTCACCTTCTGCGGAGCGAGCCGTTGCCGCACGGGACGCTCCCGGGACAAAAGTAGCATCCGGCGACCCAAAACTCCACCCACGGGTCGGTCCACCAGCTGGGTTATGTCGGAAAATTTGCAACCAGGGCTCGTGTGAGACGCCGGCTTACGTTGCGCCGCGAAGAAACCGCGCCGATTCTTCCGGGGGAGTGGGATTGATGTAGAAGCCGGTACCCCATTCGAATCCCGCCACCTTGGTGAGCTTCGGCATCATCTCGATGTGCCAGTGATAATGATCGTTGATTTCTTCGCCGAGGGGTGAGGTATGCACCACCAGGTTGTACGAGGGGAAATCCAGCACGGAGTCCAGCCTCCCGAGAAAGTCGCGCAGAAGAGCCGCGAGGCTGCTGTAATAAGGCGTTGGCATATTTTCGAACGCCGAACTGTGCTGCCTCGGAAGAATCCACGTTTCGAACGGGAACCGCGGAGCGTACGGCGCCAGCGCGAGAAAGTAGTCGTTGCCCAGGATCATGCGGTCGCCGATATCGATCTCCTGGCGAATCATGTCGCAGAAGATGCAGCGTTCCTTCTCGTCGTAGTAGCGCTTGGCGGAGTCGACCTCCTCCCGCACGCGCCTTGGCACGATGGGCAAAGCAATTATTTGAGAATGCGTGTGCTCCAGCGAAGCCCCGGCAGGCTCGCCGTGGTTCTTGAACAGCAAAATGTAACGGAAGCGGCGGTCGTTCTTAAGGTCGAGCATGCGATCGCGGCAAGCCCACAACACTTCTTCCACGCACTTCTGCGGCATGGTGGCTAGCGTGTTCCTGTGATCGGGCGATTCGATCACCACTTCATGCGCACCGATTCCATTCATGCGGTCAAAAAGGCCCTCGCCCTCGCGGTCGAGCGATCCCTCGATTCCAAGAGCGGGAAATTTATTGGGGACGACGCGGAGAGACCATCCCGGAGTGTCCCGCCCGCTCCCGTTCCGCCCGTAGGCGAGCACCTCGGACGGCGTCTTGCCCTCGTTTCCGGGGCAAAAGGGACAGAAATTGCCTCCCTTGATTTGCACACTCCCCCGGAGAAAATCCATCGGGCGCCGGGAACGATCCGTCGAGATGATCACCCACCGGCCCGTAATGGG
>CAZRKW010000406.1:1798-2986 GCA_964600355.1 uncultured Acidobacteriaceae bacterium
TCCTTGTGAAGGCGCGCCTTGGGTGGGGCTCCGAGGCGTGTTTCAATAGCGAGTACATCGAACCGGTGTGCCGATTCGATCCGTCGGGCACGCAGGAACTGCCGCGCCATCCTTACCAGATTTCTCCGCTTTTCCGAGTCCACCGCCTCTTCGGGAGGCGGCACCGCCGCGCCGCCGGGTAGCGGCTCGGCGATGGTCCGCGTTTTCACCTCGACGAAGGCCAGCACGGAACCATCGTAGCCGGCCATATCGATCTCGCCCTTGAATCCAGGAAAGGTGTAATTCCGCGCCACGAGCGTGTAGCCGTGCCGCCGCAGATACCAATAGGCATACGTTTCGCCTCGTATGCCAGTGCGCCGAGCGTTTTCTTTGGGGGATGCAACAGAAGCTCGTGAGGAGTCTTCGGCAGGCGCTTCAGACAGCCCCTTGCGGGCGCCAAATTGCACCAACGCGAAGATCAAACGCGCAAACACATTCAGTCACCAGCTCGTCGAAAATTCCCTGCCCGAGAGCTTTCGCCCCGTTACTTGATGACCTCGAACGTAAATTCCATCAATTTCCCACGGATCACAAAACTCAGGTAGTGCTCCCAGAACTGGCGAAACATCCGGCTATGATTCACCAGGAATTCAAAACCGAACGCCCGCCAGAGCTTCAGCAGGCTGAGGTTGAGCTTCACCTCGCGCATGCGCACTTTGGTGTACCACATATCGCGGCCGTGCATTCCACCCGGATAGAAGTAGAGAAACGAATAGGTGTTCAGGTGCCAGCGGTGCGTGGGGTCGCGGAACGAGCTGTAATCGGTGTAGTGGGGCGTCGCGAGAAATATGGTGCCGCCGGGCCGCGTGACGCGATGAAACTCCTCCATCGTGGCGATGATGTTGTCCACATGCTCGATAATGTGTTCCGCGCGCACCTGATCGAACGAATTGTCGCGGAAGGGCAGGCCGCCCCGGTCCAGATTGCAGATCACATCGGCTGCCGTATCGGGATTCATGTCCAGCCCTATTGCCCCGGGATACTTCTTCGGACCGCAACCGACATCAAGAATGCGCGGCAAACTCACCCTCCAATGAAATGGCCTCAAGCTGCATCGATCACGAAAATGCCGCCACTCGGCGCGCAGAAAATAAAACGGCCCGCCGTAGCGGGCCTGCCATCGTAACAAAGCCCAGTTAGGAAGCATAG
>CAZRKW010000407.1:0-2966 GCA_964600355.1 uncultured Acidobacteriaceae bacterium
GGCTACGAGCTGAATAATCGCCCGTCATGGGCTCGTATTCCGCTGGCGGGAATTTCGCAATTGCTCGCTAGCCGGCTCTAAGGGGCCGCTGAAAGGCTGCTTTCTGGTGACATCCCCATTTGAGATACCCCTTGGTGCGCGCTGCCTGGCAGAGAATCGCTGCGGTTTTCTGGTGTGGGCTCCCAAGGCGGAGCGAGTCAATGTGCATCTTTTGAGTCCCGGCGATCGCGTGGTGCCGATGCAGCGCCTGGAACGCGGATATTTTCACGTCGAAGTGGAAGGTGTCGGCCCCGGCGCATTGTACCGCTATCGCCTGGATGGGGAGACGGAGCGGCCTGATCCAGTGTCGCGATTTCAGCCCCAGGGCGTGCATGGCCCGTCGCAAGTGGTCGACCATAGCTTTGACTGGAGCGATGCGAACTGGCGCGGCTTGTCGCTGCGCGACTACGTTCTGTACGAACTGCATACCGGCACGTTTACACCGGAAGGCACTTTCGATGCGATCGTTCCGCGCATTCAGGATTTGAAAGCGCTCGGCATCACCGCGATTGAGATCATGCCGGTCGCACAGTTCCCGGGCAACCGCAATTGGGGCTACGACGGCGTGTACCCGTATGCGGTGCAGGATTCCTACGGCGGCCCGGCGGGATTGAAGAGGCTCGTGAATGCGTGCCATGCGCACGGAATCGCCGTCGTGCTGGATGTGGTCTACAACCACCTCGGCCCGGAAGGGAATTACGCCTCCGATTTTGGCTACTACTTCACCGACATGTACAAGACGCCGTGGGGCGCGGCGTTGAATTTCGAACAGGCTCACAGCGACGAAGTGCGGCGGTATTTCATCGACAACGCTGTTCAATGGATCGAAGAGTTTCACATCGACGGGCTGCGCCTGGATGCGATCCACGCGATTGTCGATCCGTCGGCAAGACCGTTCATCGAGGATCTGGCCGCCGCGTGCCAGAGCAAAGGGGAAGAGTTGCATCGCGAGGTTACGGTAATCGCGGAAAGCAATCGCAACGACCGCAGAATTGTTATCCCGCGCGAACAGGACGGCTGGGGGCTCGACTCGCAATGGAACGACGATTTTCATCATTCGCTGCGCGTCGCGTTTACCGGCGAGCAGGAGGGCTACTACGAGGATTTTTCCGGCGTGGCCGATCTGGCGCGAGCGTTTGGGGAGGGATTTGTCTACCAGGGCGAATATTCGAAATTCCGGAAACGGCGGCATGGGAACTCCTCCGGTGGGCTCGCCGGCGAGAAGTTTGTGGTGTTCGCGCAAAATCATGACCAGGTGGGGAATAGGAAGGCCGGGGACCGGCTCACTTCCGCCGTCTCGTTTGAGCAATTGAAACTCGCTGCGGCGGCGGTGCTGCTGTCGCCGTATATACCGCTGCTTTTTATGGGCGAGGAATACGGCGAGACTGCGCCGTTTCAGTACTTCGTCAGCCACAGCGATCCGGCAATTATCGAGGCGGTGCGCAAGGGCCGAAGCGAGGAGTTCGCGGATTTTCGGTGGGCGGGCGAGTTGCCGGATCCGCAGGATGAACAGACATTTCTGCGGTCGAAGCTGCACTGGAACTTGAGGCAGGAAAGCCAGCACCGCGTTCTGCTCGACTTTTACGAAGAGCTGCTGCGGTTGCGCCGCGAAATTCCGGCGCTGCGTCACCTGGGCAGGGACGCGCAGAGCCTTCGGGTCGAGTTGGACAATGAGGCAAAAGCGATTCTGATGGTTCGGCGGCATGAAGGCAGTGAGGTTTTTGTTGGCTTTAGGTTTGGCGCGAAAGCCGCGCATCCCGAATGGCTCGTTCCCGTCGGGCATTGGACCAAGCGACTGGATTCGGCAAGCTCACGGTGGGCTAGTCCACGATCTGGCCGAGCGGCAAACGAGTCGGCGGAGAGCCTTCAAATCACCTCGGAGGGAAAGCTCTTTCTCGGGCCCTGGTCTGTGGTGATGTATCTGAAGTCCCGCGAATAGAGCAAGATATCCACCCAAACCTTAATTTACCGAGAGATTTTGCCGGGGGCCGGGTTTGATACATTGGTATGCCGCGTTTTCATTTTGCTTTCTATATGCGGCGGACCTCTTATATAAATACAGCTCAAGCGGAGGCATCATCATGCGACGATTCGGGGCATTTCGAAGGTTTATCCTTATGTGTTCATTATGCTTTGCGCCGATCGCGGGGCTTGCGCCGGCTTCTTCCGCGCAGATCGCGGTGGGCATCTCGGTCCACGTAGGACCACCGGCATTGCCGGTATACGAGCAACCGCTTTGTCCCGGCGATGGGTACCTCTGGACGCCCGGCTACTGGGCCTACGGTCCGGTTGGTTACTACTGGGTGCCGGGTGTCTGGGTGACGCCGCCGCGCGTGGGCGTGCTCTGGACCCCAGGCTACTGGGGATTCGCGGGAGGCCTCTACGGTTGGCATGCCGGCTACTGGGGACCCGATGTGGGATTCTACGGAGGCATTAACTACGGATTTGGCTACGGCGGCGTGGGATTCTTCGGCGGCGAATGGCGAGGCGGGGCCTTTGCGTACAACACCGCGGTGATGAACGTCAACACGACTGTGGTGCGCAACGTCTACGTGAACCGCACGGTGATCAACAACAACACTGTTGTAAACCGCACGAGTTTTAACGGCGAAGGCGGGGTGGCAGCGCAGCCGCGTCCCGAGGAACAGGCGGCCATGCGCGAGCAGCATTTCCAGCCGACGTCGAATCAGGTCTCTCACGAGCAGGCCATGAGCCAGGACCGGAATCAACTGGCTTCGTTCAACCATGGAACCCCCGGCACGGCGGCAATGGACTCGGTTAACGGGCGCCGCTTCAACCAGCAGGGCCGCATTGCCCAGGGGATTTCCTCCGGGCAGCTGGCTCCCGGCGAAACGAAGAACCTGGAGAATCGGGAGGCCCGCCTGAACGGTGAGATCCACAACGATCGCTCCGCGAATGGCGGCACG
>CAZRKW010000408.1:0-2935 GCA_964600355.1 uncultured Acidobacteriaceae bacterium
CGCTGCGCCCGTGCGGCGAGAAGCGTCAGCCGTAGCTGGCTGCGGCTCTGCGGACGCCTGCGCCGCGGGCGAGAAACACTCCCAGGAGAAATCCACCGATATGCGCCCACCAGGCGACGCCTCCCGCGCTGGCTTCGCCCGGCGCTCCCAAAGAACCGATGCCGCTGAGGAATTGTATGAGGAACCATAAACCGATGAACACGACCGCCGGTATGCGCGCAGTGAACCAGATAATAAAGAGCGGCACCAGCGTGAGAATCTGGGAACCCGGAAACAAAACGATGTAGGCCCCCAGCACACCCGAAATTGCGCCGCTCGCGCCGAGAGAAGGCACCTTCGATCCCCAGGAGAACGCGGTCTGGGCGATGCCGGAACCGAGCCCGCACACGAGGTAGAAGAAAAGATAGGGAACCGGGCCCATGCGGTCCTCCACGTTGCCTCCAAAGATCCACAGGAACCACATGTTGCCGAGGATGTGAAGAAATCCCGCATGGAGAAACATGCAAGTGAACAGGGGAAGCAGCGCCTGGGCCAGGGTGTAGTGGCGGCCTTCGAGCGCCAGTTGAATTTTCGCCGGCGTTAGGGCATACGTTCGCACGAAGGCCTCGGCCGCCGCGGGCGATAGCGATATCTGGTGGATGAAGACGGCCACGTTCGCAACGATGAGAAGGATCGTGACGATGGGCAGCGTTCGCCGCGGCGTCATGTCTTTCAGGGGAATCAATGCTGCCTCCGGGGTGTAGTGGCAAGAGCAGGCCGCCTCGGAGACCGAGGGCTGGCATCGATTAGGTATTCAAGAAAATCTTTATGTTGATGTTTTGTACAGTCCCAATAGGCCACTAAGACAAGTTCAAGTGTTTCATTAGAATGAAAATCTCCGAGTAGTCCGGAGATGGAATCTCCATGGCTAGTTGCGTTGATGCGGGCGATGCCGATAACATCGATTCCGCCGATGTTGTGCGAGCAGTGCGCTGAATCGAATGGGTTCGACATTATCCGAAGCACTTTAACGGAAGGCTCTGCGGACGCGCAACGGGGCGAGAAAGAAAAGATTGCCGTGCGGCGTTTAAGAATTGCGCCGCACCGATGGCTGTGATAAAAAATTTCATTCCGATGCGTGCGGCTCGTGCGGCTGTTTGAATCGTTCCGGCACCCATGTGTTCAGTCGGGCGGTCGGCGCGCCGACACGCTATGCCACTCCATGAATCCGAGGCCATCGTTTTAAGAAGCTATCCGTTGGCCGAGGCTGACCGGCTCGTCAGTTTTTTATCTCGCACAATGGGACGCGTGCGCGGGGTGGCGGCGGGAGCGCGCAGGACCAAGAGCAGGTTCGGCTCGACCCTGCAGAGCCTGTCGCACGTGCGCATCTGGTATTACGAGAAGGAAACGCGCGATCTGGTGCGCATTAATCAGTGCGAGATGATCGAGTCGTTCATGGATGCGTTCAGTGATTACGCATCCAGCGTGGCGCTAGCGCTTTTCAGCGAAATCACCGAAGCGGTGCTGCCCGAGCGGGAGGCCGCGGATGCGAATTTCCGCCTCCTGCTGCTTTGTTCGCAGAGGGTGAAGGCCACAAAGAAGCCGGAGATTCCGCTCGCGTACTTCGTGTTGTGGACGGTGAAGCTCGGCGGGTGGCTGCCAGCGCTCGATGTTTGCGTGAAATGCGGCAGCGTGTTGACGGGCGGGGAGCCGGTCTATTTTTCGGGGAGTGCGCTGGGGGCGTTCTGTGCGAACTGTCGCCGGTCCGGAATGCGGGCGCTTTCTCCTCCGGCTGTGGCGGCGGCAAAGAGAATGCTCGCGGAGCGTTTGGACCGGATTGCCGAGGATTCGGTCTCGCCGGTGGCCGCCCGAGAGATCACCGACATCATGCTGGATGTAATCGAGCAGCAGATCGATCGAAAGCTTACGTCGAGACGACAACTGGAGTTGCCCGCTTGAAAATGCAGCAATCTAAAGTAAAAGGTAAAGAAAAAATCGCTCCGCAATCCTCCAATCCGGGCGCGAAATTGCAAGGGCTCAATTTCCAGGACCTCATACTAAGACTTGAAGAATACTGGATGCGCCGCGGATGCATTCTTCAGCAGCCCTATGACATTGAAGTCGGCGCCGGAACGATGCACCCGGAAACGTTTCTGCGCGTTTTGGGCCCGACTCCTTATCGAGTGGTTTACGTGCAGCCGAGCCGCCGGCCTACCGATGGGCGCTACGGCGAAAACCCCAACCGCCTCTACAAGCACACACAGCTTCAAGTGATACTCAAGCCTTCTCCCACCGACATCCAGGACCTTTATCTCGAGAGCCTGGGCGCTGTCGGAATCAATCTGAAGGAACACGACATTAAATTTGAAGAGGACAACTGGGAGTCGCCAACGCTCGGCGCCTGGGGAATCGGATGGCAGGTGATGCTCGACGGCCTCGAGATCACCCAGTTCACCTATTTTCAGCAGTGCGGTGGAATCGATCTCGATCCCATTTCCGTCGAACTGACGTATGGGCTGGACCGCATCGCGGCGTACCTGCAGGGAGTGAACAACGTCTACGATGTTCGCTGGTCCGATACGATGACGTATGGCCAGGTGCGGCTTGCCGAGGAGCAGCAATTTTCGGCGTACAGCTTCGATTACGCGGATGCGGTTTCGACGCGAAAGCAGTTCGACCTGATCGAGGCCGAGGCGAGCCGTCTGCTGGCGGAATATGACAGCTTGAAAGGGAAGGCCGGGAAGCGATTCCCGGTACTGCAGATTTACGATCTCTGCCTCAAGTGTTCGCACCTCTTCAATCTCCTGGATGCGCGCGGAGCAATTTCGGTGACAGAGCGCGCCGCGATGATCGGGCGGGTGCGGAAGCTTGCCACTCATGTGGCGCGCGCGTGGCTGAGCCAGCAGGCCTCTGTATCTCAAGAAATGGTTGAGGTAAGCGCATGAGGACTGGGATT
>CAZRKW010000409.1:0-2903 GCA_964600355.1 uncultured Acidobacteriaceae bacterium
CCACGACTTATAACAACCTGCGGGACTTGGTGCAGGCGGGTTTGGTGCGTGAAGTCGCTGTCGAGGGCCGCGCCGCGCGATTCGACGTTAAAGGCATGCGGCATCACCACTTCATCTGTGACAGGTGCGGCAATGTTGAGGACGTGAAGTGGTACGACGTGCCCAAGCCTGCCTCGGGCTCTCTCAGTAAGCGGGTTATTCGCGAATACGAACTGATTTTCCGGGGACTCTGCAAGAAATGCGCTTCGCGACGCGTTTCCCGTTAAGTTTCGTAGACGTTATCGTAACTCGCCACAATATTTTTTAACTGATACGAAGGAGCATGAACACATGGAGAAAGAACTCACAGGGACAGCGGCGGCCGTACCCAATAATCCAACCGAAGCCAAATGCCCGGTAATGGGCGGCCCTCACAGGCACACAGTTGCGGGAGCACCGACCAATGCGCGCTGGTGGCCGGATCAGCTGAACCTGAAGATTCTGCACCAAAACTCCGCCCTGTCCGATCCCATGGACAAGGAGTTCGATTATGCGAAGGAATTCAAGAGCCTCGATCTTAATGCCGTGATCAAGGACCTCAATGCCGTGATGACGGCGTCGCAGGACTGGTGGCCGGCCGACTATGGCCACTATGGGCCGCTTTTTATTCGTATGGCGTGGCACAGCGCAGGCACGTACCGCATCGGCGACGGCCGCGGCGGGGCAGGCTATGGCACGCAACGTTTTGCGCCCCTCAATAGCTGGCCGGACAATGCGAACCTCGATAAGGCGCGCCGGTTGCTCTGGCCGATCAAGCAGAAGTATGGCCGGAAACTCTCATGGGCCGACCTCATGATCCTGGCCGGTAACGTCGCGTTGGAGTCGATGGGGTTCAAGACCTTCGGTTTTGGGGGCGGCCGCGAAGACGTCTGGGAGCCCCAAGAGGACATTTTCTGGGGGCCTGAGCGCAAGTGGCTGGGGGACGAGCGCTACAGTGGCGATCGCGAGCTCGAAAGTCCGCTCGCCGCTGTTCAGATGGGCTTGATTTATGTGAATCCGGAAGGGCCCAATGGAAAGCCTGATCCAATCGCTGCAGCACGCGATATACGGGAGACGTTCGCCCGCATGGCAATGAATGACGAAGAGACCGTCGCGCTCATTGCCGGCGGACACACGTTCGGCAAAACCCACGGCGCTGCCGATGCGGGCAAATATGTCGGGGTAGAACCCGAGGGCGCTCCCATCGAGGAGCAAGGTCTTGGCTGGAGAAACATCTATGGCAGCGGCAACGGCACCCAGGCGATCACCAGCGGGTTGGAGGTCGCATGGACCACGACCCCGGTGAAGTGGAGCAATAATTATCTCGAAAACCTGTTCGGCTATGAATGGGAGCTCGTGAAGAGCCCAGCCGGTGCGCACCAGTGGGCTCCCAAGGATGCGTCCGGGGCCGCCACCGTTCCAGACGCCCATGATCCATCGAAGCGGCACGCCCCGGGAATGCTCACCACGGACCTCGCCTTGAAGGTGGACCCGAACTATGCGCCGATCGCCAAGCGCTTCCTCGATCATCCGCAGGAGTTTGCAGATGCGTTCGCCAAGGCCTGGTATAAGCTGACGCACCGCGATATGGGGCCTCTCTTTCGGTATCTGGGTCCGCTCGTTCCCAAGGAGCCCCAAATATGGCAAGACCCTATTCCGGCAGTGGATCATGAATTAATCGGGGAGCAGGACGTTGCTACTCTGAAGGCAAAGATTCTCAAATCCGGACTGTCGATATCCCAACTGGTTACAACTGCCTGGGTGTCGGCGGCGACATTCCGCGGCTCCGACAAGCGCGGTGGCGCGAACGGGTCGCGCGTTCGACTCGCGCCGCAAAGGGATTGGGAAGCAAACCAGCCGACCGAACTAGCGAAGGCCCTGCAGAAGCTGGAGGCGATCCAAAAGGATTTCAACGGCTCGCAATCGGGTGGGAAGAAGGTGTCGCTTGCGGACCTGATCGTTCTGGGAGGCTGCGCAGCCGTCGAAGAAGCTGCAAAAAAGTCCGGGCACAATGTGAAGGTGCCCTTCTCGCCCGGGCGCACGGACGCTTCGCAGGCGCAGACCGATGTGCACTCCTTCGCTGTACTAGAGCCACTCGCAGACGGTTTCCGCAACTACATGCAGAATGGCCCGCAAAGACCGGCGGAAGAGCTACTGGTGGATCGGGCTCAGTTGCTGACCCTGACCGCCCCTGAGATGACAGTTCTTGTCGGCGGGATGCGCGCACTAAATGCGAACTTTGGGCAGTCCAAACACGGCGTCTTCACCAGCCGGCCCGAGACGCTGACGAATGATTTCTTCGTCAGCCTGCTCGACATGAAAACGAAGTGGCAGGCGTCCCCTACATCCGAGGGCGTGTTTGAGGGGCGCGATCGCGCGACGGGCGAAATCAAGTGGACCGGCACCCGTGTCGATCTTGTCTTCGGTTCGAACTCCCAGCTCCGGGCAATCGCGGAAGTCTATGCATGCGACGACTCGAAGGAAGCGTTTGTTAAGGACTTCGTGGCTGCGTGGACCAAGGTTATGAACCTTGATCGCTACGACCTTGCCTGAGCTCGGCGGAAAAGAGAGCCGTCAACTTGGTGCTAACCCCGCTCCTTTTTTTTCGTGGCTTTTCTTGGCTCACGCGCGGGCCGGATAGCGCGCCCTCTGATTCTGCTGGGTCTTAATCGCTGAAGTTACCGAGTGTCTTGGAAGTCTCCCATCACACTTTATTGAATTTCGCCACGGTTTCCCGTAAGTTCGGCTAGGAATTTGGTCGGCTCCATCAGTCTTGGCGTTTATGCCCGCCGTTTTGGAACGGGCTCAGTGAAAGAACGCTTGAAACGCATCAACTCGGGCCAATCGATCTGAAGCTTCTCGGCCTGAATTCCTTTCCCGTTCAT
>CAZRKW010000410.1:0-2902 GCA_964600355.1 uncultured Acidobacteriaceae bacterium
CGTGGTCGAAGTTGGATGCGCACTCGATCCTCGGGCAATTGAAGACGCTGGCCGCAAATTGCTGCGAAGCGTTATTCAGCGCATAACCTCCCACGTTGTGCAATGCGATCGGCATGCGATAAGAAGCTGCCACGTCAGCGATGATCTTGGTTCCGGTGATTCCGCCGCCGTGGGATAGATCGATCTGCAGGATGTCAACGGACTGATTCTGCATAAAGGGCAGCGTATCTTCGATCAGGGCCAGGCTTTCGCCAGTAATGATGGGTATGTTAATGGACTTTCGCAGGGCCGCCCAGGATTCCGAGAACCGCGGGAAGATGGGGTCTTCGAAAAACAAAGGCTTGATCCCCTCCACCGCCTTCCCCACCTTGATGGCACTGGGAAGATCAAGTTCGTTGTGGCAGTGGACGTCGATGTCGTAGTCGGGCCCCAGCGCCTCGCGAGCAAGCTCGTACACGCGCCGTACTGTGTCGACTTCCCGCGGACCGAGATCCGGCGTAAATTCGCCGCCTGGAACCGCAAGCGCATGGTTAATGTCGATCTTGAACGCCTTGAAACCGCCTTTGAAGGATTTCACGCGCTGCGCCCTCTCCTGCCAAGCGTCTTTGCTGAGGTAATCGTTCTGCCTCTCAAGAGGCGTCTTGCCGCGAGGTGGCGCCATATGGGAATAGGTATCGATTTCCTCGCGGAAGTTACCACCGAGGAGTTTGGAAACGGGCTGGTTGAGAATCTTCCCGGCCAGGTCCCATAGCGCCATGTCAATACAGCTGTAAGCCCTTTTATCCCCCGGCCTCTGGGCAATTGCATAAAACATGTTCTGAAAGTGAACGCGGATTGCCAGCGGGTCTTTGCCAATCAAGCCCGTCTTCTCTCCGGCGGGGCTGTCTTCGAGCATAGCAATCGTTTCGCGAGTTTCCGGGCCGCCTTCTCCTGGGCCGTACCCAACCAGACCGGCGTCGGTCTCAATCTTGATGTAGCCCCTGGAGCCTGTACCCCGCTTCAAGCGAATCGCCTTGATGGCGGTGATCTTTACCTGGCCTTGGGCCGACGCCGCAAGGGCCTCGTAGCCACCGAGGGAGACGCCGATGGGCATAGCCAACGCTGCCTTAAAAAAGTTGCGCCTCGAAAGAACCATGTTAAAAGCTCCTCTGCGAAGACTGGACTTGCACAAATTGCCTCAAAGTTACGACCTACCGAAGGCTATGACAACCCTTCTATACCTTCGTCGCGGCTGTCATCAGCCACACAATTCTGAGTTCGTCCGGAACCGATTAGAACACGTACTTCAAAGCGAACTGAATCAGCCGCGGGTTCACCGAAGAGCTGGTGATCTGCCCGAAAGTTGAAGACGTAAGTTCGACGCTTCCCGGATTGCTGAACTGGGCGTGGTTGAATGCGTTGAAGAACTCCGTCCGAAACACGAGACTCGCATCCTCATGTATACCCCCTACTTTTGTCGTCTTCACCAAACTGATGTCCCAGTTGAACTGTCCCGGTCCAAGCACGCTACCGTATCCGGAATTCCCGTAACCATTGTTGTTGCTGCTGGCAAACGGAGTGAATGCGGCCTTGTTGAACCAACCTGGACCGCCGAGAATCGGGCCACCCAACCGGGCTTTGTCGCTTCCCGAAGTGGGTACGTTGGCAGATCCCATTCCCGCTGCGTAATTGCCGGTGGAGATTTGGACATTCCCGTAAATGTTCCCGCCGTTGGCGTCCGTGATGAACAAGGGGAGCCCATCCTGCACCGCCGTCACTCCCGCCACAGTCCAGCCATTGGCGACCTTGCCCATGAGACCATCGTGCTTGCCTAATGGCAGATCGTAACTGTAGTTCACCGTAAACCTTTGGGGGCGAACGTAGGGCATCAGTCCATAGACCAACGGCAGATTCGCGTTGTTGTAGCCGATGTAACTCGATGTATCGAATCCACGGGCGTAAGTGTACGCCGCCTGCAATTGGAGTCCGCGGGAGAACCTCTTGGTTACGGTTGCCTGCACGCTGTTGAACTTGGCGTCTGAAATGGTTTGGTCAACACCGATACCAGTACCTGAAAAACCCAGATATGGCACACGAAGGTTGGCGTTGGCCGAAGTATTTGTTGTAATACAGCCGTTGGGATTGGGTACCGCGGTAGTTCCGCAGTCAAGTGGATTGGTAGGGCTCGCGAGCAGCGGTTGGTTGGCGTTGTGCTCGAGTATTCCGCCGTTGAAGGTCGGGTCGGGAGACTGATGAACACCACGGCTCCCTACATAGCCTAGTTCCAGCACCCACAGGGGCGCGAATTCATATTGAATATTCGCGTTCCATTCATACGTGACCGGCACAAGGTAATTGGCCGCGGTGGAAAGGATCACTAGATTCGAACCGGTCCCGGTTGCGGGATTGAAGAACCGAGGTGTCCATCCAAGCGCTGGAGCGGCGCATGCAATACCTGGCGTGGGAACACTGCAATAGGGCGAAGCCAAATTGGAGTACCAATTTGCCACGCCGGTCTGAGCGATGGGAGTGTCGTAAGGAGAGCCCTGTGTGGCAGGCTTGTTGTAAATCGTGTTGCCCGTGCGATCGTAGAACGTCCCGAACCCGCTGCGCACCACAAAGCGATCGCTGGCCAAGGGCTTCCAGGCAACTCCAATGCGAGGGCCAAAGTTGCGAAGGGGCGGATTGTTCAGCGTGGCGATCCTCGTACGGTTCTGGAAAAGTCCGCCCACGGGCGGGGCCGGATAAGCGGCAAAGTTGAAGTTTGAGGGGACCATGAATCCGGCGAGGGTTCCCGTAGCGGCGGTCGTTCCGAGCTGCGAGTTCGGGACCAAGCTGATCAACGACGTCAACACATTTGTATTTTCCCCGTTAGCAGCCCAATTCAGCCCGTTATACTCCCACCGGACGCCGAGGTTCAGCG
>CAZRKW010000411.1:0-2893 GCA_964600355.1 uncultured Acidobacteriaceae bacterium
ATCGGCAATGAGCTTTTCGAGTTTGATGGTCCGCGCCTCGAATGCCTGAACATCCTGAACGGTAAAGGATAGCCTCCCGGCACACCTGAGTGCTGACCCATATGATTGTTTTGCATTTCTGATATAGCGTCTTGCGCACTCAGCATCCCAGGCGTTGAAGGCGGCCTGACAGGAATGAATCACCAGACTTGTCACATTCAATAGCAGCTCGACTGCGGCTCGATTTGGGTCCTTGGGCCAACTCCGTGTAGAGCCGGCAAAAGGGACGTTACTGTTTCTTCTTGAAAGCCGTGGGTTCGAAGCGCTCAAGAAACTCCCTCCTTTCTGGGGTGCGCTTTGCTATAAGTTCTTCATGCCATTTGTGAAGCTGGGTCTCCATTAACTCCAGTAAACGTCGATCAACTAGGCGAGGTGCGTACTCGTCTCTGCTCATGACAATTCCATGCCCTCAGCGTGGCAACTTTTTTACCCGAGGACGTTTCTTCAGTCAATCCGTACTTATACGGTGATCAGCGTTTTCGTAGCCTCGGTGGAAGCCTGCTTTACAGTAAATCTGCGCCAACTTCGGGTTAGTCGGGAAACCGGACAAATGGTGGGCTAACTCCTCCGCGTTAATCAGGAGCTCCCCGCAAGGGTGGCTCGGTCTTTGTGGTTGGCTTGCACAGAAGCCACAGTTCCATTACCCGTAGTTATACGAATTGAATTCACCGTGAGAGGGAATAGGCTATCGGGCGAGGATTCAGAGGCGTGCCAACATACGTGATCCGGGTCCACCCCGCCAGACGCGGTGGCGATACGCTGCTTAGGATAAAGAATCCAGGTCAACTCGCGCTCCAAGTTGTCGCCGCAAATAAATGCACACCCACATATTGTCAGCCGCCGACCCCTTCTTATCCGATGACCTTGGTATGCCAGGCTAAAGATAATCTCGCCATTGCAGGGGTTCTACGCAGTCTCGAAGTGTTCGGCTACGTGCAGACCGAAATCGCAAAAATCGCATGAATTAGGGACAGCTGTTCTCAACCTTCATTCTGCTCACGGGCCGGGAGCCAGCCGCCCGGTGCCTCAAGTAGTCCCCGAACGGCGGAACAGCATTTCTGCTGATCCTAGGGCCGAATAAGACTCAGTATTATTCCGAATAGAAAAGCTGTTTGCGGCGGGATACAACAACTCCCTCAAATGCACTGCCCCCGGTGAGAGAAGCACCAAGACGAATCGAACCGTTGAACGCTAAATGTGCTCGACGGCGAAGATGAGTCGGGGCAGCATGAGCCCAGCCCAACACTGAAGAGCGGGGTTGAAACCCTACGAATTCGAACCCCGCTACTTCTTGTTCGAAGAATGCCGCTGCAGCCGTTCCATTCTGACCCAACCTAAAACGTCAATTCCCAAAACAGAAAGCCAGATGCAAGAGAGCAAACGCTTCGATAGCGGTCGTCCCATTCTTCTCCGCCTGAATTAGCTCGCCACGGGACTCGGATCCAGCGATGCGAGATTTCTGCAACGAGATTTGTTCCAAAGACTTACGAATACGCCCCGCCCAGATCGATGTGTCTGAGATGGAGAGCGTGTGTGGCGAGCCGACGCAAAGTGGAGTCTGTATTGAATTGGCACTCGTGGTGCTTCTATTCGAAACAGCTGGCATCGAGAAAAGTCAGCGTTCTGCCCCTATCTAGTGCATCCGTATTTATTTATGCTTTTTGCGGGCATTACGGATTTACTTTCAGGGGCGAACATATTAAGAAGGCTATGGCCTATTTCTGTTACGACATGTGCGTCTTCACCTCAGCGGAGGGCACAATGTTCACGCAAAGTCGTCTGAACCGGCCCTGTCCTAGCAGTTGGGCAGGTCAAGTTAGCTCGCAGTCGGAGTCGGACTCGCTCTCTCCTTGACCGTCCGCAACATAACGTCGCACAACCGACACCCTCTAACTGACGCAGAACGTGTGTTTCTTCACGCCATCGCTACAAGTGTGCTCTGCCCTTGGAGGGCGAGAATGATTGAGCGATTCGAGGCAGTTGAGTTTGTCCGGCGTATGCGGGGCGGCTCTCAGTCCCAACTAGTGCGCTGTTCAAACGACGGCTACTACATCGTTAAATTTCAGAACAATCCCCAGGGAAGGCGGGTTCTTGTCAACGAACTGCTCGCAACGCTGTTGGCTAAGCACCTCGGACTTCCGGTTTCCGAAATAGCGATAGTGAACGTGCAGGACTTTCTCATACGCCACACCGACGACGCTGTAGTCCAGTTGCAGCGGACTCGGATCCCCTGCCAGCACGGATCATGCTTCGGGTCACACCTCATCGGGGATATCAACCGACAAGGCTATCTGTGCCATGGTGTTCTTCCAGATTTTGTGCGGGGCCGCATAAGCAACCTACGTGACTTCCTCGGAATGCTTGTCTTTGACACATGGACATCAAATATCGATAACCGCCAAGCGGTTCTTATGCCAGAGGCGGAAGGCGACCAGCTAACGGCGGTGATGATCGATAACGGGGGTTGCTTCAACGGCTCGAAATGGACTTTCCCCGATTGCCCCACAAGAGGGCTTGTTTGCGGTGGGCAGACCTACCACCAAGTCGAAAGCATCGACGATTTTGAGCCGTGGCTTAACCGATTGGAGCGAGAGACCGACATTTCAGTGCTGCGACAAATAGGAGGAGTGGTACCCGAGGAGTGGTACGAGGGCGAAAAGAATTCTTTGGATCGATTGCTCCTCGAGTTGCAGGATCGATGCAAGATCGTCCGCTCGCTTCTTCTCCGCACTCTGAGATGCCGACCGAACGACTTTCCACGTTTGCGCTCGTCCAGAACTGAACGAGTAGCATTACCGTTGTTCTCGGTAAACGCTTTCAACAACTACGGAGCACCTCCGACAATACAACGCCG
>CAZRKW010000412.1:0-2889 GCA_964600355.1 uncultured Acidobacteriaceae bacterium
GGCGTGGGCGATTTTGATCGCGCGGGACCGGACGGCGACGATCCAGTGGAACGCGCTCAACGGGCCGCTGCTGGCGTTTCTGGCGATGGGGCTGCTGCAGCTTTTCCTGGGCGGCACGGCCTACGCTTTTCTGACGCGAATGGAAGTCTTGAGGGTGGCGGCCTACGTCATCCTGTTTTTTTTGGCGGCGCAGGCGTTTCGGAAGCGGGCGGACCTTTCCTTCCTGGCGTGGTTCCTGATTGTGTTTTGCTTCGCGGTGTCGCTGCTGGGGATCATCCAGCATTTCACGTCCGAGGGGGAACTCTACTGGATGCCCAGCCTCACGATCCGGGGAGATTCCTTCGGGCCGTTTGTGAACCGCAATCATTTCGCGGGATTCGTCGAGCTGACGCTGCCGGTGGGGCTGGGATTGATGCTGTTCCGCGGGATCTCCTCGGAGCTTCTGCCGCTGGCGACGGTGCTGACGATTGTTCCGGTGGGCGCGCTGGTGCTTTCGGGGTCGCGCGGCGGGATTATTGGATTCGCTTTGGAGCTATGCGTCTTGGCGGTGCTGGCGCGGACGCGGCGTGCGGGTGAGGGTCCGCGCATGATAGCGCTGGCAACTGTCGCGCTGGCGGCTCTGGCGGTGGTTGCGTGGGTGGGGGCGGGAAAGGCGATCCAGCGATTTTCGACCGCTAGGCAGGACCTGACAATGTCGCGGCGGAGTTCCATGGTGCGCGGGGCCGCCGGGGTGTTTTTCGCGCATCCGATCAAGGGGTCGGGGTTGGGAACGCTCGTTTCCGTTTATCCGCGCTACGAGACCCTTTATGACGGCTACGTGGTGCAGCATGTCCACAACGATTACATGGAGGGGCTTGCCGAGACCGGTGTCGCCGGGGGACTTTGCGGGCTGGCGTTTTTGTGGCTGCTCTATCGCGAGGCGCGGAAGGGCTTTGAGGCCGAGCGGAGCCACTTCGGGCGCGGGCTGCGCGCGGGAGCGATCGCCGCGGTAGCCGGTCTTCTGCTGCACAGCTTCATCGATTTCAATCTGCATATTCCTTCGAATGCTTTGCTTTTTCTGTTGCAAGCTTTTCTTGCTACTTCGGACCCGATTTCGCCGGAGACTCGCGGCGCGGAGCGCGGGCAACGAAGCCGCGAGTACAGCGTGGTCGGGGGCTGAACGGCGAGAGTTCACGAGGCGATAGGAGTCGATTATCGAGCTGAAAACAGTGGCGCCTGGGACGGGGGATTCGCCCCACCGGAGATTTATCGCAGGGCCGGAAGGGGAGCGGTTTGCGAACTCGGGCATATGGATTCTGATCGCCTACACGGCTTTGCGGAATGTGTGGGCGGCGTCGGTGCGGCCGTTCTGGTATGACGAGCTTTGTACGGTCGCCGTGGCGCGGGTCGCGAGTTTTTCCGATTTGTTGGGCGCATTCAGAGGGGCGAAGGACGGCAATCCCCTGCCGTTTTACCTGGTCGAGCATGTTTCGAGGGGTCTCAGTGCAAATCAGCATGTGGCGTATCGGCTGCCCTCGATTGCGGGGTTTTGTGTGGCGCTGTGGTGTTTGTTTGCCGCTATCCGCAAGCGGAACGGCGCGGTCTGTGCGCTGGTGTGTTCCGCTACGCTGTTGCTGACGCCTCTCTATAATCCCTACGCGGTGGAGACGCGTCCCTACAGCATGGTGGCGGCATGTATCGCGATGGCTTTGTTCTGCTACCAGCGAACGGCGCGGCCTCCATGGACGGTTCTGTTTGCGTTGAGCCTTGCGGCTTCCGAGGCTTTGTACTTTTACGCACTATTTGCCTTCGTGCCGTTCGCCATCGCTGAGAGTGCACTCGTTTGGAAGGAGCGGCGCGTGCGCTGGGGCGTTTGGCTGGCGATGGGCTTCGGGCTTGTGCCGCTGGCGTTTTCCTGGACTGTGCTGAAAGGCTACCAGAAATTTTATGGGGCGCGCTTCTGGGCGCCGGCGTCCCTGGTGCGCACGGCCAGCACATACGCTTTGTTCCTGAAGACGTTCGCGCCGATCGCGATTGCGATTGTGGCGATACTGTCCGTGATTGCGCTGCGCGGCTTGGATGAAGACGCGGAAGATTCCTCCCGGCAGGAGCGGTGGCTGACCGTGGGTCTGCTGGCGCTGCCTGTGGTGGGTTATGCCGTGACGAAGATTGCGCACGGGGGGCTCGCCGAACGCTACGTGCTCCCCATGGTGCTGGGGCTTCCGCTCGGTTTTTCCTGGATGCTCGGGCAGTTTGGAAGAAGGGCTCTTGCTCTGTTCGCCGGTTTCGTCCTGATCGCGGTGACATTGCAGGAAGGGTTTTTCTGGAAGGCCGAGAGCGGCGCATTTGGCAAAGTTGTTTCGCCGGCGGACGCTGTCGAGCGTCTGGTGGACACAGCTTCCAGCCGGCCGGACCTCCCCATCGTGGTGTCCGATGGGCACGACTATGTTCCGTTGGCTTATTACGCTTCGCCGGATTGGGCGAAGCGCTTTGTGTCGGTAGTTGACCCTGAGCAGGCTGTGGTCTATAGCGGCAGCGATTCGCTCGATAAGCAGCTGCCTGCCCTGCAATGCTGTCTTCCACTGCAGGTTTACAGTTTCCGTAATTTCGCAGAGGCGCATCCGGGTTTTCTGCTGTATTCAGGCGGAGGGGACTGGGACTGGTGGCCGGCGCGGCTGCTGCACGACGGCTATACGCTGCAACTGCTTGCTGCTGAGAAAAACAACCGTTTGTATTCCGTGAATCATCCCTGAGTGCCGTCGGGAAATCCGGCTGACCATGCAGGATTCCCGGGAAATGAAATACAGAATAAATACTGAACGGGTGCCCTTTCGCAATCGTGCGTAAACACTTAAACTAACCCGCTCTTATTTCGATATCCCTTTTTTCAATCCAGGAGGATCGGCTGTG
>CAZRKW010000413.1:0-2883 GCA_964600355.1 uncultured Acidobacteriaceae bacterium
AGTCGCTGCAACGTGGATTCGACTTCGCTCAGGTCGTCAAACGAATGCATGCGCTCGGATCGGGAGCGCAGCTCGCCGGGCGTCTGCGGGCCTCGCAGCAGCAGGACGCAAAGGACGCCCGTCTCGCGCCGGTCGAAATTGTAAGCTTCCTGAAGGCGATGCTCGTATTTCGTGACGCGCCCATCAAAGCTGTCAGCTGGCCCGGCAAGAGCATGCTTCTCCAGCCCGCGGATGGCCTGGCGAACGCTCTCTTCGTCCAGATTCATCACCGGGTCGCGATTCGATTTCTGGTTGCAGGCGTTCACGAGGGCGTTCAGGGAGAGTGGATAATAGTCCGGCGTCGTCACGCCCTTTTCGACGAGCGCTCCCAGAACGCGTGCTTCGATATCGCTGAGGATTAGGTCCACAGCTTCAAATCATACTGTACCGCGAGGCGCCAGCGGACAGCGAAACTGGGATCCGTTGCTACCGGCGGTTGCAATACTGTCTCCTGCCGGCCTCTTATCCATACTTCCAGGTATTCAGGCCAATGGCCGCGATGGGATATTGAAACGCAGGGCTCGCCGCGCGCACAATGAACCGGTACTCCACACCAACTGCGAGGAATTCATGGCCACTCACCAAAACAGTTCCGAAATGCCCTACCGCGCCCTCGGCATCACCGGCGAAAACGTCTCCGCGATCGGCTTGGGGGGCTGGCACATCGGATTGAAGCGCGTCAGCGAAAAGCTGTCGATCAGAATTGTCCGCTCCGCCATCGACCGCGGCATCAATTTCATGGACAACTCCTGGGACTACAACGGGGGCATCAGCGAAATCCGCATGGGCAAAGCCTTGCGCGACGGTTATCGCGAAAAGGTTTTTCTGATGACCAAGATCGATGGACGTTCCGCGAAGGAAGCGACGAAGCAGCTGGAGCAATCCCTCAAGCGCATGAAGACCGACCGCATCGACCTCGTGCAGCACCACGAAATTCTGCGCTATGAAGACCCCTATCGCATCTTCGATAAAGAGGGCGCGAATGCGGCCCTTTTGAAAGCAAAAAAAGCGGGCAAGATCCGTTACATCGGCTTCACCGGTCACAAGGACCCGCACGTCCATCTTCAGATGCTGGAGGTCGCGCGCGAAAACGGCTTCCACTTCGACACGGCGCAGATGCCCCTCAATGTGATGGACGCGCATTTCCGCAGCTTTGCCAAGCTGGTTGTCCCAGAGCTGGTGAAAGAAAAAATCGGCGTTCTGGGCATGAAGCCCATGGCCAACGGCATCATTCTGAAGTCCAAAACCGCCACTCCGATCGAGTGCCTTCACTACGCGCTGAACCTGCCGACATCGGTCGTCATCACCGGCATCGACAGCATGAAGATTCTCGACCAGGCCTTCGAAGCCGCACGCACCTTCCACCCATTAAGCGACGCCGAGCTGTCCAAAATCCTCGCCAAGACCGCGAAAGCGGCAGCGGACGGCCAGTTTGAACCATTCAAGATCAGTTCGATCTTCGACAGTACCGCCGAACATCCTGACTGGCTCGGCGAAGAACCCAAACGTCTCCAAAATCTCATGCAGCAATAAGCGCCATGCCGCGCGACGCGGGCTATCGGCCGCAAGATGGCGCGCACACTCACCCTGTCAAATTATTGACCGTTCACCAGCGAAGAAATATACTCCCCCCATTACAATGGCGCTTTCCGGCGCTAGTCATCGCGAGGGGGATTCATGAAGAACATGCGTGGATTCGTGCTGCTCGGCTTGGCGGCCATGGCTGCCGGCGCTATTTTTGCCGCCACGATGACCACCCCTCCGCCCTGGGCTTTCCCGGTGAATCCGCCCGCGGCCCCTCCGAGGAACACCGACACGAGTCCGAAGCACGTACCCGGCAGTAGTGTCGCGCTCACCGTCGATCAAACGCGCGACGGTTACAACGTCCCCGACTGGCACCCGGACGGGCATCCGCCCATGCCCGAGGTTGTGGCCCATGGACGGAAGCCAGAGGTACGCGCCTGCGGTTATTGCCATCTCCCGAACGGTTTTGGCCGTCCGGAAAACGCTACCATCGCCGGCCTTCCCCCCGACTACATCGCGCAGCAGATTGCTGACTTCAGGAGCGGTGCGCGCATCAGCTCCGAGCCCAAAATGGGGCCCCCGGTGGCCATGGTCGCCATCGCGAAAGCCGTGCCTGATCCCGACGTCAGCGTGGCCGCCGCCTATTTTTCGAGCCTGCATCTGAAGTCGTGGATTCGCGTCGTGGAGACCGAAACCGTCCCCAAGACGCACGTCTCCGGCAGCATGCTAGTCCCCGACGCAACGGGAGGCACCGAGCCCATCGGCGAACGCATCATCGAAACGCCCGAGAACCTCGACCGCACCGAGCTCCGCGACGCCGCCTCCGGTTTCATCGCCTACGCGCCCGTCGGCAGCGTCGACAAAGGCGCGGCTCTGGTAACCACAGGAGCCGCCGGAAAGACCACCGCCTGCGGCGTGTGCCACGGCCAGGATTTGCGCGGACTTGGTCCGGTGCCTCCGATTGCAGGCCGCTCCCCAAGTTACGTCGTCCGCCAGCTGGTCGATTTCCAGAACGGCACGCGCAACGGCCGCTGGAGCGCGCTGATGAAGCCGGTAGTAGCCAATCTCACGGTAAGCGACATGGTCTCAATCGCCGCCTACACCGCCTCCCGAACGCCATAATCGAAGCGCCGCTTTTCGCCGTCATCCCTATTCGGGAGCGAGTCTGAGAGGCTGCCTTTTTGCTCCTTTTGCGGGTGCCCGACCCTTCGGTGTTAAGGGTCGGCCTTCTGCTCTTCTTGCCGCTGCTTTTGCTTCGTTGTCATCCTGAGCCCATACGCGCCCGGCGCGGATGGGTGAGGGACCTGCTTCTTCTTTCGC
>CAZRKW010000414.1:0-2882 GCA_964600355.1 uncultured Acidobacteriaceae bacterium
CGCGAAGCTTCCAGATGCTGGTGGATTTTCTCACGCGCAACGCGGCGGCGATGCTGGGCGGAATGGCCGATCCCCGCACTGGGCAGGCGTTTCTCGATCTCGAGGGCGCGCGCGAAGTGATTGACATGCTGGACGCGCTGCGCGAAAAAACCCGGGGAAACCTCGCGAAGGTGGACGACGATCTGCTGATGGAAGTTCTGGGGAGCCTGAAGCTCACCTTTATGGAAATTTCCAAGGCGGCCGCCGAGCAGATGCAGAAAAAAGCGGGCGTAAAAAAATAGCGAACAGGATTTAAAGCAGGCCCCTTCCTCTCCATTCATGGCATCGCTTCAATTGACAGTCCTGGGGTCCGGCACATCGATGGGCGTGCCAACGCTCGGGTGCCACTGCGTCGTGTGCGAATCCACCGATCCGCATGACAAGCGGATGCGCCCCTCGGTGTTGCTTTCCTACGCGGGGCGCAACGTCGTGATCGACACGACTCCCGATTTCCGCTCCCAGGCGCTGCGCGAGCACGTGGACCGGCTCGACGCGGTGATCTACACCCACGGCCACGCCGACCACATCCTGGGCCTGGACGATATTCGTCCGTTCAATATGAAGCAGCAGGGAGTTGTCCCGATTTACGCAGCCGCCGATACCATCGCGACGCTGCAGCGCCAGTTCGCCTACATCTTCGACGACACTCCGAACGGCAACCTGCTACCCGGCGTCAAACTGCACGCGATCGACGGACCATTCGATCTTTTTGGCCTGACCGTCGTGCCGGTGCCGGCCATGCACGGCCCGCAGCCGGTGCTGGGATTCCGCTTCGGCAAATGCGCCTACCTCACCGACTTCATCCGCGTGCCGGAAAAATCGAAGGAATTGCTGCGCGGGCTCGACGACTTCATCCTGGACGCGCTGCGCTACGTGCCGCACCCGATGCATTCCAACGTCGAACAGTCGCTAGCCCTGGTGGCGGAACTCCAGCCCAAGCGAGCGTGGTTCACGCACATCTGCCATGACCTTGGCCACGCCGCGACCAACGCGCGCCTCCCGGAACATGTGCGGCTCTCGCATGACGGCCTGCGCCTCGAGGTGGAGATCTAATGGCGATTGCCAGGCTCGCGTCCGCGGAAGGATGGGTGCAACACTTTGGAGAGAATCGCAAACGCTCCGTGGTGACCATCGGGAACTTCGACGGTATCCACCGCGGGCATCAGGAGATTCTTCGCAAGGTGAAGCAGGAAGCGCGCGAAAGGGATCAGCTCGCCGCTGTGCTCACGCTGTTTCCTCATCCTCTGAAGGTGCTGCGCCCGGCCGAGGCCCCTTCCCTTCTGATGACGATCGACCAGCGGTTGGCGGCTTTCGACGCGGCGGGAATCGACGCTGCATTGGTGCTTCCCTTCGACCTGGAGCTCTCCAAAATGCGGCCGGAGGATTTCGCGCGCCGTTATCTGGTGGAAACGATGCGCGCCAGCAAGGTGCTCGTGGGAGAAAACTTCCGCTTTGGGCATCGCCAGGAAGGCACCGTACAGTTGCTGGAAGGCTACGGCAGGGAGTGGGGATTCGAAGTGGAAAGCGTGAAGGCGCTGACGGTCGATGGAACGGTTGCGTCCAGCACGGCGGTTCGCGAGGCGCTGCGGAGCGGGCGTGTCGCCGATGCCCGACGCCTGCTGGGACGCCCCTTTTCGCTGGCGGGAGAAATTCAGACCGGCACAGGCCAGGGCCGGAAGTTGGTGGTCCCGACTTTGAATCTCAAGACGGAACAAGAGATGCTGCCGCAAAACGGAGTCTACGCCACTGAAACAGTTGTGAATGGAGAATTCTATCGCTCCGTTACGAATGTCGGTGTGCGGCCTACATTCAACGGTTCGGGGGTGACCGTCGAAACGCACCTCTTCGATTTCAACGAGGACGTGATCGGCGGGAAAATCGAGATTCGGTTTCTGGAGCGCCTGCGGGATGAACGCAAATTTGCAAGCGTCGAGGAGTTGCGGGATCAGGTGCTTAAGGATATCCGAGGAGCGAAAGAATTTCTCCGAACGTAGCCTAGCCGCGTGGTCGAGAAACCCTTAGAAGCAGGTCCCTCTCTCGCTTCGCTCCGCTCGGGATGCTGACCCTCTTCGGGTCAGCGCTTTCTGCAATCCCCGCATAACCCGCCGACTTCCGTGCGGGTGATCGTAATTTCCAGGTCGCAGTCGCGAGCGATCTGTTTCTTCAAATCCTCGTACATCTCGCTTTCGAACTCGCGGACCTTTCCGCAGCGGATGCAGGCCACGTGAATGTGGTCGCGGGGGCCGTGGCTTTCGTAGAAATGGCGGTGTCCGCGAAGGTGGAGCAGGTCGAGCTCGTCGATCAAGCCGTGATTCTTGAGCAGTTCGAGCGTGCGGTAGACCGTGACGCGGGTGATATCGGCGTCGATCTTCTGTGCGAGCGTGAGGATTTCGCCGGCGTCCAAGTGCTGCGGAGCACCCTCCATCACCTGTAGGACCACGCGGCGCTGGCGCGTCAAACGGATGCGGCGCGCGCCGAGCTCCCGCTGCAGGCGGCCGGGAGGCTCGTGAACATTGATACGTTCGCCGGTAGAAACGCGGTGTGGGGACGGGCGTGCCATGGCTTCTCGAAAGGAGATTATACCAAAAGCGAATTCCCTGCCCTGAAAAAGCATTGCATAGACCTTGAAGGGGCCTGACAGTCACACCGGGCGACCCGGAAAACCGTTCTCCTTCGCTCCCTTTCGGGCGATGAGCAACTCGTCGCAAAAAATGAAGAGGGATTCCTCGCGCAGAAACGGCGCTCAGAATGACAACGGATTGCTATTCCGCCCAGACTTCCGACGGCTTAGTGGTGGCTTTGAATGAGTTTGAGGATGTCGCTGTACATCACGAACGCGAAAA
>CAZRKW010000415.1:0-2858 GCA_964600355.1 uncultured Acidobacteriaceae bacterium
AGAAAATGGGCATTCGCGGAAGCTCCACGGTGCCGCTGTTTTTCGAGAATTCGCCCGTGCCAAAGGAAAATCTTCTTCATGAAATTGGGCGCGGGCACATCGTTGCGTTCAATACGCTCAATGTGGGGCGCTTTTCCCTCGGGGCGTACTGCCTCGGCGGCGCGAAAAATGCGTTGGCGGCTTCTTCGAAATATTCGAAAGAACGCACGGCTTTCGGCAAGCGGCTGTGCGACTTCGGCCTGATCAAGGCCAAGCTCGGCGAGATGGCCATCCGGACGTACGCCATTGAATCGATGATCTACCGATCGGCGGGAATGATCGAAGCGGCAGTTGCAACTCCCGGCGCGGCGGCCTCAACGGCCGACAAGACGCTCCAGGCCATGCAGGTGCTCGAAGAGTACGCTATCGAGAGCTCCATCAGCAAAGTGATGGGCAGCGAGACGCTGGACTTCTGCGTGGACGAAGCAGTGCAGATTTTCGGCGGCTACGGCTTTCATGAGGATTACCCGGTGGCCCGGGCGTATCGCGACAGCCGGATCAACCGCATCTTTGAGGGCACGAATGAAATCAACCGCATGCTCATCATCCAGATGCTGATGAAGCGCGCGATGACAGGTGTTGTCCCGCTGATACCGGCGGCCATGAAACTCAGCGAAGAGGTTCTGGCCGGGCCTTCGTTTGAAGAACCGGCGGCGGGCGCGTTCGCTGAAGAAGATCGCGTGCTTACACAGGCGAAAAAGATATTCCTGCTGGCGGCGGGAACCGCCGTGCAGAAGTTCCGCGATCAGCTGGCGGAGCAGCAGGAGATCGTGGCGGCGCTCGCGAACATCGTGATGGACGTATACGCCATGGAATCTTCGCTTCGCCGCGCGCAAAAGGCGTCCGCGGCGCGTGGAGCGGCTGCTGGGGGCCTTGCCGACGCGGCTCGGGCATTCATCTCCGATGCGATGGATCGAATCGAGAAAGAGGCGCGCACGGCGCTGGCGGCGGTCGCCGAAGGCGATGCACTCACCACGCAACTGGCTGTGCTGCGTCGATTCGCTAAACACGCGCCAGTCGACACCATCGCGATCAGGCGGCGTGTGGCCGAAGCCGTGTTGGCGCAGGATCGCTACCCATTCGAGGGGCGCTGATCGGCAATGATTGACCTTGCTGAGGAACGACTTCCCTTCCGTACTGCCTGATTGAATACCGCCGAACTCTCACCCCTTTTATTTAAGCCGCAACTCCATTAAAATCGCGGGTATAGACGGCCAGATCAGCAGGCTGTAAGTACTACCATTCTGGTACAGGTGTTGGATTGTCCGTGTTTCCGGCCGAACGCATACTCGGGGACATGGAGGATTGATCGGATGAAACCCTTCGTCTGGATTTTGGTTCTTGTCGCCGCAGTGCCCGCAGGCCTCCGTGCGCAGGGCGGAAGTATTGCATTTGTTGACTTTAAGGGTCACCTGATCGGGGAAGGCATCTCCGATTTCCTCCGGATCGAACCGGAAGCGCAGCAGGAGTTCGACGTGTGCCACCTGCGGCCGGAGCGGCGAAGCTGCGACCGTGTGAATGCGGCTCTCCACGCGAATGGCAGGGTTGAGATCTCAACGACCGGTTCGGTGAACTTTGTGCTGGATGGGGGCAAGCTCGTCAAGATCACGATGCTTGTCGACAGACCCATGGACGACGCCACCTTCAACTTGACGCAAAAATTTGGAGTGCAGGCGAAAGCTACTCTGCTTCCCTCGCAAAACAACACCGGCGACAAATGGAACAATCAGCTGCACACGTGGGACACGCCGACCGCCTACGTCACGCTCTACCAGGACAACAATCCCGGAATGCAGGATCACCGGCTACTGTTGATGGCGGAATCTCGCGCCGAGCACCTGCTTGAAGACCTGGATTCCTCGAAGCGCCCCACTTCGGTCGCAAGCAACGCCGCTCCTGCAGGACACTAAACTTTTTTCCCCGCAAGAAGGACAGCACGGCCCTGGCACTGTTCCGGGGCCGTCGATATGTATATACGGGTTACTTGCCGCTGACCTTGCGGAATAACATCGTCAGGGGATCGAAAAATTCATCCACAACGCGTTCCTTCAGCGGGATGATCGCGTTGTCGGTAATCTTGATTTCTTCCGGGCAGACCTTGGTGCAACATTTGGTGATGTTGCAATAACCGATGCCGTCGTTCTCCCGAAGGTCCTTGGTGCGGCTTTCGGTGTCCAGCGGGTTCATTTCCAGCGCGGCGGTATACACGAAAAATCGCGGTCCGATGAACTCTTCGTGGAGATTGTGATCGCGCAGCACGTGGCAAACGTCCTGACACAGGAAACATTCGATGCACTTGCGAAATTCCTGCACGCGATCGATATCGGACTGCTGGACGCGCCAGGTTCCGTCCGGGGCATCCGGTTTGCGGGGCGTGAACTTCTTGATTTTCATTTTGACGCGATAATTCCAGGCGACATTGGTGACCAGGTCCTTCACATGCGGAAACGTGCGCATCGGCTCGACGGTCACAGGCTCATTGACGTTGATCTGGCTCATGCGAGTCATGCACATCAGGCGCGGGTTGCCGTTGATTTCAGCCGAGCATGAACCGCACTTCCCGGCCTTGCAGTTCCAGCGGACGGCCATATCGTTGGCCTGGGTCGCCTGAATGCGGTGCACGACGTCGAGGACCACCATTCCTTCCTCGACCTCCGTCTTGTAATCGACGAATTTGCCGGACGCACCTTCTCCTCGCCAGATTCGAAACGTCGCCGTGGTCGCCACTATTTATTCTCCTCAATCACCTGCTTCAATTCGGGAGGCATTTCCGCGACGGGAACATGCGTCACCTTGACGCCGCCATCCGCGGCCTTGTC
>CAZRKW010000416.1:0-2851 GCA_964600355.1 uncultured Acidobacteriaceae bacterium
AGTCGCCATTGGGGCCGACCCCGCGATAGGGCAGGAATGGTATCCAGTTGCCGTGGTTGGCATGCATGAGGCCAAATACGATGAATAGCCCGACTGCCGTAAGCTTGATCCATACCAGGGTCACATTGAACCGTGCGGAACTTCGAGTACCGAGCAGATTCGCCCCCGTGGTTAGTGCCACGATCGCAACCGCAGGCAAGTTCACCAGCGACCCCGTTCGGCGGAATCCTTCCGCACCCAGCACCAGCGGGGATTTCGCCCACCACGCGGGAAGATGCATCCCGAAATCGCCGATCACTCCCTGCATGTAGGCGGACCAACCGATCCCGATGGCGCCTATCGCGAACAGATATTCGGCGACGATCGCCCAGCCGATCACCCAGCCCGTGCCTTGCCCGAACGCCGTCCTCGCATAGCTGTATGCCGAGCCGGAAACCGGGATCATGGCGGCCATTTCGGCATAGCAAAGCCCGGCGAAGGCGCACACGATGGCCGCGATCACGAAACTGAAGAGGATTGCAGGACCTGCGTACAGCGCTGCCGCCTGCCCGGTGATAACAAAAATGCCCGCGCCGATCACCATGCCGACGCCAGTAAGCGTCAGCATCAAGGGACCAAAAGCGCGGTCCAGTTCGCAAGCCGCGGCCATCGCGGCGCGGTCAACTGCCAAGGTCGGGTCCCTTACTCATCCGCATCAATCTGACAAGAGCTGCGGACATTGTCAACGAATGGGATCTTGATGGCTGGACTTGAGGGCGTTGCTCGCACAGAAAAGATTTCCTCTGAGTGACGGGCGGAGATTTCTACGAGCCACAGGAGCGAGATACGGGTAGTCCAAATGTCAGATAAGGGCGATACCCTGAACCGGGTATGGTGAATGGGATCTGACGTTGCTAGTCTTCGTCACTGGGATGCCATTGAGACAGAGACAGGCAACAAGACCTATGAGCGGACGAATCGCGGCATGTTTGGTGTGCCTGATGATTCTTTGTTCGTCTGTGGACACCCTACCCGATCCGCCTGCACTTAAGCCGCAGAAGAATCAGAGCAGTCTTGTTTGCCCGCTGGACCACCATATAGCCAGTCCTGCGGGCACTCATGCACTGAGTTGCCGGACATGGATCGCTCGCTTTCGACCGAGATCATCTTCCTTCGAGCAGTCCTTCCGAAAGGCTGGCCCTTCTTACGATCGCGACTTTGTACGGCAAGCGACGGATACCTCCCCTCCTCGTTTTTCCTAAGGCGTATTTTCCCTAGCTATCGAGAAACTCTCCAAGTTTTCACCCCGCCAATCCAATGGTGTGGGTCGATGTACCCATGGAAAGAGGAAAAACATGAAGACCTTAATCAGAACAGGACTGCTTGTCGTCATGTTGCTGGCGAGCGGATCAGTAATGGACGCGCAAGTCTCCTTTGGAATCAGGATCGGACCGCCGCCTCAACCCCGTGTGGTTCGAGTTCTGCCAAGACAGCCCGGGCCTGAATTTGTGTGGGTAGACGGCTATTGGCACCCCTCGGGAAGGCATTACAGATGGCACGAGGGCTACTGGACTCGACCCCCGTACGAGGGATCTCGTTGGGTTGCACCCCACCATGATGGTCAGCAGTTTTTTGAGGGTTACTGGGAGGGAAATCGCGGAAACGTAGAACATGATCATCGGTGGGACCGCGACCGAGGCAACCGCGATTACGGTCGCTATCGCGGGGATGATCGGAATCAAGGCAATAACCAAGGCCGCGACGACGATCATCGCTCTGATCATGATCGGCAATAGCCTGGGGGTTGCGTAAAAGAAGCAATCGGCCGTTCCATGGGCGCGTCAGCACAGAGTTTAAGTTACCCGACGACGCGCCCTTGGGACTCCTTTGAGTCCAGCGATAATCTCAAAGGCGTGCTCCAATTTTCGCGATAGAGGTTCCCTCCATCGATGCAATGCTGGGTCTCTCATTCGCTGAACTAGACCACCGGACCGCGCTGGCTATAGAATGGCAGTGTTAGGTGCCGGTTGATTGGCAGGGGTTGAAACTTTGGCTCTGCAAGGAAACGCGAGAGTGGCTGCCCGCTGTGGGCAGAGATACAGAAGATTCCTTTTGCTGTGCTGCGCTGCGTGCGTAGCCTTGTCTGTACTTCCCCCGCCGATTCTGAGCCACCCGGTACACACACGAATCGTTCCTATCGATGACGTGATGTTCTCGGATGGGAAACTCTGCGTGCCGCTGACGGTCGCAATGATTTCAGGCGACTTCTTCAATGGTCTAAAAGTGATCGAGACACGGCTGGGAACCAGGTTTTACAAACATGCGAAGCCGATCACCGAATTCCCCAATGAAGTAACCGTTTTCGCGCGCGCCAGCATGCTCCCCTGTTCCCTTTTTCCTTACATCCCCGTGAGCTCGGAAGACGCAAAGCGGTTCATGGACACTTTGAGTTTTTCGTTTGAGTGGAAGTCGCAGTTTGCACGGAGACCCGTCGAAGCATATTCGTCCCGATTGATTTCGCCGGGGCCCAGTGTGTGGCCCGAAAATGAGAAACCGGTGCCGGTATGGTCGTACATCTTTACCGTCAAGACGGGAGGAGTTCCCTTGACGGACGACCTTGTCATCGTCGTGCGTTCAGAGACGAGCAACCAGATGTCGCGAATGGCCATTCGTTTGTAAACGAATTGTGAGGGGATGGTCCATGCCAAGGAATTGGGATTCCATATCTTGCTTCTGCTTATTGGCGTATGCTCGCAGGAATAGTCGAAGCCGCTTTTCCTGAGAGGCCAACTATGAACCGATTGTCTTCTCGTTTTTGCCTGTTGGTATTCCTCGGACTGTTGGTGGCCTGGCCGTCGGCGGGGCAGAAGGG
>CAZRKW010000417.1:0-2829 GCA_964600355.1 uncultured Acidobacteriaceae bacterium
CGTGCCCGCGGACGGCCAGAATTCCATTCCCTGGGTGGGAGTCTGTCTGTTCAATTCTCGGAAGGAGACTCCCGCTCCCCGATCTGATAGCCCACGCCCCGGATTGTCCTGATCAGGGGACGGTCGAATCCCGCATCCACTTTCTTGCGAAGATAATTGATGTAGACCGCCACCAGGTTGGTCGGCTTGTCCGCTTCCAGTTCCCAGGCCTTCCTTGTAATCAGCTCGCGGGGAACCGGCTGGAACGAACGCTCCATCAGAAATTCCAAAAGCTCGAACTCCATCTGCGTCAGGTCGATGCGGTGGCGACCCCGCTGCACGGTGCGGGCGATGCGGTCCAGAACCAGATCTTCCACCTTCAACTGGGCTTCGGCAGGGCTCGATCGGCGGCGCAGCAGGGCGCGGATGCGGGCGTTCAGCTCCGCGTAGGAAAATGGCTTTGCCAGATAGTCGTCGGATCCGGCGTCGAGACCCTTCACGCAATCGGTGGGTGAACCCGCAGGCGCCAGCACCAGAATGGCGAGGTCTGCCTTTTTCGCCCGCGCCTCCCGCAGCGCGTGGAGTCCGGACTCGTCCGGGAGGCTCAGGTCGAGCACCATGACCTCGAAAGTCTCTGTCTCGAGCAGACGTTCGGCATCCGGCCCGCTGCCGGCCAGGAGGACTTCGAAACCCTCCTCGATCATCCGGTCGCGCAAAAACTCCGCCAGCATCGGATCTTCTTCTACGACCAGCACGCGCATGAAGCGTGTCCTCCTGTGCGAAGAACTACGTACGCACTATAACGCATACTTACAATTCCAACCGAGCTCTGTGTCCGCCGTCACCTTTCCAAAATCATTTCTTTGTCCGTGTTTATACATAAGCCAATTCGAATCATTTTCGGCAAATACGCAGGTAGTAATCCGAAAGATTCTAATCCACAATCGGCTTCTGCATCGGTCCGCTGATTGCTTCCGCCAGTGCAGCATGGGCAATATTTGCCCTGCAGGGAATTAATTAGAACCGAGTTATTGTATTTTTCTAACATTTTATTGACTGGGGGATCGTGCATTCATGTCCGCACACGCATCCGTAGTTTCACCGATACCACCGCGCCTGCTGGTCGCGAGCGACAATCCGGCGTTCCGCAGCCGGTTCCTGGGGCCGGATCGCGTGGAGGGGAGCGTCGAAGAAGCCTTCAGCGGCGCGCACGCCCTGTCGAAATTGAACTCCCTGGCGTTCGATTCTTTGATTCTCGACCGGCACCTGCCCGATTTGAACGTGCAGGAGGTCGCCGAACTCGTGCGCCGGCGTTTCCCGCAGGTCAAGGTCACCATACTGGCATCTTCCGAGGAAAAGATCGCGCTGGAGCCGGTGCCAACGCCGGCCCCCGCGGCTGCCGCCGCTGCGCCGTTTCATCCCTCCGACATTCCGCAGGTCACTGAAAAAGAACCACTTCCTTCCATGGTGGGCAAGGGCCGGTCCATGCAGCACATCTACCAGCTCGCGCGGCTGGTGGCAGCACGCGACACCACCGTGCTCATCACCGGCGAGACCGGCACGGGAAAAGAGCTCGTTGCGCGCGGCATTCACGAGATCAGCCGGCGTTCGACGAATCCTTTTGTGGTGGTCAACTGCGCGGCCATTCCGGAAGCGCTGCTAGAAGCCGAGTTGTTCGGGCACGCGCGCGGAGCGTTCACCGGTGCGGTGCAGTCGCGCGTCGGGCGCATTCATAACGCGCATGGCGGAACCCTGTTTCTCGATGAAATCGGCGACCTTCCGCTGACCATGCAGGCCAAGCTGCTGCGCTTTCTGCAGGATGGCGAAGTGCAGCGTCTGGGAAGCTCCGACGTTTTTCGCGTGGACGTGCGTGTGTTGTGCGCGACCAACGTGAACCTGCTCAATCACGTGAAGCAGAAACTCTTCCGCCAGGACCTCTACTACCGCATCGCCGTTTTTCCGATGGAACTGCCGCCGCTTCGCGAGCGCCCGGAGGATATCGGACCGCTCGCCGAGAAGTTTCTGGACAATCTCTGCCGCGAAGCCGGAATTCCGGCCAAGAGGCTTTCGGCCTCGTCCATCGCATTCCTGCGCCAGGCGCAGTGGCCGGGAAACGTTCGCGAGCTGCAGCACTCCGTCGAACGGGCGTTCATACTGGCTGGGCAGGAATTGCAGCTGCATGTCGAGCACTTCAGTCACACGGCCGACCCGTCGCACTTTAGAACCATCTAATTTTTCGCGCGCTCCCGTGCGCATCGCGGGCGATGCGTCCCTGAACTCTCTCTGTGTTTCCTCCCGGTAACTGGGAGAAACACGCGTCAACCCAGCGCTGCTTCACTCAATGACGTGCGAAAAGCGCTCTCCCCCCGAAATCTCGCTGCCCCGAAATGAAACACCACGCAGCTTAGCGATCCCTAACGCGCAGACTGTTTCTTTTTGGCACCCTGCTTGCAGTACCGCGCAGGGATGCCAAAATTGCCTACAGCCCGGCAAAGTCCACCGCGGCCGCACGCGCCGCAGCATCGCGCGGCCGACCCGCAAGCGCTCGCACACGCCTTTCTGACGTTCACGCAGGCGGCCGGTTCGCTCGAGAAATCCTATGCCCAGCTGCAGGCGGAAGTGGGACGCCTGCGCACCGACTTGGAATGCGCCAACGGGGAGCTGTCCCGCAGCCTGGAGGAAACCTCTCGCGTGCGCGCCTTCCTGGGACGCATTCTCGAAGGACTGCCTTGCGGCGTATTGGTGACTGACGGCCAACAGCAGCCGCGCATGGTCAACCCCGAAGCCCGGCGGCTCCTGGAGTTGAACGCCGGCTGGCACCCGGAGACGAGCGCATCTTGCCCCGGACCG
>CAZRKW010000418.1:0-2787 GCA_964600355.1 uncultured Acidobacteriaceae bacterium
GGCTCGGTGTGCACCACTTTGTAAGAAACCGCGGTGAGCGATTCGCCCGGGAACGGCTGCTCACCCGTTGCCAGCCAGTACAGAACCACGCCAAGCGAAAAAATATCGGCCCGCCCATCCACGGCCGCGCCCGTGAATTGCTCGGGAGGCATGAACGCGGGTGTTCCCAGCATCTGCCCGGACATGGTCGTCGAACCCGCCGCCAGCTTGGCGACGCCAAAATCGGTGATCTTCGGCCGTTCAATCCCGTATTTCGCAACGGAAGTAAGCAGAATGTTGGCCGGCTTGATGTCGCGGTGCACCACGCCATTGCGGTGTGCGTAGCCCAGCGCCTCGGCGGTCTGCTGCCCGATTTCGCAGATGCGTTCGAGGGTGAGCCGCTCGCCCGATTTGGCCGCGTCGTCGAGCGTGCGCCCGTCGATGAATTCCATCACCAGAAACGGCAGGCCTTCGTGCTCGCCCACGTCGAACACCGGAACAATTCCCGGATGAGCCAGCTTTCCCGCCGCCCTCGCTTCGCGGTAGAAGCGTTCCCGGAACTCGGTTCCCTGCTGGCTGGAAAGCGCCACGGCGATGATCGTCTTCAGCGCGACCACGCGATCCATGGCCGGGTCTTTCGCGCGATACACAGTGCCCATCGCGCCATGACCCAGCTCTTCGATAATCTCGTAACGCCCAATGCTCTTAGGGGTGCCCATTTGCCGGGAGCCTACTTTAACACAGCGTTTAAGCGCCCGGCACGGCTCGCGACCCGCGTTGTTCTCAGCCGGGATAGTGATTTGGGAAGCATGTGCGGCAAATTGGATACGCGAATTTCTGAGTGATAGCACACGTTGCCGGAAAGCAACGACTTGGCCGTTCCCCGCCCCGATACTTTTTCCTGTAACTAGCTCCGACCCGCACTTTGAGGCCAAATCCTCTGATCCTCACGATCATCATCGTTGTATTCATACTATGGCTGGTTCTCGCAGCCGTCGTCGCGATGCTCTTCGCGCCGATACTGAAGGATTCCCTCAACAGACAAACCACAACGAACCACCGCAAGTCCCGGAAGATCGGCGCGACCAACTTCCCTTCTCGGACAGCTGGCCAGAGTCATCTCAATTAGCCGTTTGAATTCTCCCGAGTAGTCGGATTCCGGAAGCCGTCCCATACAAATTTGCGATTGCTGGACGCCCTCGGTGGCGAAGTCTAAAATGGTAACTGCGACCCGGGATCTATCGGAACCGATTATGGCCGTCAAGCTGCCCGTTTATTTCGACAATCACGCCACCACACCGGTGGATCCGCGCGTGCTGGAGGCGATGCTCCCGTACTTCACCGAGAAGTTCGGGAACGCCGCGAGCCGCAACCACGAATTCGGCTGGCGCGCCGAGGAAGCAGTGGAAAACGCGCGCGCGCAAGTCGCACGGCTGATCAATGCCCATCCCAAGGAAATCGTTTTCACCAGCGGCGCCACCGAATCGGACAACCTCGCCATCAAGGGCGTCGCGGAAACACATCGGCCCAAGGGCAACCACATCATCACGCAGGTCACCGAGCACAAAGCCGTGCTCGACTCCTGCAAGCGTCTGGAAAGCTCCGGCTACGAAATCACTTACCTCGCGGTGGATCGCGATGGATTGATCGATCCCGACGGTCTTGCGAAGGCCATCACGCCGAAAACGATCCTTATCTCGATCATGTACGCCAACAACGAAATCGGCGTCATCCAGCCCATCGAACAGATTGGCAAGATCGCGAAGAAGCGCAACGTGCTCTTCCACATCGACGCGGTGCAGGCCATCGGAAAAATTCCCGTGGACGTGCAAAAGGACGCCATCGACCTTCTCTCGATCTCCGCCCACAAGCTCTACGGGCCCAAAGGCGTAGGCGCTCTGTACGTGCGACGCAAGAACCCTCGCGTGCAGCTTTCCCCGATGATCGATGGCGGCGGCCACGAACGCGGCATGCGCTCCGGCACGCTCAACGTTCCCGGAATCGTCGGCTTGGGCAAGGCCTGCGAGCTTTGCCAGAAAGAAATGGCCGCGGAAGCGGTGCGGCTGGGGCAAATGCGGGACAAGCTGAAAAACGCCCTCGAGAGCGGCCTCGACAACACCGCGATCAACGGTTCGCTGACGCATCGCCTCCCAAATAATCTGAACATCAGCTTCGCGTATGTCGAAGGCGAATCGCTGCTGATGGGAATCAACGACGTAGCCGTCTCCAGCGGATCCGCCTGCACCTCCGCGGCGATCGAACCAAGCTACGTGCTCCGCGCCCTGGGCGTCAGCGACGACCTGGCGCATAGCTCCATCCGCTTCGGACTCGGCCGCTTCAACACCGAGGAAGAAGTCGATTATGTTGCCGCCCGGGTGATTGAAACGGTCAAGCGACTGCGCGAGCTTTCGCCGCTCTACGAAACCGCGAAAGCGAGCGCTCCGTTCTCGAAGGAAGCAGAACCTGGCAGCTGAATTTTTGAGGAATTTCCCGCGAAGAGGTGAATCATGGAAGCCGACCTGCGCTATCCCATCGGACGCTTCAAGCGTCCAGAGCGCTTAAACGAAGAGGAGCGCGCGTCATATATTGACGCGATTGCTGCGACGCCGGCTCGTCTAAGCGCCGCCGTGGCTGGTCTGAACGCCGCGCAACTGGATACTCCCTATCGTCCGGGCGGCTGGACCGTCCGGCAGCTCGTGCATCACCTGCCGGACAGCCACATGAACTCGTACATGCGCTGCAGGCTGGCGCTAACCGAAGAAGAACCCACCATCAAGCCCTATGACGAAGCGCGCTGGGCCGAACTCG
>CAZRKW010000419.1:0-2780 GCA_964600355.1 uncultured Acidobacteriaceae bacterium
GTGGTCGCGCACTTTACAGACCCTGAGGGCAATTTGATCGGCCTCGCCGGGCCGGTTTAGCCGTCGCGCCGGAAGTCGGAAAATCGGACATATCAGTACTGGGCCGGTACATGTCCGGTTTCCGCGGCGGTCTCAATGGGTCGTCGCAACACCAGGACGGAGTTCTAAGTCGAGGAATTCCAAAGGCTAAGAACCATCCGCGAGCCAAAAGCAAAGAAAAGGCGTCCTGTTTAGGTAAAAGCGAACTGCAACCCCAAAGCTCGGTCCACTTGAAACGTATAGCCAGATCAAATGACAGCGGGGTGTTGCATCGACCGTCTGAACCGGCAGGACTAACCAGGAGTTGGTCCCCACGCCGCCTTATCTTCATCCATAATTCATTAGTATGATAACGGAGTCTTCATATCCGGCTCCCAGGAAGACTTCCGTCGTCTCAACCGAGGTGATGATGTCGACCTCAAGAAAAGGCTCACGGAAACCCCAAAAGAGCCGCAAGGGGGGCACTATTAATTCCGCAGTGCCTATCCCCACACGTCTGATTGGAAATGCCGAGAAAATTACGGATCGTAAGATTGGTAAGGAGAAGATTCACAAGAGCGAAACCTTGTTGGCGCAGGCTGAACAGCTCGCTAATCTGGGAAGTTGGGAATGGGATCTGGAAACTGGCGCTATCATCTGGTCCGACAACATGTATAGGCTCCGCGGATTCGCACCGCGGGAAGTTGCACTCACCGAAGAGTTCTGCTCGGGATTGTTGCACTCCGCTGACAGGGAGCGTGGGAAAGAGCTTCTTGCCCAGGCAATTGCATCCGGCCAGTCCGGGCAACATGAATTTCGCACCGCGATAAAGGATGGCAGCATTCGGGTGTTCCAAACGCGCTTTTCGCCAGTCATCTCCGAGTCCGGCAAAGTTCTTCGGATTGTGGGAACCACCCAAGACATCACCGAGCACAAACTTGCCAAGGAGAGGATCCACAAAAGCGAAACCCTGCTCCGACGTTTGTCGCAAGATCTGATAAACACTCAGGACGCCGACCGACGCCAAATTGCCCGAGAACTTCACGAATCGGCAGGCCAGACGCTCGCGGCCTTGAAGATGACCCTCGCGAATCTCGAATACGCACTACGCGAGAACACTGAAGAGGTCCCACGGCACCTGCAGGCTGCGCGAGCACAAGCCGAAGATGCCATCCGGGAAATCCGCGTTCTTTCCTACCTGATGCATCCGCCGATGCTGGATGAACTGGGACTGGAGCCGACGATTCGCTGGTATGCCAGAGGATTCTCCGAACGCAGCGGCATTGAGACAACCTTCGAATTCGACGGGAAGATCACCCGCTTGCCGCTACAGGTTGAGACAACCATTTTTCGAATCGTGCAGGAAGCGCTCACTAACATCCATCGTTACTCCGGGAGCCGCACAGCTACGATCCGCCTGAACGGGGAAGAAGGCAGCATCTGTGTTGAGATTAAGGACCAGGGTTGCGGCTTGCAGGCTCCCCCGGAACGAACATCTAAGGTTGGCGTGGGCATTGCGGGCATGCACGAACGCGTGAGGCAACTCAAGGGGAGGTTGGAAATCGAGAGCGTCGCCGGCCAGGGAACTGTGGTCCGAGCTGTGATTCCATTTATGGTTATGGAATCGGGCTCGTAGTAGCCCTTCTGGATTTGGACATCTGAGTAACGCCGAAACCGGACATGTGGAGTTCCAGTACGCCAAGTTTCCGGTAATCCGATACGACTTACCGGGAGCAATTGACTGAAGGCGTGCCCCACCAAAGCACAGGAATGAGTCAGTAGTCTCCGCAAGAAAAAGACGCGCGCCGGGCGGGGGGGCCTGACGCGCGTCAGAGTCTCGCGCAGGAAGCGAGACTGTTAAGCTGCTGATGTGACGGCTGGGTGAAAGAATCGGTTTCGGCGTTGTTCAGGTCCAGCAGCGCACCGGGATTGTGAATGTTCATCACCCTTTCTGTTTTTCGCGGCGCCCGCTCCAATAGAATCGAACTTCGGGGAGAAACGGGCACTCAACTCCCGGTTACCGGAGAAGAGAAGCGCCACTTGAGCTGTCCGGCAAACCCGTGCGCCCTATTTTTTCTACGAAATTGAGAATCGAAAGGACGACGGCGCTGGAAGCGGAAGCGAATTCGCTTTCCGCCCCGAGAGCTACTTCTTCGGAAACGTCTTGACCGGAGTCAGCACGGCGGACCACGTCAGCAGCGACCTTATGAAAGTTCGAGTGATTTGATTTGAGAGCTGCATATTCCGGCAAATGCGCTGATGTTGTCCCCTTGGTGGCAATCCATTCGCCAAGTTCACATTTATCGTCTACGGCGATTTCAGCAGCCTTGAGGGAATAATCGGGATTTCTCAAATAAGAACGGAGTTTCCTTTTCCAGTCGACATGCATAGCAACAGCCTTGTCGAAATCCATTGAGAGGCTCCCCCGCGGAGAGATCGACGAAGATCAGACGGTTACATACGTCGTTGTATTCATCGGTTAAAAGCAAGCCAACCTTTGAAGCAATTCTGACCGTAGATCCTGGTTAACGCGGAATCTCTACCGACGCCGGCGATTGCAAGAGCTTTTTCTCTGGTTTAGCACTGAATTTGAGCGCACATCTCCGTCGGCGCGCGAACCGCGTCTCTTTCTGCCGCTTCTGTTCGTCTGTGTGTCACCCTAATTAGCCCAGCCCGTTTGCTTCATCAACTCAGTGTTGCCCACCAGACATCTCTTCGATCACCATCGACCATGATGAGTTATTCGAACTCCCTCTTTCTCA
>CAZRKW010000420.1:0-2777 GCA_964600355.1 uncultured Acidobacteriaceae bacterium
CGTAGGTACGGGCGTTCAGGCGTTCCTGCTCGGCTTCGAGCCCGTGCAGAGTGCTCGCTTCGCGCTCTTCTGCCGCGTCCATATCGCGAAGAAGCGTTTGCAGGCGCGCGGCCTCGATATCGAGGTGGGCCGCTTTGCTCGACAGCATGATCCGCAGCAGCCCGCGCATCTGCTCGCGCAATTCCGCGTAACGCCGCGCCTTGGAGGCCTGGCGCTTCAGCGACGCCAGCTGTTTTTCCACTTCCACGAAAATGTCGTTCACCCGCGAGAGGTTGAGCTTTGCCGCGTCGAGCTTCGCTTCGGAAAGCCGCCGCTTCGTCTTGTACATCGTGACCCCGGCCGCTTCTTCGATGATGGCGCGGCGGTCCATGGGCTTCGAATTCAGGATCTGCCCGATGCGCCCCTGCTCGATGATCGCGTAGCTATCGGGACCGAGGCCGATGCCCATGAAAATTTCCTGGATGTCGCGCAGGCGAGCCACGCGCCCGTTGATCAGATATTCACTCTGCCCGGAGCGGTACAGCCGCCGGGCCACAACGATTTCGCCCGGCCTCATGGTGACCGGCGTCTTGTGGCCGCGCTTCTTCGCAGCCTTGTGGTGGCCGTTCCCGTTTTCAGCAGCCTCAGCCGAGGCGTTCTCGATACCCGAGGGAGCTTCCGCTGACGAAAATGCATCCGGGAGCGCCTGAATGCCCTCATGTTCTGGCGCAGTTGCCAATTCCGGTGTCGCGTCCTGGCCCATGTCGCCGTCAATCACCTTCGCGACAGCCTCCGACAGCTCCGGGTCGACCAGCGTCAGCGTCACTTCCGCCATTCCCAGCGGGGGGCGCTTCGCGGTGCCGTTGAAGATGCAGTCCGCCATGCGTTCGGCACGCAGCATCTTGTGGCTCTGCTCGCCCAGAACCCAGGAAATTGCGTCCACCACGTTGGACTTGCCGCAGCCGTTCGGTCCCACGATGCAGGTGATACCGCTGCCGCTGAACGTGATCGGCGTCTTGTCAAAGAAGGATTTAAAGCCCAGCAACTCAACTTTACGGAGTTTCAGCACTCAAGCCCTCGCAAGAGATCGCTTCCCCTGCCCCGGGTGCGCAGAGGAAATCAAATCGTCTCTCCAGCCTCATCGGCAGAAGAAACTTCGGTGGAAGGTTACTGGGAAGGTCTTTCGAGACAAAAACGCTGGAGGGTCGATTGTCGATGGCCCTGCCGCCTGGCGCTACGATGGCGGTTACGGGAACTTACGCTAACACGCCTCGCGGGGGCGTGTAAAGCGCGCATTTGTAGGTGGTTCAGGCAAACGGGAAATTTGTGCCGCCCTTTTGGCTTTCATTCGATTGGTAGGCCTTTGGTCTATTTGACTTGCACGGGTTCGCGGCCTAGCATGGGCGCCACGGAGGGCGAGTGGCTGCGGATCAGGAGCCGGGAACCCAGCGTATTCTGCTGATTGCGGCTATGTTAGCCGCGATCTTCACTCTTTCCGCGTGGGGGCTTCGTCCACCGGCGCCCAAGGCCGCGAACGCCCGGCCGGATCAGTTTTCCGCTGGCCGCGCCGTAGAAACACTGGCCCGCGTGTTGGGCAAAGGAACTCCCCACCCTGTCGGTAGTGACGCCAATAGCGCCGTACGTGACCGAATTTTGCAGGAATTCGTGAGGATAGGGTACGGTCCGAGGGTCGAAACTGGCTTCGTTTGTAATCCATCTGGAACCTGCGCGACGGTGAATAATATTGTTGCGCGGCTGGAAGGCGCTGATAAGACGGCTGTTCTGCTCGCGGCGCACTACGATTCCGTTCCTGCGGGACCTGGAGCGTCGGACGACGGCGTCGGAGTTGCCGCGGTGATCGAGATCGCTCGTGCGCTGAAGTCGCGGCCGGTTCCCCGCCATTCCGTAATTCTACTGATCGACGACGGGGAAGAGGCGGGGTTGCTCGGCGCACGGGAATTCGTCCAATCCGATTCCTCGGCCAGGGATGTGCGGGCGGTCGTAAATCTCGACGCTCGCGGGACTTCGGGGCCCAGCCTGATGTTCGAGACTGGCAGTGCAAACGCATGGGCTGCTGGGCTCTACGCCAGGAGCGTGCCTCACCCGGCCACTAGCTCAGTGTTCTATACCGTGTATAAGCAGCTCCCGAACGATACCGATTTCACGGTGTTCAAGGCGGCCGGCTACGAAGGGTTGAACTTCGCTTTCATCGACAATGTGGTGCAATACCACACGCCCGTCGACAATCTGGCGAACGTCGATCCCGCCAGCGTGCAGCATCAGGGCGATAACGCGCTGCATTCACTGCTCGCCCTGGCCAACGCCGATTTATCACACATAGCGCGAGAAGAGGCGGTCTACTTCGATGTGTTCGGGCGGCGCACGGTTCGCTTGCCCGCGCGATGGATGCCGGCGCTCGGAATCGCGACGATTCTCCTGATAGGCTTCGAGATGGGTCTGCTGTTGCGCGCGCGGCGCCTCGATCTTCGACAATTTCTGCGAGGGCTCTGCGCCTGGCTCTTGATTGTCGCAGGCACCGCAACTCTGGGGTTTCTCCTGCAGCACCTGATGCAGCTTTCCGGTGCCCTTCCGGTGAACTGGGTCGCGCACCCGGCCGCAATCCAATTTACTTTCTGGTTCCTGGCCATCAGCGTGGCGATTACGCTGGCCGTTCTTTTCGCGCCCAGCTGCGGATTCTGGGGCCTGTGGTCGGGTGTGTGGACTTGGTGGGCGCTGCTCTCCCTGGCGGCGGTTTGGACTGCACGAGGTACCAGCTACGTTTTGCTGATTCCGGCGGC
>CAZRKW010000421.1:0-2777 GCA_964600355.1 uncultured Acidobacteriaceae bacterium
CGTACGCCCCTCCCGCCCCCTTCACAACCAAATTGCCCGCAGAGCAGGTCCTGAATGGCATTGCGGTTGTCCAGCGCGCAACTCAAGTAAATGACTATAGAGCGTCGACGGTATCTGGTGAATGGACAGGATTGCACTCAGGCGGCCCCGAGCTTCTCTGAATAACTCTCGATCGGCGGATCTTCGCAACGAAGCTGACTTCCACTATCACCTTGCCGCTGTCACCCTGTGCCTTTTGCGGCCGGCCCTGAGGACGGCGGCAATCAGCGCGTCGATATCGCGCGCTTTCGTGCGGTGATTCACAATCGCCGCGCGGATGGCGAGCCGCCCGTCGATCGTCGTGGTGGATGGAGCGGCCACGCCGGACTCCTGAATATCCGCGGCGATTTCGGCGTTCACCGAATCGCTTCCGTCGCAGCGGTACCGGAAACACACGATATTCAGCTGCACCGGCGCGGCGAGTTCGAGTTCGGGTGTTTGCTCCACCAGCTGCCGGAGATATTGGGCGAGGGCGCAAGTGTGGGAAATTACGGCGCCCAATTGCTCGCTTCCATACGTTTTAATTGTGAACCAGGTTTTGAGCGCGCGAAATCCCCGCGAAAGATCGGGACCGAGGTCGCAGGGCCACGGCGAACCTGCCGCCAGTCCGCGCGCTTCCCGCCGCAGATACTCCGCCGGTGAGGAGAAAGTCTCAAGGTGCTGTTGTCCGTCGCGCACGAGCAGGAATCCAGCATCGTAGGGCACCTGGGCCCACTTGTGAAAATCGAAGGCTATTGAGTCCGCTCGTTCGATCCCCTGGAGCCTGGGCGCAAGATCCGGTGAAAGAATTGCCAGCGCTCCGAGCGCTCCGTCGATATGAAACCAGAGATGCTGCTCGGCTGCCACCGCAGCTAACCCGCTGAGATCGTCGATTGCGCCGATATCCACCGTGCCCGCGGTCCCCACAATCAGGAAAGGAGTGAGCCCGGCATTCCTGTCGGCTTCGACGGCGCGGCGCAGCGTGTCAACTTGTACGCGATGCATCGCGTCCACGGGGATGCAGCGCAGCGCCGCGCGTCCCAGGCCGCTCATATACATCGCTTTGGCGATGCAGCCGTGCGCGGCGCTGGACGTATAAGCGACCAGGCCACTGCCGGCACGGACATCGTTCTGCACGGCCACGCAGCGTTTACTTGCGCTATGTCGCGCGACGAGGAGGGCCATGAAATTCGCGATCGATGAGCCGGTAACGAACAGCCCCGAAGCGCCCTCTGGAAATCCGAACATCTGCCGCGCCCACTCGGTAACTTGGCGCTCCACCTCGATGGGCATGTGATCGCGGCCCCCGAGATTCGCGTTCAGTCCTCCTGCGAGCATTTCGGCAAGCATCCCCACCACCGAGCCTCCGCCGTGGACCCATCCCATGAAACCCGGGTGCACATTCCCCGTGGAGAACGGAAGGATGGAGTTGGTGAAGTCGCGATAGACGGCGCCCAACGCAGTCGGCTTCACTGGGAGCGGCTCGCGAAATTTTGTGCGCACGTCGTCCGGTATCGGCTGCCACACCGGCCTGCGGCGAATATCCTGCAGATAATCGAACATGTCGTCCAGCATGCGATGGCCGAGTGCGCGGACGCTTGACCAATCGGCCGGATCGAGATTCGGTTCTTCGATATCCGCTACGGCCCTCGGCCGGGCCGGACGTTCTTCGATGCGCTCCTCCACATGGGAACTCGGCTTCATACGGCTACCTCGTCTCTCACGCTTTTGCGGTTCAACATCTCGCGAAACGCCGCGAACAATTTCTGCATGTGCGCGCTTTTGTAGGGGTAGACATCCGGCCGGTCCATATCGTGCGCGGCTAGATCCACGCCGCCCTCAAATACCAGCAACCTGCCGTCCGGCAATTCCGCGCAATCGATCCCGAAGTATTCGAGTCCGAACCGCTCCGCGATGGTCTCGAGCGCCCTCGCGTGTCGTCGCGCGAAGCTGTTGTCGAACTCCGCCATGAACCGCGCTTCTTCTTCTCGCTTGGCCTCGCTGTTAGCCATCCCGGCGTTGTAGTACCAGACTTTCCAGCCTTCGGAAATGGCCATGTGCACGGGATAAACTCTGCCATCGACCCACATGACCCGGTATTTGCGAAACAATCCGTCGGTACTCCGGTAGTCCACAAATCGGGAGAGGAAGAATTCAGGTTCCTGCTGGCTCGCTAGGTAGTCCGCGATCGAGGAAGGCTCGTCGAGCTTCGCGAGAGATCGTCCGGCGTGCGAGTCGACCGGCCGGACAATCAGTGGAAACGCAGCACCACTGAGAAAATCGGCCGCTGCTCTTGACCCGTGGCCAATTTGCTCGAGAGCCGCGCGATTCAGTCGCACGGTGGCGGGCATCAGCATTTCCGGAACGGCCCCCAGCGGCGAATGCATCCGTTCGCGCGCCGAGCGCATGATTCTATCGGGCTGATTGAGCACGGCGCAGGGCCAGCCCGGTATGAGTCGCTGAATCTCACGCAGCACCGCGCGGTTTTGATCCGAGTCGCAGGGCGTCGCGATGGCGATGTCATGTTCAGGGAGCGGATTCGGGAGTGGCTGGCCGGGAACTACATAGAGGATTTGCAGCGCGACATCCGAGCCATCCAAAAGAAATTCAATGGGCGTGTTGTTGCCCAGGTCTCCCGGCGCCATCAACGCCAGCACGCGCAAAGCCTGCGGCGGCGTTGGCCGCGAGGGCCGGTAAAGTCGCTGAATGCGCAGCGCCTGGGCCTGGTGCCGCAATCCCTCCGCCTGGTTGCCGAGCAG
>CAZRKW010000422.1:0-2771 GCA_964600355.1 uncultured Acidobacteriaceae bacterium
GGCTCCGGCACGTCGACGGCTGTCAGTTTGTCGCGCAATTCGACTACGATGCGCTCCGCGGTCTTGCGTCCGACGCCGGGGATCCGCACCAGTTGGGCCAGATCGCCCTTGCGGATCGCCGGGACGAGCTGTTCAAGGCTCATCCCTGAAAGAATTTTCAGCGCGAGCGACGGACCTACGCCCGAGGCCGAAATCAACAGCTCAAAACAGTGCTTCTCGCGGGAGGTGAGAAAGCCATACAAGGAAAACTGATCCTCGCGCACGTGCGTGTGGATCAGCAGCAGTGTCTCGGCGTGCAAAGCCCCGAGCCCCGCGAACGTGGAGAGCGGAATCTGCACCTGATAGCCCACGCCGCCCACTTCCAGCAGCACCTGGTTCGGACGCTTGTCAATGAGCTTGCCACGGAGCGATCCAATCATGTCGAGCGATTATTGATTAGCGGTCGAGGAGTGTCAACGAAAGGCGGCGCGGGGAGCTTTTGACGGGCAAAACGGCGGAAGCAGAACGACAGTCAGATCGCGCGAATCAGCGGCGGGTGCGGTCTTTCTGCACCGCTTCGTCGATGAGGGTCTCAAGCTCGCGCCGGGTCAGCGTTACGCGCTCGGCATCTCCGGCGTCACAGGTTACCGGACCCTGTGGGCCGATGGTCGCGGCGGCTTGAATCCCGTGCTGCGCGCGGGCCGCCAGCAATTTCTCCACGTCGCCGACCGAGAGCAGAACCTGCTTGCCGAGCTGCTCGGTAACCAAGGACACTCGCGCGAAATGCTCGGTCGTCTCCATGCGAAAGAACGAGGTGAGAAGATCGGGGCCGTAGGTGACCACCCCGTGGTTGGCCATCAGAATCGCGTCATGGCCCTGCACGAGAGGTTCGAGCGCCTCCGTTACTTCCGAGGTGCCGGGTGTGCCATACCGAGCCACCGGGACACTCCCGAGAGCAATCACCAGTTCGCAGAGCAGCGCCTTATTGAGCGGGATGCCCGCAGCGGCGTAGCCGGTGGCCGTGGGTGGATGGGCGTGGCAAACGGCATTGATGTCCGGCCGCAACCGGTAGATCAGAAGGTGCATGGCCAGTTCAGACGAGGGATTCCGCCGGCCGCTCAGCCGGTGGCCTTCGAGGTCGACTACCACGAGATCGTCCTCGGTCATGGTGCCCTTGTTCACGCCGGTCGGTGACGTGAGAATGCGGCGAGAATCGAGGCGGAGTGAGATGTTGCCGTCGGTGGCCACCACGTAGCCGCGCTCGCGGAGCCAGCGGCCCGCGGTACACAGATCGCGGCGGTGCTCCTCTTCCGTCTTGAGCGCGCCTGGGGTTATGGATTCGGCAGTCATCGACCCGTTCATATACCACTGGCCGGATAGTGTCAACTTATGCGTGAAGACGTGCCGGTTGCCAACCGACGGACGCGTTCAGCAGGGGTTTTCTTATTCTTGATATAATCGTGCGCCATGAGCGAACCCGCTTTTAAAGCGCCGCGCTATATTGTTGTGGAAGGGCCGATTCGGGTGGGCAAATCGACGCTGGCGCGGGCGCTGGCGGAGCGCCTGCACGCGAACCGCATCTTCGATTGCGACAACAATCCGTTTCTTTCGGCTTTCTACGACGAAAAACCGGGCGCGTCGTTCGCGGCCCAGATGCACTTCCTCTATGAAAGGCACCGACGCCTGATGGAGGCGGAAATCGACGACAAGGCGGCGCCCACGGTGGGGGATTTTCTGTTCGAGAAGGACAAGATTTTTGCCTACATCAATCTGAACAACGAGGAACTGGCGCTCTACGAAAAGTATTTCGACATGCTCGCGCCCTCGGTGCCGGCACCCGACCTGGTGATCTATCTTCAGGCCACGCCGGAAGTGCTGAAGAAACGCGTTTCAAGAAAAGGAGATCCCTCGGAGACGGAAATCTCGCCGGAATACATCTCGGCCGTTTCCAACGCCTACGAGCATTTCTTCTTTCGCTATTCCGGCTCGAATCTTCTCGTGGTGGACACCTCCGAGATCGATTTCGTGGAGCGCAACGCCGACCTTCAGGAACTGTTGCGCCGCCTTCGCCAGCCCGTCACGGGAACGCAGTACTTTCTCCCGCTGGGCCAGAGCTGAGCGTCAGGCTGCCTGCGGCGGCCCCGTAAAGCGATGGCGCCATCTGCCGAAGGTGCGGTTGAGCGGATGGCTGCGATGAAGGAATGAAAATACCGGGTCGCGCCGGGTGCCGATTTTCTCGAGGGCGCGGCGAATTCGGAAGTCCCGTCCGGCGGACACTAACCCCTTTTCGAGAACTTCGATGGCCTCCTGCGGGCGCCCCGCGTTCTGATACACCTCGGCTAGATTCAGATACAGCTGGGCATGATTGTGCCGGATGTCGATCGCTTCATGGCAGAGCGATTCCGCGTCGGCGTAGCGCTGCTCGGCCAGCGCGGCGAGAAGCCCGGTGTAGGAAAGATAGAAGGGATTCTTGGGCGCGATTCCGAGAGCGCGCCGCGCATGTAACAGCGCGTCATCCGGGTGCCCGTCGCGAAGGTGCTTGAGACATTCCTTGAAGTCCGACATTCCTGCATCTGTGGGAGATGAAGTTCCAATCCAATAAGACAAAGATCCCTCCTCCCCTGCGTTTTCTGGAAGGGTAGTTCGCAGGGCTGGTAGGCCAACAGTAGCCCTGAGCGCGCACGAGAGAAATGGGTCGCAGGGACAGATTTTGTACCAGCGCCGGAACTGTTCGGAATGACAGGCGAAAGCGCGCAGCTAGTGAACCAATTCCGAGGCGAACACCATTCGAA
>CAZRKW010000423.1:0-2747 GCA_964600355.1 uncultured Acidobacteriaceae bacterium
GAGGAGGGCGAGATGCACGGCCACCGAGGTGAAAGACAATCCCGTACGCGAAAGAAGGGCCGTCGTGATCGTGATTCCGATCGCGCCGAGCGGGATCAACCCGTATTCGATCTTTCCTCCCGAAAGATAGCCTGCCAGGAAGCTTCCCAATCCGATTCCCATCGACGATGCCACCAGAAGTCGGCTCGCCGATGACTCCGAAACGTGAAGAACGTCGGTGCCGTAGAGCACCACGTTGATCAGCAACAACGATCCCAGAAACCAGAAGTAGACATTTCCGGTGACTGCGAGCGAGAGCACGCGATCTTTCCGGATTTCGGCAATTTGCGAAAGCAGGTCGCCCAGAGGGTTCCAGAGGAAGTGTGCGTCGGGCTTGGCGGCGGGCACACGCGATATTCCAAAGCTCGTGGCGAGTCCCACCAGTGCCAAGCCCAGAAGAATAATCCCCGACATGTATTCACGTCCGGGGAAGATCCCTGAGAAAATGCCCGCCGCGATGGTGCCGAGGATGATGGCCATGAACGTCCCAAGTTCGAGCACGCCATTGCCCCACGACAGGCGCTTTTCCGGCAGAAGCTCCGGCAGTAATCCGTATTTCGAGGGCGCGAAAACGGCGGCTTGCGAACTCATCAGAAATCCGGCGGCGCACTGGATCACCAGGCTGTGCATCCAGAGACCCGCCAACGCAGCCAGCACCACCACTATTTCGAAGTATTTCGTTCCGATGACGACGGTGCGCTTGCTGTAGCGGTCCGCAAGGTATCCGCCCAGCATCGAAAACAAAATAAACGGCACGGAAAACAGCAGAGGAACCACGAGGACAAAGAGACGGTCGCGCTGCTGCTGCGGCAGTCCAAGCCCAAGAATCAGAAAGCTGACGATCCACTTGAGTGCGTTGTCGCTGAAGCCGCCCTGGAACTGTGTGGCGATGAGGCTCCAGAATCCCAGCCTCCACGGGCGCGCCTGGATCGAAGTGTCGGTGATCGGGTGGTCAGGCATTTACGGGTGTGGCCGCTATATTTACGCCGAACATGATGGCTCGCGGAGAAGTCTACTTTATTTTGAGGGGCGATTGAACCGGGCGCAATCTCGTTGAGAAAAATCTCGTCATGCAGCTGGCCGAAAAGGAATATCCCGTCGTTATTCTGAGCGAAGCGAAGAATCTCTCCTGATCTTAGGCCAGGACGCGGAGTGTCGGCGGCTCCACGCGCCCGGCTGCACGCGTGGGAGTTTCAACAGCCGGCAACGGAGTCTCGCGTTTGGTGTATTTCGTGGCAACGTAATCGTTCAACAGCTTTTGAAACGCCAGCGACAGTTCGTCGTAGGTGCCTTCGAGCGTGGTGAATTTCTGCCCGTCGATATACACAGGGCAGCGCGGTGCTTCGCCGGTGCCGGGCAGGCTGATCCCGATGTTGGACGCCTTCGACTCGCCGGGACCGTTGACGATGCAGCCCATCACGGCGAGCTTCAGCTCTTCGACGCCCTCGTAATAGCGCTTCCACTCCGGCATTTTGTCGCGGATGTACCCCTGCACGCTCTCGGCCAGCTCCTGGAACGTCGTACTCGTGGTGCGGCCGCAGCCGGGGCACGCAGTGACGCTTGGCGCAAAAGTCCGCAGCCCGAGAGATTGCAGAAGTTCGCACGCGGCGTAGACCTCGTCCCGCCGGTCGCCGCCCGGGCGCGGGGTGAGCGACACGCGGATCGTATCGCCGATGCCTTCGTTGAGCAGAATTCCCATCGAAGCGGATGACCACACAAGTCCCTTGGCGCCCATGCCGGCTTCGGTCAGGCCGAGGTGCAACGGCTGGTCGGTCTTGCGGGCAAGGTCGCGGTAGATATCGATCAGGTCGCGCGGGCGCGAAACCTTGCAGGAAATGATGATCTGGTTCTTGCGCAAGCCCGATTCCAGGGCGAGTTCGGTCGATTGGATGCCGGAAAGCACCATACATTCATTGATGATTTCTTCGGAAGTCTTGCCGAGGTCCCGGTCGGTATTCTCCTGCATCTTCTGCATGACCAGTTCCTGATTCAGCGAACCGCCATTGACTCCGATGCGCACCGGCTTGCCGTTATCGCGAGCCACCTTGCAGATGGTGGCGAACTGCTCGTCGCGGCGCTGGCCGTGGCCGACGTTGCCGGGATTGATCCGGTACTTATCGAGTGCGCGGGCGCAGTCGGGATACTTCGTGAGCAGCACGTGGCCGTTGTAATGAAAATCGCCGATGATGGGGGCGTCGCAGCCTGCGTCGAGAAGGCGCTTTTTGATTTCGGGCACGGCCGCGGCCGCTTCCGGCACGTTTACCGTGATGCGGACGAGTTCCGACCCGGCCTGCGCCAGTTCCAGGCACTGCTGCGTGGTAGCAGCGACGTCGGCGGTATCGGTGTTGGTCATCGACTGAACGACCACGGGCGCGCCACCGCCCACCTGCACCTTGCCGACCTGCACGCCTACTGTCTGATGCCGTTTTTCCGTCATGGTGGGATTATTGTAACGAATCGGAAGAGGGTGTGCCAGTGAGCAGAAAGCGGGCAGCAGGGAAAGGATTAGTGTGCGAGCTTGAAGATTCCCTGAGAATTCCGGGATCTTGATTTGATCAGTATTCCACGCGCCGGAGAGCGGGAACCCCGGCGGGCTTCGTGTTCCGCGGGGGCGGGATAACGGTGGCCATCTTGCGAATCATCGCCAGGACGAGTTTCTTGTCGTCTTCGGAGAGCGTAGTGGAATAGCGCTTGATGTCGGCCAGGAA
>CAZRKW010000424.1:0-2745 GCA_964600355.1 uncultured Acidobacteriaceae bacterium
ATATCTTCGGCTTCGCCGTTGTCCCTTAAAATCCGTGAAGCCACGCCAAACACCAAGCCATGGTATCGGTCAAAGAGCTGTGCGAGGGCGTCGGAGTGACCTTGCTGCAAGTAGGCCATTAAGGCTTCGTCGGATAGCGAGCTGAGTTCAGCATTCGAAAGAGTTTGGCATCGGGCACTCACCGGTCGGCGTTCCCCCCTGAGTGAAAGATGGAGGTAGCAACGGGGCGACTTATATCACATAACGGAAGTATCGATGAAGATATAACTGAACAAAATTGGCGATTTGACTTGGGCCGCCTCGACACTTCATAGCGAAGTCGGAAGAGGAGTAACGGACTATCTTGCCTGACCCGGCACTTCTGACCCAGGGCGGCCACTACACTCAAGATCGTGGAGACCTAAACCCACTACTAAACAAATTTAATTTTGTGGCATTGGTACTAATTGGCGTGTTCGAGGGCATTCTCTAGCAGAAAAGTACACGGGGTTTTCTTTCGCGAGGGGGAAGTTCAAGACATCGATGGCATCGGACCGTTTTTTCACCACGACCTCTTTCAGTCCATGCTTGGCCGGTCACTTATGTATGAACGCGCCCACGGATGCCCGTGAACCATTAAGGGCCATCGGAGAAACGGTTCCCTATAGCGGACCTTCAGGGAACACCATTAGGAGGATTGCTCATGTCGGAAAGAACTTCTGATTGCTGGCGCGCCCATTTTCTCGTGGTGAGCTGTATGGTGTGGACCCTTTGCGTCATGATGTTGGCCCCGTCGCTTTTTGGCCAGTCGTCTTCCACCGGCGCGTTGACCGGTACCCTGAAGGATGCCTCCGGGGCCGTGTTGCCGAACGCAACTGTCACCCTAACGAGCCTGGGAACGGGACAGGTGCGCACCGCTACAACGAGCGCCGATGGCACTTACAAGTTTGGATTGCTGCCTTTGGGCAATTACAGCCTGAAGTTTGAAGCCTCCGGCTTCAATACCGCGGAGGTTCCCTCGGTGACCGTAGCTGTGACCGAGACAGCTGTTCTCGATGAAATCCTGCAGGTCGGCGCCCAGACCCAGCAAGTGGAGGTTCGCGCCGAGGCGGAAGCCGTACAGACAACCAGCACCACCGTTGGCACGGTCGTAAACTCTCAAACCATCACACAGATGCCTTTGACCTCTCGCAATTACACGAACCTGTTGGGCCTGTCGGCTGGCGCCAATTCCAGCGTGTTCAACGCGGCCAATATGGGTAGAGGTTCTACGGAGGTCTCGGTGAATGGCGGCACCACAGAGCAGAACAACTATCAGCAGGACGGCGCGGAGATTGTGAACTGGACCGGCAACGGTTTTACCGGTGACATCGCGGTTGTGAACCCGGACGCCGTGGAGGAATTCAAGATACAGACTTCGATGTTTGACGCCGGCTACGGGCGCAAACCGGGCGCGAGCGTGAATGTGGTCACCAAATCGGGCACGAATCAGTTTCACGGTACGGCGTTCGAGTTTTTCCGCAACACGGATCTCAACGCCAACGACTTTTTCCGCAAGTTAAATGTCGCCCCCCTTCCTAACGGGCGACCCGCTTTGAACCAGAACCAGTTCGGCGGCACGTTTGGTGGGCCGGTGAAGAAGGACAAGCTGTTCTTCTTCGCCGCATATCAAGAGACCCGGCAGAAGAACGGCCTTTCGTCGTCGGGCGCTTCTACCCCGACCTTGGTTGGGATTCCCGCGGGAACCCGCAGCACCGCATACGGTTCCGCTTGGGTGACTGCGCTGGGCCAGGCGTTTTGCCCGGGCGGGCTGGCCACAATCGGCGGCGGATCCAGCGTGAATGGGCCTTCCATAAAAACGACAGGTTTTACGAACGTTGCCTGCAACGGATCGAATATTAATCCGGTGTCTCTGAATATTCTGAACCTTAAGAATCCGGATGGCAGCTATTTCATCCCCAGTTCGGGCGCTGTGGGTAATGTCAGCGCTTTCTTCAGCCTCCCCGCCACATACAAGGAACACCAGGCCGTCGGCAACTTTGATTACATAATCAACCAGAAGAACACCTTTTCGGGACGATGGAGCTACTTCAACGCCTTGACGAACGCCCCGATGGGATGTAACAGCGCTTTGTGCCTCCCCGGTTCGCCTTCGGTAGCGCCATCCATAACTCAATATATAGTAGGTAAACTCACTACCAGCCTTTCCAGCAACCTGGTGAACGAAGCTCGATTTTCACTGCAGCGCATCGTCACGACACCCCAGAATTTAATTCCCTTCACGGATGCGCAGGTTGGAATAGCGCCGGTAGAACCAACGGTTCCTTATCTGAATACCATGACGATTAGCGGACTCATGGCGTGGGGCGCCCGGCTCGGGAATGCCACTGACAAGTGGAACACTTCGTATCAAGTGGCAGACCAGATATCGTGGTCGCACGGGAAGCACACCATTCGGACCGGCTTTGAGTATGAGCGTGATCGTCAAAACTGGCACTTCCCGGGCCTGGCGATCGGAGCGTTAACCTTCAAAACGTTCCAGGACTTCCTCTTGGGGTTACCCGGCTGTGCGCCAGGCATTTCCGCTTCTGCTTGTGCAACGAGTGCTGCGGCGGGGATTACTAATGGTACTGCCCAAAGTAATATTTCAACATCAGGTGTCTCGGTGGGGATCACGCCGCCCGGCGGCGAAGATTACCAATACCGGGCGCCCACGGCGAGCGCTTTTGTGCAAGACGACTTCAAAATTCGCAGCAATGTTACGCT
>CAZRKW010000425.1:0-2744 GCA_964600355.1 uncultured Acidobacteriaceae bacterium
TCTGGGGGAACAGCGTGACCAAGAACGGCTACAACATGCGGTCGGTGTTCAGTCTCTTGTCTTCCGACCTCGCCATCGACCTCGGCACCGCCAACACACTGGTTTATGCGCGCGGCAAAGGCATCGTCGTCAACGAACCCTCGATCGTAGCCATCAATAAGAACAGCGGCGACGTTGTCGCGGTGGGCCGCGAAGCGAAAGAGATGCTGGGGCGCACTCCGGGGAACGTAGTCGCCATCAAGCCCATGAAAGACGGCGTGATCGCCGATTTCAAAGTCACCGAAAAGATGCTCACATACTTCATCCAGAAGGCGCACAATCGCCGCGTCCTGGTGCATCCGCGCATCGTGATCGGCGTCCCCAGCGAAATCACACCGGTGGAAAAACGCGCCGTGCAGGATTCCGCGTATCGCGCGCGAGCGAGCGAAGTGTATCTGGTGGAGCAGGCCATGGCTGCCGCCATCGGCGCCGGGCTGCCTATCGAGGAACCCTCCGGGAACATGGTGGTCGATATCGGCGGCGGCACTACCGATATTGCGGTCATTTCGATGAGCGGCATCGTCTACTCGCGCTCGGTGCGCGTCGCCGGCAACGAGATGGACGAAGCCGTGATGCACTATCTGAAGCGCAAGTACAACCTGCTGGTGGGCGAGCGCACCGCCGAACAGATCAAGATCGAGATCGGTTCCGCGTATCCGCTCGAAAAGCCGCTCACGCTGGAAGTGAAGGGCCGCAACCTGATCGAGGGCGTTCCGCGCACCGTCACCATCGACGACAGCGAAATCCGCGAAGCGCTCTCCGAGTGCATCTCGACCATTCTGAACGCGATTCGCGTGGCGCTCGAACGCACGCCGCCCGAGCTTTCGGCGGATATCAGCGACCGGGGCATCGTGCTCACCGGCGGCGGTGCGCTCATCAAGAATCTCGACAAGCGCATCCGCGAAGAAACCGGATTGCCCGTATCGATCGCCGACGACCCGCTGGCGTCCGTCGTGCTCGGCACCGGCAAGATGCTCAGCGATTTCCGGCTGCTGCGCCTGGTCTCGATCGACTAGCGCGGCTCAGGATTTTCGGGGCTGGCGCCCCTGAGGAACTCATAATTCGGAGGTGGTTCCGGGTCCCCAGCCTCGAGCCCTTCGGCATTCATAACTTATGGTCGGTATTTTTTCACGTCACCGGTCTCTGGCTCTGCTCGCGAGTGTCGTCCTCGCGCAACTCCTGCTGCTCGCGTTCCAGATCAAACGGGACCACGACATCCGCCTCATCCGCTACTGGGCGGTGGGAATCATGTCGCCGGTCGAGCGCGGCGGCACGTGGGGATTTTCTTCCCTTCGCGGCATATGGACCGGCTACATCGATCTGCACAACGCCCGCAAGGAAAATCAGCAACTGCGCGCGGAACTGGGCGAGCTCCAACTGCGCAATCGCGAACTCGAAAGCCAAGCCAACGAAGCGCAGCGGCTCAGCGCGATGCTAAGTTTCCATGAAGCGCATCCGGAAGCCCCGATCCTCGCCGCGCAGGTGATCGGGGCCAGCGCCGACTCCACGTCGCACACGCTGTTCATCAACCGCGGCACCCGCGACCACATCCACAACAACATGGCGGTGGTCACGCCCGACGGCGTGGTGGGGAAAATCGTGGAAGCTTTCCCTTCCACTTCTCAGGTGCTTCTCATTAACGACCGGGAAAGCGGCGTCGGCGCGCTGTTTGCCGCCTCGCGCACGCACGGCGTGGTAAAAGGAAGCGGCGATCCCGATCCCCGGCTCGACTACATCGTGAACGATGAAAAGGTTAAACCCGGCGACGTGCTGCTCACCTCCGGCGACGATCGCATTTTTCCGAAGGGCCTGCTGATCGGAACCGTGATCGACTCCAAGCCGGCGCTTCCCTTTCAACTCATCCACGTGCAGCCCGCGGCCCGGCTCGACCGGCTCGAAGACGTGCTCGTGCTGCTATCCCAGCAGGAATTCGAACCAAAGAAAACCGGCGAAGCTTCCGTTCCTTTGATTCCAGACGCTCCTCCAGAACCGAGCGCTTTAGCAACGGATCTTTCTGCGGCAACCGCCGCTCCTGCCGGCGCGAAACCCCTGGCTGCGAATGCAAACGTTGCGCCCGCGGCTGCCGCGCCCCCGGCTCCCTCGACGAAACCGAATGACAGCGCTGCCAAGCCGCACGGGGCTGCCCCGGCTAATCCACCGGTTGCGGCCAAGCCGGTCGCCGCGGCGAGGCAATAATGTCGTCCATGCTCAGCGCCGGTGCTCACAATGAGTCAAACGTCGAGGTCCACAAATACTACGGCGGCACGGTTATCGGCGCCACGTTTCTTGCCCTGCTCTTCCAGGTGTTCCTGCACAAATACGGGCGCTGGGCGGAGCTCATCGATCTGCCGCTGCTGGTCACGATTTATTTCGGAGTGAGCAAGCGCAATCCGGTGTCCGGCATGTTCCTGGGAGCCCTCATCGGGATTCTGCAGGACGCGCTGGGTCACGACGGCCCCATCGGAATGTACGGAATCGCCAAAACGATCATCGGTTACATGGCTTCTTCGGTCGGGGCGAAAATCGACACCGAGCATCCCGCCAGCCGCTTCGGCCTGGTTTTCATTCTGTTTCATTTGCACCAGGCGATTCTCGCGGTCACCGAGCGCGCGCTGCTGAACCAGCCGGCCCGCTTTTTCACGCCGCGCCTTCTGCTCGATTCGGTGATCACGGCGGTCGCGGGCGTTCTGCTCTTCTCCCTGCTC
>CAZRKW010000426.1:0-2734 GCA_964600355.1 uncultured Acidobacteriaceae bacterium
CCCTGGGACCCCTGTTCCCCGCACTGTATCGGGACTGGTGTGGGACTAAGGATTCCATCATGAGCAACTCGTCCACAGAATCCCACAAGATCTGGATCGAACAGTGTGCCGCGACCGAACATATCCGTGAGCGCTTCGGGTTGAAAAACGCCTTGGACTATCTGGTCGGCGAGAAGCTGTTTACCTTCGTGATGACATCGGAGCAGAACCCCGACTTCACTGCTGAGTTGCCAGCGTTTGTCGCCGCAATCTGTCGGCTGTTTTCAATCGGTGAGATTCGCGAATATCTCGACCACCTGGAGCACACGAAGTTTTTGGCTCCGTTGGAGCCGGAAACGGATGATGCGGATGAAGAAGATGAAGAACCTTGGCCGACGAACCCCGTCCTGGGCGCAGAGGAATTGTTGCGTTTCTCCCGCATCAGACAACTCCTTCAGCCATAACGGCTTTTCGCCGGCGAGCCATGGCAAAGCCCAGGAAAGACCCCCTCCGAGAAGACCGAATCCACAACGAAGTCATCGTGGACACTTGTGGACCGGACGAGCAGGCCCTGGGCTGGTATTACTACCTGGAAAATAAGATGCGATTCCCATTCAAATCCAGGTGCTTCATCGCCAAGGCGGTTTCACCACTCAGAAAGGGAGAAACGGTCGAAGTCCTGCGCATGGCTTCAGAAGAGGTCTGTTCCCGTGACATGCTTGTGCTGATTCGCTGGCAGGGCCGGAACTTGGCGGTTCCCTTGTCCCAACTAACGCCCGCTGGCGTGGACGAAGCAACCGCCGAGGCCGTCAGCGACTGGCATTACTGGATAGCCCAGGGCTATTTGTTCTGAGTTTGCATCGGCCCGCACCATCCATCCTGCTCCGTTGCTAGAATCGAACAGACACATGGTCAGACGTCAGTCAAAATCGCCGACTTGGACAGAAGTTAAGGCAGGGCTCATGAGATTTGATCGTACAGGATTATTGGGACTGGTCCATGATCTCTACGCCGCGCACAAGGACAATCAGACGTTCCTCCACGCCCGCTTGGGACTGGGCGAGGACGTCCTGGAACCGTACAAGCAGACGATAGATCGGTGGCTTTGGCCCGACGTCCTTCGTAAGCAAGATACGTCTGTCATCAAAGCCAAGCAAGCGATCTCCAACTACAAGAAGGCAGTTGACGAACCCGCCGGACTGGCCGAGTTGATGGTTTTCTACTGCGAGCAGGCTGCTGGGTTTTGTAGCGACGTCGGAAATGAAGACGAAGCCTACTTCGCCGCACTGGTGCGCATATTCGAGCAGGCTCTCACCGTTACAAATGGGTTGCCCCCCGACGCTCGGGACGCCCTGGTCGCCAGGCTGGACCGAGTAAGCCAGATCAGCCAACAATTCGGCTATGGCGTCTGTGACGACATGGATTTCCTCCTTAGGAAGCATAAGAAGCGCAGGGCCTGACCACAGACAGGTCAAGTCGCGAAGTGCTAGTTTGTTCCAAGGAAACCGAATCCACAGCGGTAGCGCAAGATGTCTTCACCAATGGCAGGAAAGCACGCAAGCTCGGGCACGGCGCGACCCTCGATCCCTGAACCCTCGTTTGCCGAACGAGCGCGAACTCTGCTGCATCTGGGGCGCGTCGGCAGTCTCTCCACGCTTTCTCGAAAACAGCCAGGGTTCCCGTTCGGATCGGTAATGCCCTATTCGTTGGACGACCACGCCAATCCCGTCTTCCTTGTCAGCACGATGGCAATGCACACTCAAAACCTGCTGGAGGACACTCGTGCCAGCCTATTAGTGACCCAGCCTGACGCGGGCGGCGATCCTCTGGGAGCGTCCAAGGTAACCTTGCTGGGGAATGTTCTGTCCGTGCCTGAAACGGACGTGGCTGACGCACGGAAACTGTATCTGGCGCGTCATACCGACAGCAAATACTGGGTAGACTTTGGCGATTTCTCGTTCTATCGCATGAGCGTTGTGGACGTTTATTACGTGGGCGGCTTCGGGGTGATGGGCTGGGTCCCTGCCTCGGAATATTACAGCGGTCAACCCGACCCGCTGGCTGACTCCGCCATGGGCATCGTCCAGCACATGAACGCCGATCACGCCGACGCGCTAACCCTGCTTACCAAGGCATTTGCTGGAATAGAGGCTCAGGAAGCGGTGATGACTTCGGCGGACCGTCTGGGCTTTCATGTCCGCCTGAAAACGCAAGAGGGTATGCGTGGAGCACGCATTGCATTCCTGCGCGAGGTGAGAAGTCCGGCAGAGGCGAGAGACGTTCTTGTCGAAATGACGGGGCAAGCGCGGCGGCTCTGATCTGATTGCCATCCCACGAGTCTTCATCACCTGTACGAAATTGGTGCCGTGCTAAGATTTCAAATGCTCCCCAAAACCGGTCTGCCCCTTCGTATCGAAGGCGGCGTCCTGCTCGCCGTCAGTCTCCTCATCTATCGAGAATCACGTTCGAGTTGGACACTGTTCGCCGCCCTATTCCTTGTACCCGATCTCTCGCTCTTGGGATATTTGGCGGGCGTCAAGGTCGGGGCCGCTGCCTACAATATCGTCCATACGTCAACAGGCCCGCTCATCCTCATTGGGTATTCGATTCTTGCCGCACACCCCACTCTCGTGCCGTACGGATTGATCTGGATCGGTCATATCGGTTTGGATCGGATGCTCGGGTTTGGGCTCAAGTACCCGACTCGCTTCAACGATACGCACCTGCAACACACCTAAGAACGGCGGCGGCGACA
>CAZRKW010000427.1:0-2698 GCA_964600355.1 uncultured Acidobacteriaceae bacterium
TTCAAAGTGAAAGACGATGCCTGCGGCAAATTTGAGCGTGAACTGGTCGAATCGCTCGAACTGGCGCGAAAAGGCACCTTCTATCAGCTTCTCGGGGCTTCGCCGGACTCGGACGCAAAGCACATCAAACAGAGCTTTTACTCCCTGGCGCAAAAATTCCACCCCGACCACCACATGAGCAGCCCCGAATTAATGGGGCGCCTCAAGGAGCTAATGGGCGTCGCCACCACCGCTTATAAGACGCTAGCGGATGCCAAGCAACGCGCCGAGTACGACGCACGCCTGGCAGATTCAGGAGCCTTCCGCCTGCATCGATCAAAAACGGCCTCCCAGGAAACGGTGGATCAGTGTCTCTCCCGCGCCACCGAGTGCCTGCGCGCCTCGAATTTCGTCGGATCCATCGTCTGGCTGCGCAAGTGCGTCGAGCTTTCGCCTGATGAGGCGCGCTATCACGCGTTGCTGGCGCGCAGCCTCAGTTCAGTCGCGCAATACCGTGAAGAAGCGATCGAAGAGTTCCAGCGCGCCATCGAACTCGATCCCTGGAATACGGTTCCCTATATCCAATTCGCTGAACTCTACGAGTCGATGCAGCTTCCGTCGCGCGCGCGCATCTTATACTCGAAGGTTCTCGAGATTAATCCCGTTCACGCGGGAGCTCGCGAGCGGCTGGTGCAGCTCGAAAAGGACCAGGCGGCTGCCACCAAGTAGGGCATCTCTGGTTCCAGTACCATAACCACGAAGCCCAAGCTGCGGGTTCGAGCAAATTTTACCTGGGCGGGGATCTAACCGTGCAAGCGTCGGAGCTGGATCTATAAGATTTTACTTACGTTGCAGGGCATCAATAATGGTAATTGAGGTGCCTAACACCGACTGTACTGTATTCACGGCAAAGGCATCGAGACGGAAAATGATAGCTATGTTTGATATCTTCACAACCCAAGCGGACGGCAGCCTTCACTTCATCGAGTCCGTCAGCTGCGCGAAGAAAGCCCAGGAGATGGCGCGGCGGCTATCCTGCCTTTTTCCGGGGGAGTTCTTCGCTTATTTCGAGCGAACCGAGGACGTAGTGCCCGCCCCAAAGTTGGAAAGCCGTATAACGAGCTCCCCGAACCTCGCGGTTTCATCGCTCGGCTTTCTAGTTTAGGAGGTCTACGATGCGTCTGGCGGCTGATGTGACTCTGACAGTTTTCGGCTTCCTGATTCTGGCCCCTGTTCTTGCAATATGGGCTCTTACGCTGAAGAGCAAGCTTGTGGCTCGTCCACGCAAATTAATCTTATTTCCCGCCGGTCGTGGTGTCCTTCCGGAGCGGTGCAACAGGCAAACAGACGCAGCGTAGTATCTAAACGCTGTGGTCAGCCTTTGCTTCCTGCACTGAATCATTTTTGCGATGTGTTTGTGCTGGCAGGCCGGGGGTCTTGTCTACTGCGACAGTCCTAGTTGACGCGCTTTTGTGGCGCCGGACCGGTCCAATCGGACTGTGCAAATTCCACGCCCCAGAAGTGCGGGCTCGGCGACAAAAACTCGACGCCGATGCGCGTTCCCTTGTCGGACGTGTCCCCGAGGTAGACCACGCGGCATTCCTGCTCTTCTTCGGTGATCGGATTGATCAATATGAGTTCGGCGCCCATTTCGAGGTCTTGCTGCAGGTAAATCAGCCCGCCGTGCGCATTCACCACCACGGTATGGCTGTTTTCGCGAAACTTGCGCCCGTCATTCGTTTTTCCCTGGGCGCGCACGGAGATCCGCGTAAAGACGCGCGAACTTCGGCGCTGGGAGCTGGCTTGCGTTTCTGTCGTTGTCATAAATCTATCGTGCATGGCGAAAAAGGGTGAGTCAACGGAACCTGCTTGCGGCAGTGCCCAAAAGAGCAGAGTGCGAAAATGCTGTTGTAAACAGGACCTTTTCCGTAATATGTGACCTGCTTGGGAGCCGTGAGGCTAAGGCAATCGGGCTATATTAATGTCCGAAGCCTCCGATTCATTCCGGCGCGGGGGCCGCATGACACTCATCGATTACATTGAATCCAGGCGCGACGATCACATCCGCGAGCTTACCGAGTTCTTGCGCATTCAAAGCGTGAGCGCCAAGAGCGAGCACAAGCCCGATATCGAACGCGCCGCGCAATGGGTCGCCGAGAAGCTTCGCGGCGCCGGCCTCGAGAAAATCGAAATCGTTCCCACGAAAATGCACCCGCTCGTCTATGGCGAGTCTCTTCACGCTCCGGGAAAACCTACGATTCTTTTTTACGGGCACTACGACGTGCAGCCGGCCGAACCCCTCGATCTATGGACTACCCCCGCCTTTGAACCCACCGTTCGCAACGGCAATCTCTATGGCCGTGGCACAGCGGACGACAAAGGACAGGTCCACATACACATCAAGGCGATCGAGGCGCTGTTGAAGACCGATGGCAAGCTTCCCATCAATATAAAGGTGATGATCGAGGGAGAAGAAGAAGTCGGCAGTGTCAGTCTGTGGGATTTTGTGAAGCAGAACCGCGAGCGCCTCAAAGCGGATGCGCTCGTCGTGTCCGACACTTCCATGCTCGCCAAGGGTGTGCCCTCGATCACCTACGGTCTGCGAGGGTTGGACTACTACCAGATCGAAATCACCGGCCCGGCCCAGGATCTCCACTCCGGCGTTTTCGGCGGGGGAGTGCCGAATTTCGGTCGACGCTCTACCTATTCACCCAAGACG
>CAZRKW010000428.1:0-2690 GCA_964600355.1 uncultured Acidobacteriaceae bacterium
CGGTCTTGATCTTGCATTTTGTGCGGTCGAAGCTGGCCATGTGGCTGCTGCCGGCTAGCGCCGTCCAGACAATGCCGTTGGTGTCCACGTCGATCCCGCGCGGGCCGAAGCTGAGCTTGCCCGGCGCATCCGGATTGTTGAACGGCGGCTCGTAGACTTCGGTCGCGCAGGTGTGCCGGTCGATGCGCACGATGTGGCCGGGCACTCCGGGAATGGCCGCCCAGCCGCTGTTATCCTTCGGGCTGGCGGACATTCCGTACTCGCCCATGAGCACCCATTTCTTGTCGACGTCCGGATCGTACTTGCCATTGCCGTTGACGTCGAAATATCCGCCGCACCAGCCTTGGGACTTCTCGGGGTCGTGGGTTGCGTCCCAGACTTTGATGTCCACCCAGCCGATATTGCCGGTTCGCGAGCCGCTGCCGTAAACCACTTCGTCATCGCTGATGGTTACGTGGTGATTATCGAAACAGGTGTCCACCATGGTGAACTGCCTCGTCTTGGGATCGTAATATTCCATCTGCCGCCAGCCGCGCGGGATCGGCTGCATCTTGGCCCATGGAAGGCTGGAACCCTCTTTACAGAAGGCTGGTTGGTTTTCCGGTTTGCGAAAGCGTGCGGGCATCCACACGCGGCCCTTGCTATCGATGGCCATGTTCGTGGGCGTGGCGGGGTCATACCAATACAGCTGCTTGCCCCAGTAGGGTGAAGGCTCCGGCATGCTCTGCACTTTTCCTGGCGGAATGCCTTCTTCGCGCACGGGGAGGCGCACTCGTGTCGCGGTGTGTTCAACTGGATCGACCATTAGCAGATCGTCATTGCCCCAATCCACGCCGTAGATCGTGCCATTCGCGTTGGCTGTGGGATGGCGTTTGTCGGTGGTGAGTTCATCGTGAGCGAAGGTGGCCGCGGTTCCCCACTCCCACGCTGTGAGGACAATGTTGCGCTCGATTCCCTGCGGACGCGACGGCGCGGGCGGCAACTCGCCTTTGGCGATGCGATCGGTCCAGTCCGCGAGCATACCGAGGCCGCGGTTGCGCCCGTAGTTGTCCATCGAGGCGCTCATGCCCGTGCCATCCTGGCCGACGCGGACGCGGTGGTCCCAGGCATCGAGCAAGGTGGGAAAGCTCCCCAATTGCGGCTCGATCTGGCGGGTGGCCTTGTCGCCGATCTGGTGGCAGGTTTCGCACCCGGCTTTCATCTGCCACAACCAGTCCGCCTGAGTCTTCATCGCGGGGTTGATTCCGTTGCCCTGCGGACCGGTGCCGGGAAATTCGCTTTTGGGGGGCACTTGCGCGAGCGAATACCAGTAGTCGGCGGGATAGTATTGCGCGGCCGCTGCGGGATTCGGAGCGATCAAGGCGGTCAGGTTCAATTCCTTGCCGGGCATTGCTTCCACGTGGGGCGAATCCACCAGGCCATACCCTCGCACCCAGACTTCGTACTTCTTTACCGGCAATTGGGGAATCAGGTAGCGGCCATGGTCGTCGGTGACCACGATCTTGCGGAACTTGGTAGGCAGCTGGTCGGTCTCGGCGATCACCCAGACGCCGGCTTCCGGGCCGTTGGAACTGGTCACCACGCCGCCGATATCGTCGGCATCGACCGCTACGGCACTCGCGGCGGACTGTGCTGCCGCTGCTTTGCGCGGGGCAGCCTCTATCCGGACGATTGCGGCAAGGAGAAGAAGTGCGAAAATGAGCCACGTTATCGACGTAAGCCTGGGTCTTCGTGCATTCGATTTCGTCATGATGTCCGCCTTTAGCGCTCCAGCCGAATTTCCGATTGCGCCTGCCGTTCGACCGACAATCTATACCTGACTGCCTCCGTGCGCAAGGCTCAGCCAGCGCATTAGTGCTGACGACTCGGCGCGCGCTCCTGCGCGGAACATCAGCCAACCCAATAAAAGATTCTGTGAAGAAGATTTGTTTAACGCCCCAGCGCGGCGGGTGTATAAGTGTGCCGGTTGCGATGGAACGCTGTTGGTAGGAGAAGGAATCGATGACGAATAAAACGGCAAGTAAAACGATGAGCAAAACGATGAGCAAAGAATTGTTGCGATTCGTTCTTCTGCTGGCGGCCCTGATGGCGTTTGCCGGGCCGTCCTGGGCACAGTTGGAGGGCATTATCGATATTCACGCGCACTCCGATCCGGATATGCAGCCGCGACGGTATGACGCGCTGGAATTCGCGAAGAGAGCCAAGGCGCAGGGCATGCGCGGCGCCGTGCTCAAGAGCCACGAAGTGCCTACCGCGCAGCTCGCCTACATGATCAATCAGCTGGTGCCCGGGTTTCAGTCCTGGGGAACGCTTGTTCTGAACCGGTCCGTGGGCGGGATCAATCCTCGCGCGGTGGAAATCCAGGCCATGATCAAAGGCAGCTACCTGAAACTTGTGTTCATGCCCACCAAAGACGCGGAGAACGCACAGGCGCACGCCGAGAACCGGCCGTACGTTCCCGTATCGAAAAACGGCGTACTGCTGCCGGAGACGATCGAGGTGATGAAGCTGATCATCAAATACAATCTGGTGCTGGCCACCGGCCATGTACAGCCCCCGGATGCGCTGCTGCTGACGAGCGAAGCCCATCGGATGGGAATCAAGCACGTGGTGGTGACGCACCCCACGCTTCAGCACACCACCGTAGCGCAAATGCAGGAGGAGGCGCGGAACGGGGCTTATCTGGAGTT
>CAZRKW010000429.1:0-2688 GCA_964600355.1 uncultured Acidobacteriaceae bacterium
TTCTTCAGATTGCGCAGGCGGGTCTCGAGGTCTTCCTTGGGCAGGCCGATCACAACGCTCGAATACATCTGCACGAATCGACGGTAGGCATCGTAGGCAAAACGAGGATTGCCGGTCGCCTTGGCGAGTCCTTCCACGGACTTGTCGTTCAAGCCCAGGTTCAGAATCGTCTCCATCATTCCCGGCATGGACTTCGCCGATCCCGAGCGCACGCTCACGAGCAGCGGATCCTTCGCATCGCCAAGCTTCTTGCCGGTCAGCTTCTCCAGGTGCGCGATGTTTTTCGACACTTCCGCGCGCAATTCCTTGGGATATTTCTTAACGTGCGTCAGATAGTAGTCGCAGGTCTCGGTCGTAATCGTGAAGCCGGCCGGTACGGGAAGCCCGATGCGGGTCATCTCCGCCAGACCCGCGCCCTTACCTCCCAGAATCTCCTTCATCTCGCCATTGCCGTCCGCTTTACCAGCCCCAAAGAAATAAACGTATTTCATCTTTCTCCTCTAACTTTCACCTTAAATTTTTAATTTTAAAATTTGTCGGCGCGCCCACAAGTAAAGCATCGCCTCAATAAAATTTTAACGAGCCAAATCTAATTCTTGGCCTGGGCTTCTTCTGCGCTCAACTCCGAGAAGTCGGCGATCGTAGAGAACTCTTTCAACAACCCCCCGAGCAGCGCGATACGGTTCCTGCGAACTTCCTCGTCTTCAACCATCACCATAACCTTGTCAAAGAAAAAATCCACGGCGGGGCGAAGCTCCGAGATTTCTTCCAGTGCCGCTCGATATTTCTTTTCCTTCTTCTTGCGCGACGCCTCCGCGCCCACTCTCTGCGCCACCATCTGCAACTGCTGCTCCGCCGGTTCCCGCAGCAACTCTTGATTCACCACCCCCTGAACCTTATCGCCCTTCCCGGCCGACTTCTCCAATATGTTGCGGATGCGCTTGAACGAGGCAGCGAGCGGAGCGAAGTTCTTGCTGCCGCGAATCGTCTGCAGCGCAGCCACGCGGTCAACCGCGTCCACGAGGTCGTCCGACCCCGCCGCAAACGCCGCGTTAATTTCATCGAAGGCAAAGCCGCGGCGCTCCTTCAATATGTACCGCGCCCGCTCCAGCAGAAATTCGAGCACCTGCTTCTGGGAAGCCTCGGACGCTTCTATGTTGGAGCGATGTTCTTTGAGGAATTTTGCCGCTGCCGATATTGCCGCCGAAAGTGAAAGCGGCAATTTATATTCAAGTATTATCTTAACTATCCCAATCGCCGCCCGCCGCAAAGCAAAGGGATCACTCGAGCCTGTTGGAATTGCGCCCACCGCGAAGCATGCCACCACCGAATCGAGTTTGTCAGCCAGCGCGACGGCACAGCCGGTAAGATTTCTCGGTAGCGGATCGTCCAGTCCAATCGGCTTGTACTGATCGTAGACCGCCCAAGCGATTTCCTCAGGCTCTCCCTGTGCGCGCGCGTACAGGCCCCCTACAACTCCCTGCAACTCGGGAAACTCGCGCACCATTTCCGTCACCAGATCGCATTTTGCAAGCTCCGCTGCCCTGTCAGAACCAGCGACGTCCGCCTTGGCAACGCCCGCGCTGAACCACTGCTCGGCCAGCCAGCGCGCCAGGGCACGCATGCGCTCGACTTTGTCGCCGTAGCTCCCCAGGCGCCGCTCGTAGGTCACGGTCGCCAGTTTCGGGAGGTATTCACCCAGCTTGATCTTCTGATCGGCAGTCCAGAAGAATTGCGCATCGGCAAACCGCGCACGAATCACGCGCTCATGCCCTGCGCGGATAAAGCCCTTTGGATCCCCCGGCAGGTTGATCACCGCCAGAAAATTAGGTACCAGTTCCCCGTCGCGACTCTCGACGGCGAAATATTTCTGATGGCCGCGCATCACCGTGATCAGAATCTCCTCGGGCAGATCGAGAAAGCCGGCGTCGAAATTGCCCATGATTACCGAGGGATATTCGTTGAGATAGGTCACCACGTCGAGAAGACCCGAATCCTCATGCGCTCGAAGGTTCTTACGCGAAGCAAGCGACCGCAGCTCCGTCTCGATTTTCGTGCGGCGCTCCTCGGGGCGGAACAATACGAAATTGTTCTTTAGCCGCGACTCGTAGTCCGCCGGGCTCGCGACCGGAATGGCCTTCTTCCCCAGAAACCGGTGCCCCTCGGTGCGACTTCCCGAATGCACTTCGGCAAAAGACACCGGAATCACTTTGCCACCGAGCAGCGCCACGATCCAGCGGATCGGACGGATGAAGCGCGAGCCCTTGGCCCCTGTCCAATACATCGAACGCGGCCACGTAATTTCGCCGATCACTTGGGGCAGAATCTTCTCAAGCACCTGCCCGGCCGGCTGCCCGATCACCGTTTGCTTCACCGCCAGGCACTCGCCCTTCGGAGTATTAACAACAGAAATTTGCGATAGCGGGACTCCCTGCTTCTCCGCGAAGCTGATCGCCGCCCTGGTCGGCTCGCCGACATTATCAAAGGCCACCGATTTCGGAGGGCCGATCACTTCACGCGTTACATCTTCCTGACGCAAGCGCACACTTCGCGCAATCGCAACAAGCCTTCGCGGTGCACCAAATGTTTCAATCGAAGATTCAGTGGAAGCATTGCTTGAAGCATTGGCAATCAGTCCTGCAACAACGAGATGTTTCGCAAGTAATTCCTGAAGTTCACGAAATGCTT
>CAZRKW010000430.1:0-2688 GCA_964600355.1 uncultured Acidobacteriaceae bacterium
CTGACGGATGACGTAATTCGAAAACATCTCACCGGGAAGCAGACAATAGGTATCTACCCACTCCTGCCGGATGAAACGTGCTGGCTTCTTGCGGTCGATTTCGATAAGAAATCGTGGATGGCCGATGCCGCTGCGTTTCTTGAGACGTGCCGACGCTTCCTGGTGACACCGGCTATCGAGCGATCACGTTCGGGAAACGGCGCGCATATCTGGATGTTCTTCGATCGCCCAATATCTGCTGCCGATGCCAGAAGGCTTGGCTGTGCACTGCTGACACGGACTATGGAAAAGAGACATGAAATTGGCCTCGACTCATACGACCGTCTGTTCCCAAGTCAGGACACTATGCCCAAGGGCGGCTTCGGGAATCTGATTGCATTGCCATTGCAAAAAGGTCCTAGAGAACAAGGCAACAGCGTGTTCTTGAATGAGCTTTTCGAACCGTACTCGGATCAGTGGAAATTCCTAGAGTCAGTCCAGAAGCTTCGGACCGACACGTTAGCCAAGTTGATCCACGAAATCGCACCCGAAGGGAACACATTAGGAGTGCACCTTAACCTGCCCGAAGAAAGCGACGGCGAGCCGCCGTGGTTGTGGCGACCGTCACGGAGCAGGAATGAAACAAGAATCACAGACTCGTTGCCAACGACTACTCGGTTGATCACCAGCAACCTGGTTTATGTGGAAAAAAAGGGCCTCCCGTCCTCCATGCAGGACCGCCTAATTCGTATTGCCGCTTTTCAGAATCCTGAATTCTACAAAGCCCAGGCTATGCGGCTCTCGACCTATGGCAAACCGCGTGTCATATCTTGCAGCGAGAGCTTCTCCGAACACATCGGCCTTCCGAGAGGATGCTTAGAGGAAGTCGTCAACTTATTGAATGAGTATGGTGTCAGAACCGAGATTCAAGATGAACGAACCACTGGACGACATATTGATGTTTCCTTTCACGCAGAACTGCGCATCGAACAACGGGACGCGGTGAAGAAATTACTCGCGCATGACCAGGGGATACTGTCCGCGCCTACCGCCTTTGGAAAGACTGTGATCGGAGCGTGCCTTATTGCTCAGAGAGGTGTCAGTGCGCTGATTCTCGTGCATCGCCGTCAATTGATGGACCAGTGGCGCGAACGATTGGCAGCCTTCTTAGAATTGCCAATTGCCAATATTGGGCAAGTCGGAGGAGGAAAGAGCAAGAGGACAGGCATTGTCGATGTCGCTGTGATCCAAAGCTTACAGCGCAAAGGTTCGGTTCAAGATTTTGTGGCCGAATACGGCCACGTCATTGTTGACGAATGCCACCATCTCGCAGCGTTCACATTCGAGCGTGTGCTTCGCGAGGTCAGAGCAAAGTATGTCCTCGGACTGACTGCCACGCCGACCCGGAAGAACGGGCACCATCCCATCATTTCCATGCAATGCGGACCTATTCGCTTTCATCTTAGCCCCAAGAAAGCGGCTCAGTCTTCGCCACTCGAACACAAGGTCATACCGCGATTCACCAATTTTGGCTGGAATCGTTCAGAGAACGAAACCACAATCCAGGACATTTACGGCGCGTTAGTCACGGACCATGAGAGAAACGATCTGATCGTCCAAGATTTGCGGCAAGCTTTGTCTAACGGGCGTTCCCCCCTTGTTTTGACGAGTAGGAAGGAACATCTGGACTATCTTGCTGGACGCCTACGCGGTATTTGCCAGCACGTCTTTGTTTTGAAGGGCGGTATGGGCGCGAAACAAAGAAAGCAAGTAACTGAATCCCTCGCACTTGTTTCCACTCACGAGCCACGTATGATTCTGGCGACGGGAAGCTATCTTGGTGAAGGTTTCGATGATGCTCGCCTTGACACATTGTTTCTTGCGATGCCGATTTCGTGGAGAGGAACACTCCAGCAATACGTAGGCCGACTACATCGTCTTCACGAGAACAAAAAGGAAGTGCTTGTATACGACTATTCGGATGTGCTCGTACCCATACTCGCTCGGATGTACAAGAAGAGGCTAGCTGGTTATTCCGCGCTTGGGTATGTCGTTGCCAATAGCTTTACCGATTGATAAGGGGATTTCAGAACTCAGAGTGACCTTTCGTCGAGTCGAAAAGCCTTCCGCTAGATAACGAAAGAAAAGTGCGTTATTCTTTCGTTAAAGGATTCCTAACGAAATGAGCCTTTCGCGATGGCGATGCCAAGGAAACAAGATTTTGGCGATCTGAGGGCCAGAGTAGCAAGGATCGGAAAACTCTTGCCCCAAATCTTATCGGTATCCACTCGTTTTTTGTGTTGACACGAAAAAGATGATCCTGTAAGGTGCCGCTTGTGAGATTCCTCAACCAGAAGATTGAATCGAAGAATTGTTGTCTCGGCTCATTCGGGGTGTCTTCTGGCATTGGGAGGCTAGTCAGAGCCGTTTAAGCGCTGAATACTAGCTGCGAGTTGTGATGACCCACCGCCAGAAACGCTGGCCGGTGGGTTTTTTGTTTTTGGGCCGAGCATACAAGGAGCCGGGGTGAATGAGCAGCACCGACACACAGAATTGGAGCCTGGAATTCTCGGAGAGCGAACGTGACCTGCTTAAGGAATTGGCCGTCGCCATCCGGGGAATTCGATACGGTTCCGTCGTTCTCACAATTCATGACGGGCGCCTTGTGGAAGTGAGCAAGACCGAGCGAATCCGCCGGAATTCCACGTA
>CAZRKW010000431.1:0-2681 GCA_964600355.1 uncultured Acidobacteriaceae bacterium
GGAAATCATGGCTTCGTCGGTTGCCACGCCGCTCGAGCGCCAGTTCGGTCGCATTGCCGGCATTACGGAGATGAGTTCCTCCAGCTATCTTGCCAGCACCTCGATAACCCTGCAGTTCGACTTGAACCGGAATATCGATGGCGCCGCCAGAGACGTGCAGGCGGCCATCAACGCCGCGCGTAGTTACCTGCCGTCGAACCTTCCGAACAATCCGACATATATGAAGGTGAATCCGGCCGATTCTCCCATTTTTGTGATCATTCTCACGTCCAAGATCCACGATGCCGGGCAACTCTACGATGCCGCATCGACTGTCATGGAGCAGAAACTGTCGCAGATTCCCGGCGTGGGGCAGGTGTACATCGGCGGGAGTTCGCTCCCGGGAGTTCGCGTCGATGTCAATCCCACGCAATTGAACAGCTATGGGCTCGGCCTGCAGGATGTGAAGAACATGCTGAGCCAGCAAAATGCAAACGTGCCGAAGGGCCAGATCTGGGACGGCACTCGCACTGCGGATATCCTTGCCAACGACCAACTCCTCAAGGCCGAGTATTACAAACCGCTGATCGTCGGATATCACAAGGGCGCTGCAATCAAATTGTCTGATATCGCGGACGTCCAGGATTCGGTCGAGAACATTCGCACCGCCGGATTTTTTGACGGCCAGCCCTGCGTCACGCTGAACATCTTTCGGCAGCCCAATGCCAATATCATCGAAACCAACCAGCGGATCCGTGATGCGATCCCTTCGCTCAAAGCCTCGCTGCCGGTGGGAATCGATGTGGTGGTCATGTTTGACCGCTCGACCATCATTCATCCCGCGGTCCAGGAAGCGGAGCGGTCTCTGCTGATTTCCATCGGACTCGTCGTTCTCGTGGTCTTCGTCTTTTTGCGAAGTCCGCGCGCAACGCTGATTCCGAGTGTCGCGGTTCCCGTTGCGCTGCTCGGCACTTTTGGCGTGATGTATCTGTTCGGCTACAGCATCGACAATATCTCCCTCATGGCGCTCACGATCTGCACGGGATTCGTCGTGGACGATGCGATTGTCGTCATCGAGAACATCAGCCGGCATGTCGAGCAGGGGATGCGCCCCATGGAAGCCGCCTTGAATGGTGCCCAAGAGATTGGCTTCACGGTTCTTTCCATGACCACCTCGCTGGTCGCCGTATTCATTCCCATCCTGATGATGTCCGGACTCGTCGGCCGCCTGTTCCGCGAGTTTGCCATCACGCTTTCGGTGGCCATTCTGGTCTCCCTGCTCGTTTCCCTCACGATGACCCCCATGATGTGTGCCCGCCTTCTGAAACGGGAACACGGACTGGCGCACGGGCGGGTTTATCGCGTCAATGAGCGCGCCTTTGATTTCCTGGTGCGGGCTTACGATCGCGGGCTGAAATGGGTATTGCGGCATGAGGCGTTCACGCTGGGAATCCTGTTGATTACGATTGCCGTGAACGTTTATCTCCTCGCGATTGTGCCCAAGGGATTTCTCCCCTTGGGGGACACCGGCAACGTGCGGGGCGGCGTCCGCGCCTCCCAGGACATCTCGTTCCAGGCCATGCAGCAGCTGACTTCCCGCTTCGTCGATCTCCTCAAGTCTGATCCCGCGGTAGCCATGGCCGTGCTCTTTACCGGCGGCAACGGTCCTGTAAACACCGCGTCAGGCTTCGTGACCCTGAAGCCTTTCGAAGAGCGGAAACTCACGGCCAGCCAGGTGATCGACCGTCTGCGTCCCAAGCTCAACAGCGTGCCGGGAGCGCGGGGAATTTTGCAGGCGAGTCAAACGCTGAAAATTGGCGCGAAGCCGGGCAACGCACAATATCAATACACGCTGCGATCCGACAGCGTCGACGATCTGGTTCAATGGGGCCCAATCGTCTTTGACCAAATTAGAAAATTGCGCGAACTCACGGATGTGGACACGGACCAGCAGAACAGCGGTCTGCAGGCGCGCCTCGTGTATGACCGCCAGACGGCGGCCCGCCTCGGAATCACAGCCCAATTGATGGATTCAACTCTCTATAACGCTTTTGGCCAATCCCAGGTTTCCACGATGTACACGTCGCTCAACCAATATCACGTGGTGATGGAAGTGGCGCCCAAGTTCTGGCAGGACCCCCAGGCTCTCAACTATGTTTACATTCATTCCAACACCGGCGGTGTGGTGCCACTGAGCGCGGTGGCGCATTTCGAAAAGCGGATTGCTCCCTTGGCGATCAACCACGACGGGCAGTTTCCCGCCGTCACGATTTCTTTCAATTTGGCTCCGGGCGTGGCCTTGAGCGATGCGGTTCAGGCGATTGGGCAGGCAGAGCAGAAAATCGGCATGCCGGCCTCGATTCGCAGCGTCTATTCCGGAACGATGCGGGCCTTCCAGGATTCGCTTTCCACCCAACCCATGCTGATCGCTGCGGCTCTGCTGGCGGTTTATATCGTTCTGGGAATGCTCTACGAGAGCTATATTCACCCCGTCACGATTCTTTCCACCTTGCCGTCGGCGGGGGTGGGGGCGGTCCTGGCCTTGATGATCTTCCACCGGGACCTCGATGTGATCTCCCTGGTTGGAATCATCTTATTGATCGGTCTGGTGAAGAAGAACGCCATCCTGATGATCGATTTTGCCCTAGCAGCGCAGCGAAACGAACATCGGGATGCCAAGAGCGCGATTCATGAGGCCTGTC
>CAZRKW010000432.1:0-2672 GCA_964600355.1 uncultured Acidobacteriaceae bacterium
ATACCAGATTCCCGAGAAGCGCTCGGCCCGCTACGCCCTGCTCGACCTGGCAAAACTCCGGGCCAACACGCAGGTGGGCGACGATCTGCTCCGCAATTACTACAACCAGAACATCGACGCCTACAAGGTGCAGAATCGCGCCCACGTGGAGCACATTCTCTTCAAGACTGTCGGGAAGACCGACGCCGAGGTCGCCGAAATCCGCCAGAAGGCCGAGGACGCTCTGAAGCAGGCGAAAAAAGGCGGCAATTTCGAAGATCTTGCCAAGAAATATTCCGAGGACGACGCTTCCAAGCCCAAAGGCGGCGACCTGGGCTGGATCGTCGAAGGCCAGACGGTTCCGGCGTTTCAGCAGGTGGCCTTCAGCCAGCCCAAGGGAACGGTATCGGACCTGGTGAAGACCGAGTACGGCTTCCACATCATCAAGGTGCTCGACCGCGAAACGGCACATACCAAGAGCTTTGAGGAAGTGCGCGACTCGATCCTGCCTATGGTGCTGGACGACAAAGTGAATGCCGAGGCCACCGACATTTCGAACCAGATGGCCAGCGCGGTGCGCCAGTCCGACCGGCAACCGCTGGAAGACCTGGCCAAGAAATTCAATCTCGAGGTGGGCGAGACCGCACCAGCTTCCACCACGGAAGCCCTGGGGAAGCTGGGCAATTCGCCCGATCTGCACGAAACGCTCTTCGAACTTCACCAGGGTGAGTTGAGCCAGCCGCTGCGGCTGGATTCGGGGTACGCGATCCTGACCTTGAAAGATATCGCGCCGGTCCACCAGGCTGCGCTCGCCGAGGTGCATGACCGGGTGGTTGCCGACTATCAGGCGGAAAAATCGCTGGATGTAGCCAAGTCCAAGGCAGATGAACTGGCCAAGCTCGTCGCGGGCGGCCAGGACTTCGAGAAAGCCGCGAAATCCCTCGGAGTGGACGTGAAAACATCCGACGCGTTTGCCCGAAACGGGTCGGTGCCCGATGTTGGCACGGGCCAGCAATTGGGCGAGGCCTTCAAAATGTCCGTCGGCCAGGCGAGCAAAGCGACCCAGATGGGAACCAACTGGCTCGTTTATAAAATCGCCGAGCATGACGCGCCCAATCCCGAGGATTTTGCGAAGCAGTCGAAAGATATCCAGCACCAACTGGTGCAATCCAAGCAGGAAGCGGCGTTCTCCGCGTTCCACACGGCGCTGGTGGACCGTTTGAAGTCGGAAGGAAAGCTCTCAATCAACGAAGAAGCGGTGAAACGCCTCACCTCCTCCACCTAGCCACGCACCATACTGTCGGCCGCCAGCAAATGGCCACAAACGGTCATATTTCCTGTATATAACTGATTATAAAGGCTTTAAATTTGCGTAAGTGCCACTTGCCCCCTTGTCTCGCGTTTCGGTAAAATCAAAGGCGTCCGTAGAGCCTGCCCCGTCGCCAGCGGGGACGATTCGAAGGCGGGTCTCCCCTCACCAGCCGGAAACTGGCAACACGTCGATTGCTTCAGGAGGATTCAATGCCGGCAAAAAGAACTCATTCGAGCAGCATGCACGTTCGCTCTTTGGCAGGCAGAGAGCGGCACCGGGCGTCGCACACGGCGGCGTTCGGGATCATTACTGGAAACGAGAGGCCTAAGGGTACTATGCCCGCTAAGAGCAATGCTTCCGCCAACCGCTATCTGTGCGCGATTGAGAAGAACCAGAGCGGGAAGTATGACGTGAGGGTCCGGGCAGTGTTCAGCCGGGATGGCTGGACCTTGCCGGTCTATTTTCTGGCGTCCTCGTTCAACGCGGCGATGAAGAAGCTGGAAGAGTCGCTGCAACTCCTGCAGAAGAATGAAGAAAGGCTGCGCTTCTGGGGGGTGGAACGCACCGACGACCCGAATCTCGCGGGCGACCTGCTTAAAGAGATCGGTCTCTCTCTCGACCGCCGCAAAGACCTTCCGCGCAAGATCGCCGAGCTCAGCGTGTCGCGGGAAAAGGCCGTGTCTTCATCGACGCTTGCTTCCGTGAGGCGCGTGCTGGCTGATTCGCTTACCGAGGGCCGGCTGGCTTACGCCGCGGCTGCCGGGGACTAGATTGATTGAACCTAAACTTGGCCCGCGAGCCGCGGTGGTTTGCGCCGGCTCGCGGGTTTGGCCCTCTTCTCTTCTCTTCTCTTCTCTTCTCTTCTGCAACCCTGTTAATGCTTGTCTACTGTTTGCCGGTGTAGCTGACCCGCCAGATCGAGTTCGACCCGTCGTCGCTTACCAGGAGTGATCCGTCCTGGGCGACCGCAATGCCTACTGGACGTCCCCAGACTTGCCCGTTGGGTAGCACGAATCCCGTGAGGAAATCTTCGTATTCGCCGGTGGCTTTGCCTGTCTGATGGCGGGGGATGCGGATCACTTCATAGCCCACGCGCACCGACTTGTTCCAAGAGCCGTGTTCGGAGGCGAAGATGTCGTCGTCGAACTGCTTGGGGAACTGCTTGCCGTCGTAGAACGTGATTCCCAGGGAGGCGTTGTGCGGCTGCAGGACCACGTCCGGGGTGATCACTTTGTCCTTCAATTCCGGGCGAGTGCCCATTAGCCGCGGGTCATGATGTCCGCCCATATACCACCACGGCCATCCGTAGAAACCGCCCTCCTGCACGTGCGTGATGTAGTCGGGCACCAGATTGTCGCCCAGGGCGTCGCGCTCGTTGGTG
>CAZRKW010000433.1:0-2666 GCA_964600355.1 uncultured Acidobacteriaceae bacterium
TCGCCATCCTTGCGGCATTGCACGTCGAAGCCGCCAAAGGCGTTCTGGTTGAGCCGGTATTCCACGGTCGGCGCGATCGTGTAGCTCAGGTCCAGAACAAAGACACCCTCGCGCTCGGTGACGTTCACCGTGTCATTCTCTTCGCCCATCTTGCGGTTTTCGACCAGCAAATCATTGTGAATCGCGAGTTCGGCGTGCACGGCGTCGGCATTCACAAGCTTGATCTCACGATTCTGAATAACGCGGCCGTCGCGCGGAGCGAACACTCCCCAGCCCCAGAAGTCCGCCCTGCGAACCGTGGCTGCGCGCATTGAAGATGTGGGCGACGGATTCGGCCGCACCTGCGGTTCGTAAAAGGCGCTGTCGTGCCAGCCGAAGAAGATGCCGCGATGGTGCGGGTGGTCGTCCGGCGCGATGCTGGTGATGCACTGGCCCGAGGGAGTATTCACCGGATGAAAGCAGGCCGCGCTGGGGGATGTCAGGCCGATGTTGTCCGGCTTCTTGGTCAGATATTCAAAGACGACGCGCCCGTCCGGCGTTTTGAGCTGCATTCCGAATTCAACAGGCGTGAGCGTGTACGCCGGTGCGTCGGCAGCGCGATCGGCAAGCACAACCTCGCAAAGCGCGATGGCCAGCGTGGCAACAGTGACTGCCCCGGCCGCCCAGCCACGGAGATGTCTCATGGGATCGTCCTCCAGAATGCGCGCCTGCCTGCGTGAGTCCGCACGTCCGGCACTTTATTCGCCCGCGCGGTGGAGGATATTTCATGAGCGGGCCACCAGGCAAGGCTTTCCCGACGGACGAAGGGTGACGAAAAACGCGCGCATTCAGCTTGACTTGGCACGGACCGCTTGCTAACACATAGCGCCGTATGCGTAGGCGCGACCGGTGTTTATATTGATTACGCCTTTCGGGAAACGGGAATCGTAGGCGAATTCGTTGTGATGTCCCAGGGAGAGCAAAATGTCCGGGAAACGCATTCTGTTTTTGGCGCTCGCTGTACTCGCCGCGGTGGCCCGACTCTCCGGCACCGGACCCTCCTTCCGCCCTGACTATTCCTTCCAGGGATCGGCGCTCGCGGGCTGGCATACCCTGGGAGACGCTACCTGGCGCGCGCAAAACGGCGAAATCACCGGCACGCCGAAGCAACCGGGCGGCGGATGGCTGGTCCTCGATCGCTCCTACCAGGACGTCGGCTTCTACGCCTCCCTCAAATGCGAAGGGAACTGCAAAACCGGCCTCCTGCTGCGCGCCGAAAAGACGCCGCAAGGCGGCATAAAGGGCGTGTTCGTATCGCTCAGTGAAGGCGACGTCGCGTCCTACGCGCTCACACTCGACGCGCAGGGCCATGAACTCAAGCGCGACAAGCTTCGCCGCGGCGGCGGACAAATGCGCATCGCGCCTCCCGTGGACCCGAACGCTCCGGTCCGCCCGCGAACGCCTGGCGAGCATCCCGGTCTGCCCCCCGGACTAATTCTGCCCGTCACTCCGCCCGACACGTCTCTCCGCGCGGGGGAATGGAACACCGTGGAAACATTCCTCGACGCGAATATCGTCCGATCCTTCCTGAATAACGGCGGCGAAGTCGCCGGAGGCGTAGCCGAAGACGATGCCGGAAAATACGGCCCCATCGCGCTGTATGTGGGCGGCACCGGCGACGTGCGGTTCAAGGATGTAGCTTACAAAGACCTGGCGCTCATGACGCGCGAGCCGGAAAAAATTTCCAGCCACTTCCGCATGCAGCGGCTCAGCGATTTCTATTATTCCTGGGGCGCCAGCGCGGCGGATTTCAATCACGATGGCGTGATGGACATTGTTTCCGGACCGCACATCTACTTCGGCCCGGACTACACCACGCATCGCGAAATCTACGAAGCCCTCACCACGAATCCCTCCGACGAATACACCCGCGACGACTGGATGCAGTTCTCCGGAGATTTCACGGGCGATGGCTGGCCGGACGTAATCAATTGCAGTTTTTCCGGCGATCGCGGCGTGTGGCTCTACGTCAATCCCAAAGGCGAGTCGCGCCGCTGGGATAAATACCTGGTCGTTCCGGATTTCAGCTCCGAGGTTGCCGTGGTGCGTGATCTCGAAGGCGATGGGAAACTCGAGCTCGTGTACATGGCGGATGGCTACGTCCGGTACGCAAAACCCGATCCCGCCAATCCCACCGGCCTGTGGATCGTGCACAACGTTTCGGAACTGGGCTACGCAACGGCTCACGGCATCGGAGTGGGCGACATCAATGGCGACGGCCGCCTGGATATCGTCAATGCGTTCGGGTGGTGGGAACAGCCGCCCGCAGGCAGCAAGCAGGAGCCGTGGACGTATCATTCTCAGGCCTTCGCGCGTTACGGCCGCAACATCATGGGCGGAAGCGTGATGGCGGTTTACGACGTGAACGGCGACGGGCTCAATGACATTGTCACCGCTCTAAACGTGCATGGATACGGATTGGCGTGGTTCGAGCAGAAGCGCGACGCCGCAGGCAACATCTCGTTCGTGCAGCACATGATCATGGACGATCTTTCGACGAAGAACGCCGGCGGCGTCACTTTTACCGAACCCCACGGCTCAACCTTCGGCGACGTGGATGGCGACGGCATACCCGATTTCATCGTAGGCAAGCGTTACTGGTCGCATCGCGACGATTACCTCGATCC
>CAZRKW010000434.1:0-2662 GCA_964600355.1 uncultured Acidobacteriaceae bacterium
CCACCTGATCGTTGTTCACGTTGTTGACGATCGTGGTCACCAGCACGATTTCGATTCCAGCTTCGTGCATGTTCTCGATCGCGCGGAGTTTCACGTCGAACAGGTTGCCCACCTGGCGGTGGCCGTTCGCGTCGTTGCCGATGCCGTCGAATTGCAGGTACGCATAGCGCATGCCCGCTTCGAACGCCTCGCGGCAGAATTCCTTGCTCTTGGCGAACTCGATGCCGTTGGTCGCCGCCTGCACGCTGTTGTAGCCGATCTTGCGCGCATACCGGACCGCATCCGTAAAGCGCGGATGCATCGTGGGTTCGCCGCCGGAGAATTGCACGGACATCTGGCGCCGCGGCTTGATCTTCAGAGCGTTGTCGAGAATTTCCTGAATTTCTTCCCAGTTCAGCTCGTGGACGTACCCAACCTGGTTCGCGTCCATGAAGCAGGGATCGCACATCATGTTGCAGCGGTTGGTCAGGTCGACGGTCAGCACCGCCCCGCGGCCGTGGCGAACCGTGCTCGAACCGTGCTTGTGCAGGTCCTCGTCGTTGTGCGCCGGGATATCGCGGCCGGGGAAGTTCTGCTCGATCCACTGGAGGAACTTTGCGTCCACGGCCATCAGGTCTTCGTATTTGCCGTGGATGGGGCATTCCTTCACCATCCAGACCTGCCCGTCGCGCTCGATGATCTGCGCCTTGATCTCGCCGACTTTCTCGTGGACGAGGTCGGTCCAGTCCTTCTTGCCGTTGATGATGGCGTCGCGCGCCTCTTTGACGCAGTCGGGGCACAGCGAGTCCGTCGTGCGCGGCCAGCCGAGCGTGGGCTTGGACTTCTCCCAGGACTTCAGCAACGGCTTGTCAGACCATTTCGGCGTGAAGGACGGGTTCGGATTGTACTTGTTGAAGAACTGGATGGTGTTGTACGTCACACCGGCCACTTTGCAGAGGGACCAGTCGAAAGTCTTCCAGAGCTTGTTGCTTACTGTGTTGGGCATCTGTTCCTTTCCTCTAAGACTTCACTTGGGATAAATGCCACTTCGGCACGTTGGCGCTGGGATCCCCGGAAATGCATGATCTACGTATGGTACTGGGTCCGTAACCTGTTACAACTACGGATTTTGGGCTGGTTTCCAAATTACGTCCATATGTGTCGCTTGAATGGCGGAATTAGGGGGCTGAATGGCGATTACCGGCACCAAATGGGAACGGCCGCAACCGGGCCTGCCCAAGGGGAACACCGGCGAATGCTACGGCCATGCCTTTCGTACTACGAGTTTTACGGCCCACCGCGACCCGTCAGTCCAGATTGAGAGGCGTGCGCAAAACCCCGATGGCGAAATGCGCCAGGTGCTGAGCATCGTCGTCCAGTTGAATCCAGCGGACGACGCAATGATCTTTCATATACTGCGAGACCTTGGACTCGTGAATGCCCAGATGCTCGGCGAGCTTCTCCTTAAAGCCGGAGTCGGAAAATCCCCGGCTCACCCGAGGGCTCTTGCTGCCTCGCGAGCCCCGGGCCAGGTTTCCCAGGCCGACGCGAAGGGTCTGGCACGCCTCGATGTAATAAGAGGATATCTGGTCGGAATCGGACAGCAGGAACACGCCCGGGCCTGCGGGCGCCTGATCGGCCTCGTCAAGACGGTGCAGAGGGCTTGAAACGAGGCGGCGCAGCATCGAGTCAAGCTGTGCCATCCGCGAAGCGAGCGCCGGATCGCCGGCGCGGCCATGGGCGGTGCGCTCGGAGGGCAGTTGCGGCGGCCCGACTTCCACCGGAACGCTGCGAACCGGTTCCGGCACGTGCCGCTCGACGCGAGCGGGACGTTCATACGCTGCCGGACGCGGTTCCGGCTGGCGGAACGGCAAAGGCTTGGACGTTTCCGGCGTCACAGGTTGAGCTTCAACGGATTCGGCATAGGCCTTCGTCGGCAATGACGGTGCTGCGGCGCCATCCTTGCGGCGACGGCCGCGGCCTCCGCGACGTCCCCGGCGGCGCTTCTTCCTGGCCGGGTCGCCAAGCGCAGCGGCGGTGGTCGCCGGTTGCGCCGTTCCTTCCGGAGAAGCCGAGCCATTCGAGGCATCTTCAGGGATTTCGCCGTACGCGAGCGGGAGCGGTGTTTCTTTTTCAATATTTTTTGATGTGGACTCGGATGTGGACAGGGAAGACTCCTCGTGTGTGTCAGCTGTATCTGCGGCAGGCTCCGTTTTGGGCGCTGGAATGGGTGCGCCCAGCCGTATGAGCGCTTCCTCCGCCTTCTTCTTCCATTCGGAACGCCGGAAACGCTCGGCTGCAACTGTATACCATTTAATGGCTTCGCTCATGCGTTCAGCCTTCTCTTCGACGGCGCCTAATTCCCATGCCACCATGCCGTCGCGCGTGCGCTGAAAAAGTTCGGAGAGTTTTACGAAAGCGTCCGGGCTGTTTTTCGCCTTGCGGATGCGGGCCTGGATCTGCCGCCAATCAGTCATGTCCAAGCATTGTAGCAGCGGTTCGCCCCGTAGGCCAAACAAGTAAAGGCTGGTAGTGGGTCAGTTTCGGGTTTTCCGGGTGGTCTCAATGGGTCGACGCAACACTAGCGCGAAGTTCACTTGGGGAGCCTAGAAAAGCTAAAGTCATTGGCGAGCGTTAAGTCAAACAAGAGACTATCCTGCATAGGTCTAATGGAATACAAACA
>CAZRKW010000435.1:0-2649 GCA_964600355.1 uncultured Acidobacteriaceae bacterium
GCGGGTGCGGGCGATCCTGACAAGCTAAGCGCGATCCGGGGGCGCGTCGCCGGAGCAAAACCCGGGCAGCAGATCGTCATTTACGCGAAGGGCGAGACGGCCTGGTGGGTGCAGCCCTTCGCCAACCAACCGTTCACCAAAATCCAACCGGACTCGCAGTGGCAGAACTCCACGCATCCCGGGACGCAATACGCCGCTCTTCTCGTCGGGCCTGATTTTCAGCCGCCGCTCACTCCGGAGGTTCTGCCCACCGCAGGCGTCTTCGCCGCAGCCATCACTCATGGTGGCTTGCCCTTCTGGCGCAAATGGTGGTTTCCCCTGGGTTGCGTCTTCGGAGGCGTGCTGGCGGTCTTCGGCTTTTATCGCCTGCGCCTCCACCAGTTGACCAAGACGCTGAATCTCCGCTTCGAAGAGAGGCTTGCGGAGCGCATGCGGGTCGCGCAGGAACTTCACGACACGCTGCTGCAGGGCATGGTCAGCGCATCCATGCAACTGGACGTGGCTGTCGACCGGCTCCCTGTCGACTCGCCTGTGCATCCATCCTTAAGCCATATTCTGCAGCTGATGAGGCAAGTCATCGACGAAGGGCGGAACACATTGCGGGGCCTCAGATCATCCGAGAGTATCCACGATGTGAAGCTGGCCTTTCTGCGCATCCCCCAGGAACTTGGCGTCAGCGACGTGAACTACCGCGTAATCGTCGAAGGCTCTCCCACGCCGCTGCAAACGGTGATTCGCGACGAGGTTTACAGCATCGGCCGGGAGGCGCTCGTCAATGCCTTCCGGCATTCCGGCGCGAGTAACATCGAGGCTGCGCTCGAATACGCGCCCAGCCGCTTGAGGGTTGTGATCCGCGATAACGGATGCGGGATCAACGGCGAAGTAATTCGCCTGGGGAAGGACGGCCATTGGGGGCTCTCCGGAATGCGGGAGCGGGCTGAACGAATTGGAGCCAAATTCAAGGTCTCCAGCGGTCCGTCCGCCGGGACTGAGATCGATTTGTCGGTGCCCTCCCATATCGCTTTTCAGTTTCAGCCTTCCGATACTCGCTGGGGATGGCTCTCGAAGCTGAAGCTCCGAATGTTGCAAGCGGGGCTACCGAAGGGCGAAAGCAGGAGGCTGGGATGACGCCCGAAGAGCGGATCAGGGTTTTCAGCGTGGATGATCATCCTCTATTGCGCGAGGGAATCGCTGCCGTCATTAACAATCAGCCGGACATGGTAATGGTGGCCCAGGCCGCCAGCGCGCAAGAGGCTATCGAGCAATATCGTCACCATCAGCCCCACGTCACGCTGATGGACCTCCGTCTTCCTGATATGAGCGGAATTGAAACACTCATCGCCATCCGATCCGAGTTCCCTGACGCGCGGATTATCATGCTGACGACGTTCGAGGGCGATGTGGAGATCAAGCGTGCCCTCGAAGCTGGGGCCCGCGGTTACATGCTTAAGAGTATGCCTCCGAAGGATCTTGTCGAGGTTGTGCGGCAGGTTCATGCGGGGAAGAAGAGGATTCCCGCGCAGTTGGCGGCGCAGCTTGCCGAGCATATGAGCGACGAGGTTCTCACGGAGAGGGAAGTCGAGGTGCTCGGTCAGATCGCCGGGGGGAACCGCAACCGCGATATCGCCGAGCGGCTTTTCATTTCCGAAGAAACTGTAAAGGTTCACATCAAGCACATCATGGAAAAGCTGGGAGCGAGCGACCGCACCCAGGCGGTTGCGATCGGCGTGCGCCGCGGGATCATCGAGCTGTAGTACTCCACCGCAGGAAACCAATACCCCGAAAGTGGAAGACAAAGATACCGGGAAGTAGTGTTTCGCTTGCGGGTATCTCTGTGTATTTCTATTGGTCTGCGTTTCGAGATCCCACGGGAGGGGCCTCTGCAGCGGCTATTTTCCACGTTTCCAGACAGCTGGCCCGGAATCGCTCTGTTTCTGCTGCGCGCGGCCATCGGCGTTACGGCCGTCGGGCAGGGCGCAATCTATTTGTCCCACGCTGGAGGCTGGACGTTCGAATTGCTTTTCTCCTGCGCGCTGTTGTTCGCAGGCGGTTTCTGCCTGCTGATCGGGTTTCTCACGCCGCTGGTGGCCGCGCTGATTGGGATCGCCGTTCTCGTGAATGCGGTCTCCTTGCCCCTGCGCGGCGGGTACCTCTTCAACAACAAGCTCGCTACGGTTGAGATCATCGTGATGGCTGTCGCAATCGGGTTGCTCGGTCCCGGAGCATTCTCGGTGGATGCCCGGCTCTTCGGGCGCCGCGAAATTGTAATACCCGCCGGTTCGTCCACGCCCAAGTCGCCGCTCCCTCCGGTTTCATAACCTACGAATCGTGTAAGCGCGGTCATACACGAATGGGTTACCTCGAAGCTTTCCCAACGGTGTTACGCAAAGACCATCCCATGTCGTGATGTGCGACCGGAAGTCATTGCCGCAATATGAGTACTCAATCGAAGAGCCGGAGCATCGGTCTTCGAGGAGGCGGACAAATGCTGGAGTTAGCGAATCCTACCGAATGGCAGCTCGCGGGCATGGGCCCGGCTCAAATGGTTTCCGACACTCAGTGGCTGAAACGGGAGCTGCTGCTGGCAACGGAACTTCAATCCGAGCTCCTGCCCGCGCGCCATCCCGTAGAAGCCCGGATCGACCTCGG
>CAZRKW010000436.1:0-2648 GCA_964600355.1 uncultured Acidobacteriaceae bacterium
TTTCTTGCCCAGCGGAGTATTTTCCGGCGCGAAGATCCACGGGATGAACGCGGTGAACCCGCCCGTGTCTTCCTGAATTCGCCGCAGGCGCTCGAGGTGATTCACGCGGTGGCGCATTTCCTCGCCGCAGCCGAACATCATTGTGGCGGTGGTGCGCATGCCGAGCGCGTGTGCCGTGCGATGCACGGCCTCCCATTCGTCGGACCCGCATTTCAGCCGTGAGATGCGCGCCCGGACTTCATCGTCCAGAATCTCGGCGCCGCCGCCGGGAATCGAAACCAGCCCCGCGTCGCGCAGCCGCGCGATCGTATCGCGCAGAGACAGCCCTGAAACTTCCGCGATGCAGGTGATTTCCGGCGCCGAAAAGCAGTGCAGGTGCACTTGCGGAAACCGTTCGTGGATCGAACGCAGCATGTTCTCGTAGAACTCGATCCGCAGGTCGGGATGCAACCCTCCCTGCAGCAGCACTCCCGTGCCCCCCATCTCGACCATTTCCTGAATCTTTTCGTAGATCGTTTCCAGTGGCAGGATATAGCCGTCCTTGGCGCCCAGGGGACGATAAAACGCGCAGAACGAGCAGTATTCCGTGCAGAAATTCGTGTAATTGATGTTGCGGTCTATCTGATACGTGGCGATGCGCGGGTCCGTCTTCCGGCGGCGCACTTCGTTCGCGGCCATTCCGATGCCGAGCAGATCGTCGGAGTTGAAGAGGTCGAGCGCTTCCTGTGTCGTCAGTCCCATGTGATTAGGCGCCCATGTGATGAGACGAAGATTCTACCATCCCGGACCGGTTTCGCCGCACACCTGATTCAGCGCGAACCGCGGGTCTGCGGGATAGGTTCCGCGGGAGCCGTCGCGAATTCAAGCGGCTTGTTGCGCGGGATCAGCCCCAGTTCCGCGGCTTTTTCGAAGTAAAGGCGAAGCCCGGCGATGTTCTCTTCACCGAGGTTGAAGTCGATGTTCTCGGTGAGGTAGCGCTCCAGTGCCGAAATCGGCAGGTCGAGCTTCACAGATGCCGCCTCGGCAATTTCCCGAATGCGGCCGACGCCATATTCTTTCGACGCCTTGAAATCCGCGAGCAATTCGGGTGTCACCGCCTCCGGCCTGGCGGCCCAGATCGCCAGCACGCACGGCTTTCCCGTCATTTCGTGCCACTGCTGGGCCACGTCGTAAACAAACAGCATTTCGAATCCCGGCACCGGGAGTTCGTCCGGATCGCCCTGGCAGCATTGCTCGCCGCTCGGCACCTTGCCGCTGAGTGTGTCCATCTTGACCGCGATGCGCAAGGCCGGATCGCCGATGATGAGCGCGGCGTCGGCCTCCTGGAGCATCTCGGACGGGTTCGGAGCGGCCTCCACGAACTCGGGCGAGATGTTCCAAAAACCCGCCGCGAGCATGCGGACGAGCGCGGCCGTCGCGCGGGAACTCGTGTCCAGCGCGATGCGCTTGGCCCGCTCGATAGGCTTCTTCGCAACCACCAGAAGGCTTCGAATTTCACCCGCCGCTGCCACCGCCATATCCGGCAGAATCACCACGTTGTCGGTCCGCTGGTATTCGATGGAGGGAATGATGGCCACATCGGCCTCGCCGCGGCGCAGCGCCTCCGCGCATTGCGAGGGCACGGTGAACGAAAGCTCGTATTTACCGGCGAGAGGTCCTTCAGTGAAGCCCCAGACAAGCGGAGCCGTATTCAGGAATTCGACGACCGAAACACGCAGCTTCCCCACATTCTCCCCTTCGTTCTGCCCAAAAAGGAAATATAGCATACGGGCACGGCGCCCACCGCGTCGGCCCAGATGCGTAAAAGTGAGGAGAAAGGTCTGCGCGCCGGCCGTTGCGGGTTATACCGATACAGCCTGCGGTAAATAGCGGAGGCCGGGCTCGCCCCGTGCGTACTTTCCCTAGCTTGTGGAAACTGGCGAGGGTGCGTAGGCTGCGCCGGGGCACCCTCTCGATGGACTCTGACCAGTATCTGGGCTGGGTGGCGCTGGCTCTGACTCCCGGCCTCGGGCCGCGGCTCGCCGGAAAGCTGCTGACCGAGTTTGGAACGCCGGAGGCGGTGTTCAACGCTTCGCTCACCGCCCTCGAGGCGCAGCGGCTTCCGGCGGCGGTGGCGCAGGCGATCCATTCGCGCCAGCCGATGAGCGCTGCGGCAAAGGAATTGGCACAGGCACAGGCGGCCGGTTGCCGCCTGCTCACCTGGGACGAGCCCGACTATCCGACGCGGCTCCGCGAGATCTACGACCCGCCGCCCCTTCTCTATGTTCGCGGTAACATTGCGCTTCTGAATCGCCACATCATTTCCATCGTGGGCACGCGACGCCCCAGCCCTTACGGGAATCAAATGGCTGAAAAGTTGGGACGGGATTTGGCCGATAGAGGGCTCGTCATCGCCAGTGGGATGGCTCGCGGCATTGACGCGTGCGCCCACAAAGGAGCGCTCAGTTCGGTATGCGCGTCGGCGTCTGGCTCTACGGTGGCGGTGCTCGGCTGCGGGATCGACGTGGTTTACCCGAAGGAGAATAAGAAGCTGTTCGCCGAGATCGAGCAGCACGGTGTCCTGATCAGTGAATTTCCGATGGGCACGTTTCCAGCCCCCCAGAATTTCCCCATCCGCAACCGGATCATCGCCGGAATGGCCCTGGGAG
>CAZRKW010000437.1:0-2648 GCA_964600355.1 uncultured Acidobacteriaceae bacterium
CGCGACTCTTCGATGGCTTCCTCGACGGCTTTCACGTCCGGCTCGGCCAGCTTCTCGCGATTTTCCTTGATGAGCTTCTCGGTCTGATAGACCAGGCTGTCGAGCCGGTTGCGGGCTTCCACCTCCCCGAGTCGCGCCTTGTCTTCCTCCGAGTGCGCATCCGCTTCCTTCTTCATCCGCTCGGCTTCGTCCTTGCTCAAGCCGGTGGAAGCGGTAATCGTGATCTTCTGTTCCTTGCTCGTCGCGGTATCCTTCGCCGAGACGTTTAGGATGCCGTTCGCGTCGATGTCGAAGGTTACCTCCACCTGCGGCATGCCGCGCGGAGCGGGTGGAATTCCGATGAGATGGAATTTCCCGAGCGAGCGGTTGCCGCTGGCGACCGGCCGCTCTCCCTGCAGCACGTGAATCTCGACCGAGGTCTGATTGTCCGCCGCCGTCGAAAATACTTCCGACTTGCGGGTCGGAATGGTTGTGTTGCGCGGGATCAGCACGGTCATCACGCCGCCCAGCGTTTCAACGCCCAAAGAGAGCGGAGTCACGTCGAGCAACAGGATGTCTTTCACCTCGCCGCCCAGCACGCCGCCCTGAATGGCCGCGCCCACCGCCACCACTTCGTCCGCATTCACGCCCTTGTGCGGTTCTTTTCCGTTGAAGAGGTTCTTCACGATGTCGACCACACGCGGGATACGCGTCGAGCCGCCCACCAGCACCACTTCGTCGATCTTGTCAGGCGTCAATCCGGCATCGCTCAATGCCTGCTTCACCGGACCGACGGTGCGCTGGAGCAAATCCTCCATAAGCTGTTCCAGCTTCGACCGCGTCAGCTTCAGTTGCATGTGCTTGGGGCCGGAAGCGTCCGCCGTGAGGAAGGGCAGGTTGATCTCTGTTTCCTGGAGCTGCGACAGCTCGACCTTGGCCTTCTCTGCGGCTTCCTTCAGCCGCTGAATGGCCATGCGGTCTTTGCCGACGTCGAGGCCCTGATCGCGCTTGAATTCCGCGACCATCCACTCGACGATCCGCTGGTCGATATCGTCGCCGCCCAAGTGCGTGTCGCCGTTGGTTGACTTCACTTCCACGACGCCTTCGCCCACTTCAAGGATGGAGATATCAAACGTGCCGCCGCCCAGGTCGTAAACGGCGATCGTCTCGTCCTTCTTCTTGTCGAGGCCGTACGCGAGCGCTGCCGCCGTCGGCTCGTTGATAATGCGCTGCACTTCCAAGCCGGCGATTTCGCCCGCCTGCTTGGTAGCCTGGCGCTGGCTGTCGTTGAAATACGCGGGGACGGTGATCACCGCTTTGGTGACCTTCTCGCCGAGAAAATCCTCCGCAGCCGTCTTCAGCTTCTGGAGAATCATCGCCGACACTTCCGGCGGGCTGTACGATTTGCCCGAAATCTCGACGCGGGCATCGTCGTGCGGTCCCTTGACGATCTTGTAGGGCACACGCTTGGCTTCTTCGGTCACTTCGTCATAGCGCCGGCCCATAAAGCGCTTGATCGAATAAACCGTATTCTCAGGGTTGGTGATTGCCTGGCGCTTGGCCACTTGTCCCACCAGTCGCTCGCCACTCTTGGTGATGCCGACCACCGACGGTGTCGTCCGCGCGCCTTCCTGGTTGGGGATCACCACGGGCTCGCCGCCCTGCATCACGGCGACCACCGAATTCGTTGTACCGAGGTCAATTCCGATAATCTTGCTCATTTATTCCGCTCCTCCCGACTATTAGCCAGCGGGACTCAAATCTGTAAAACATGGCTATCATAGCGGTTGAGTGTATCTTTGTCAAGTATTACGTATATCTATTAAAATAGGGTGTTTAGTGTATTAATTGAGGCATCTAGAAAGGGCTCATGTCGCCTGATACTGCAAGACTTCCGGACCCCCATTTTCGCTTGGCGAGGTTGCTGTCCGTCGTGTAAACGTTTTTGTATCTGGTGTATATAACGGGTGTATCACTTTCTGGCGCATCGTGATATTTGCCGCAAAAGCTGTAATATTTGGCGTTACAATCCGGGGTATCGCACCGTCTAACAATCGGGAGGCCTCATTGGCTAAAGAAATAGGTTCTTCGTGTGAGAGAGCGATGCCCGGGAGGCAAACCGCGCGCTCGCGCCGGAGTCGGCAATTGGCTGGCGCCGCTTGTGCCGCGGCGCTACTGATCCTTGCGGTCAGCTCGACTCTGCACGCGGGGGGACGCGCCCCGGCAACTTCGGAAAAGCCGGCGAAGGCCGTAGAAACCATACCCGCCCCTGTAAAGACCTACGGATCGAAGAGCGCCCCAATCACTTTGGAAGTTTTCGGCGACTACGAGTGCCCCTCCTGCGGCGGGTTCTATGAGTACACCCTCCGGCCGATGATTAGCGACTACGTGGCGGCCGGGAAGGTCTACATCGTGCACCGCGATTTTCCCTTGGCGATGCACAAGTATGGCTACGAAGCGGCGCGCTGGGCCAACGCGGCGGCAACAATCGGCAAATTCTCGGAGGCGGAAGCGGCGCTATACGACAACCAGAATTACTGGGGACAATCCGGCGACATCCAGAAGTACATGGCGGCGGCCTTGTCTCCCGCCGATCTCCGTCGTGTGCAGAAGCTGATGACGGGCTGCGAAATGGGTATATAGATCCTGAACAGCAGGGTCCAGGGGCC
>CAZRKW010000438.1:0-2646 GCA_964600355.1 uncultured Acidobacteriaceae bacterium
TGAAGCTCCGACCCCCTAAACACCTTGTCCCGAGAGCAATTTTTGCTGCCTCGACCAGAAGGCATCCGCGACTGGAAGCCACTTCCTTAGGAGGAATCGATTTTGTCGCACAGGATCTTCTGCTCCAGCGATTAGACCAGGTTCATGCGCCGCATCAGGTCCTGGAAGCGCGGGTCCGGACGCAACGGCTCGAAAACGGGATGGACGTTCGCCATTAGCAGCCCTTCATCGCGTATCGCGTAAGCTCTGTCGAGCCAGGCGAACGCCTGTTCGCTGTCGCCTAGACCGACGTAGATCACCGCAATGCTCGAGGGCGGCACGTAGGCAACGGCGGACCGTTCCAGCAGTTTCTTCAGAATCGCGCATGCCTCATCTTGATTGCCTCCCACGGCGTGCGCGTGCGCCAGCGCGGACAGAACCGCCACGCTGTCGCCTGAAAGTTGCGCGGCCCGCTGCAGGTGCCGGATGGCTTCCTCCTGCATGCCCTTCTGCAGGTAGGCGCGCCCCAGCCCCTGATGCGCCAGCGCGAAAGTGGGGTCGAGCTCAATCGTCTTCTCGTATTGCTCGATGGAGCGGTCCGTCTGTCGCGCGTAGAGAAAAACAAGCGCGACATCCCGGTTGATGATCACCGAGAGCGGATCAAGCTCCAGGGCCCGCTCTGCCTCCTGAATTGCTTCGCCCATCCGCCGGTGCGCCGCCAGATAGAACGCATACCAGTGGTGAACGGTCGCGTAACTCGGATTCAATTCGATGGCCCGTTTGTATTCCCGTTCGGCTCCGGCCCAGTCGCGTTCGGATTGCAGTAAAGACGCCATGGAGGAATGCGCCTCGCCCAGTGTATCGTCGATTTGCAGCGCGCGCCGGGCGGCCGCCTGCGCTCGCGGCATCGCATCGTCCGGAGCGAGGCCGGCGAGACTCGTGCCGTACAACAGGTAATAGGAATCGGCCAAGCCCGCGTGAGCCACCGCGTAGTTCGGGTCCTTTTGGATGGCCCGTTCAAAAAACCCGATCCCTCTCTGAATATCTTCGGACGTCCTCTTGTTCCAGCAGTAGCGTCCTTTCAGATAGAGGTGATAGGCCTCGGTATCCTGCGTGGGGCGCCTGGTCAACCGCTTCTTTTCCTGCGGGCTCAGCGAAAGGCGCAGGCTTTCGGAAATTTCCTGGGCGATCTCGTCCTGTACGGTCAGAATGTCCTGGGCTTTTCGATCGTATTGTTTGCTCCAAAGCTGCCATCCATTGGCGACGTCCACCAGTTCAGCCGTCACCAGAAGTGCGTTGCCGCGTTGCAAAAGCCGCCCGGTAAGCACGGCTTCCACGTTGAGTTCGCGTCCGGTGTTTCGCGGATCGGCTTTGCTGCCCTTGTAGCGAAACACCGTGCTGCGCGCCATCACGCGAAGTCCGGATAGCTGGGCCAGACTGGCGATCAGGGATTCGGTGATGCCGTCGCTGACGTACTCGGTGGCGGCGTCCGCGGAAGCGTTTTCGAACGGCAGCACCGCGAGCGACTCGATCTTCCGCCGCGCCGCCTTTTTGGGCTTTGCCGCCTGGCCGCCATTTACGACGCCTATAAACCGGTAACCGCGCCGGGGCAGCGTTTCGATGAATCGAGGATTGTCCGCCGAGTCGCCCAGAACGTCCCGCAGCCGGGCCACGGCGGAGTTCACTCCGTGCTCGAAATCGACAAACGTGTCCGCCGGCCAAAGCTTCCGCCGCAATTCTTCCCGCGACACAACCTCGTCCGGACGATCGAGCAGCATGACCAGAATCTGAAAGGGCTGTTCCTGCACGCGAATCCTGGCGCCGCTTTTGCGGAGTTCACCCGCGCGGGTGTCCAGCTCAAAAACACCGAAGCGAACGATGCCCGGCCAATTTGGACCACTGCTATGCATAGGAACGCGTTCCCGTGAGATGGCGGAAGCTTTCGCGAGCGATTCTAACATTCCCCGGCAAAGCTTTCGATGCCGGCGCCGCGCGAGATCACCTCGTAAGCTTCAGACTTCATGACGGTTACTCCGTTACCAACATTTAACCTTTCCGGCAGTGAGGTACGCTCGCTCCTCGCCGAAACTTCCGGCCATGCAACTCGGAGGGAAAGGCGCTCATGAGCAGACAACTCCTGAAGACGACGCGCAGCACGTTGCCCAATTTCGGATCCGGCATCAGAAACCAAAAGCGGCGAGCCCTGCTGCCCGTAGCACAGAGGACACTCCATCCATCGCTCCCGGTCCTCCTGGCGTGCCTGGCGCTGTTCGCTCCCCAAGCCCACGCGAAGAAAACGAACCTGGTGATCGCCATCCGGATGACAGCCGATCCTGACCACAAGATGGTTGGGGTTGCGTGCCAGGTGAATGGCGACCGCCGCCAATACATCTGCCTGATCGACAGTGGCGCGACCAATACCATCGTTTCGGACCGCGTGGTCAAGGCCGAGGGGCCGGTGATCGAAATGAGCACCGGCAGCGGCGTCGTGCGCGTTCACCAGCGGGAAGTGGATCTCACCCTCGCCGACGGCCTGCAACTGAAAGCAAAAGCCCTGGTTCAATCCATGATGCTGCAGGGGGTGGACATACTTGTCGGACAAGACGTCCTCCGGCAGTTCAGGTCCATTATTTTCGACTACGAAAACGGGCAGGTGGAATTTCGTCG
>CAZRKW010000439.1:0-2627 GCA_964600355.1 uncultured Acidobacteriaceae bacterium
GCTGAAATGCTGCGCGATCGCCTAGCGCATGATGCGTTGGAGCTTCGGCCATATCATCACCTTTTCCTTGAGACAGGATTTCGTCTTCCAAATACCGCCGCCCGCGACGGCTGCTTGCAATAGAAATTTTGAAATGGATTGAATCGACGGAAGCGATCGCGCCGCAGGGGAATCAGACCATCGGAGCAACGCAATCGCTCCCGTTTGGTCGGATCCTAGGAAGGGTACCGGCTCAAAGCAGAAATATTGGTAGCGCCAACTGGTTCCAGAATAGCGGGATATGAAGCAGCATTCCGAGTCGAACCAAAGGCGAGAGTTACGTTACACGCAAGGAATTCAATGCGTCAAGCAAATGTTCGTATCGAAGGCCCACCGCTCGGAATATCGATCCCTGTTAAAACAGAAATTGACGGTCTTCTAAACGATTGCGAACCATCACTTCACCTCAAAGCCGAGCCTGAGGTTGGACAAGATGACACTCAGCAGAATCGAAGGGAGAGTGAAATGCTGAGCAATTTCCTCCAACGCAGCCATTACCTTCTGTATCTGCGGAAGCGGCCGTCCTCGGCGAATTGCCGCAAAACTGTGGGAACCGACCTCCTTAATCGGGCTAAGCGACAGACCCAAGCCGCTCTCCTATTACACTTAATACGCCGTGCGAATTGACGGATGAACGAACCGACGAAGCCCCCTTGCCACAAGTCAGTAGACCGCTCTCACGAGGCAGGTGTGCTGACCTTGGCCATCCTTCAGAATCGAACAGTTGGCAATTATTCTCACGGCCGCAGGTGACTGGGAGAAATCACCTTCGCTTTGAGGCGATCTTCAGGGAAGTCTTTCGGATTCAGAGTGACAATGAAACTCGCCTTGCCTTGTTCGGAGCAAAGACAGAATGGATCGTCCTTGGGGTCAGGTGAAATCTCAGTCCAGGAGCGAACCTTGGCTTCCTCGGCCCGCTCGCGGATTAGGTTGATAACTTTCCCGATGAGATTGGGGCGAACGCGGAGACGCTTCAGAACTTCCTTGTATTCTTCGATGACATCTTCGGTTACGAGCCATACGAAATTGTTTCGCTCGGCCCAAGTGTGAAGTACATCGGCACTCGGATTCCTGCCGGGGATATATGGCTCCCTGAAGCCCGAGATGCCCGCCACAAGCACACTTGTGTCAACAACAACTCGTGGCTTGCACTTCCTACCTTTCTGCTGCAACGGTGATCTCCGGCACACGTCTCTCTTTACGGTAAGCGCGGACGGTGCGCAAAATTTCCTCTTCGGAGACCTCCCCCATGTCCTTTGCTGCTTCCGTTAGCGATTCCAAGAACTCATTCTTCCAACCTTGGCGCTTGCGGCCACGGGGCAGATCCTTATAGAGTTCAGCCCGATTCATGCGCTTTTCGATTTGCTCCCCGAAGGCTCGAAACGGCACTCCTAGCTTGATCGGCTCTTCGTCCGCTGCTAGCCAGCACTTAAAAACTACATATTTCGGATTCTCTGCCTTAAGCTCCTCTTCAGACGCACTGAAGGCATTCATGAGCTTGGAAAGCACATTCGTGCGCGTTCCGAGGGATTCCTTTAGGTAGAATGCAACCTTGGCTACCAGCAGGGTGTTCGAGTCGAAAAAGTATGTTCCCTCAGACCGCTTGGGTTTAACGACGCCGAACTGGACGAGGTTCTGCAACTCTTTCGGCTGAATCTCCAGAACCGCACTTGCCTGCTTTAGCTTTAACCTTTGCCTAGTCATAGCCACCCCTATTAACGTCTAAATATTAGACTGCATTGCGAGAGCTGTCAAGGCAAAAGCAGCTGAAATGGACGGAAGTCTGTTCTGGCTCTCGTTCACCTCAAATTGTGGCTGAGGGGAGCCGAGCGCGACTGCCGAAAAATGCCAGCCATTTGATAGAAGAGGGCGAACTCCTCCGCTTCCAAATCCTCGCAGGACAGGACCTCATAGGTCGTGAAAAAAAGATTGAAATAGCGGAAAACCGTGCTGAACTCGGTTTTCCTTACGGTTTTCTGGTCGGTTTTCCGCCCTCGATTTTGTAACCCGCGACCGTACAGATTGATACGAAGCCAAGACTGCAAAACCGGTACGCGGGCAAGTGCGTCAAAAGGGCGGGAGCGACCCCCTCTTTTCGTTCGGCCTGCGGCCCGAAAAGTAACACGGGGTCGCTCCCGCCCTTTCTTACGGCGTAATGCTTTTTGTATTCGCCCGCATTGGGTGAGAACTGCTGCCGCAATTACAGACCCGTATTCAACCGACCAGCCCACCGATCCCCCAAAGAATATTTTTCAAATCAGGTGGGCATTTTTTCTTTCTAGGATTTCCCCGACGCGTTGCCCATTAGTACAGATAGAGGGTCACGTCTTTCCATGAAAGCCGACACGCATCCTAGAAACCGCATGGGACCAGTCGAAAAGAGGCCTTCTTTCCTGCGAGTCAGAGAGAAGCATGAGAGGGCCGAACGCCCTTTTCGAGACAAATAAAATTGAATGTCCTCCTCACATTTCCCATATTTTGCGCCTCTTTATAAATAGGGGATACTCTCGCCGGTCTCTTTGAATTCTCTCGGGGAGGCCTGGCAGATTATTCGCCCTTACTTGGGGAAGGGTTTGTGATGCGCGTTT
>CAZRKW010000440.1:0-2626 GCA_964600355.1 uncultured Acidobacteriaceae bacterium
GCACCATTTCTTTCCCCGCCTAACGGTGACGATCGGTACCTTTGCCCTCGTGGGCATGGGCACGTTCTTCGCGGGCTTTCTGCGCGTGCCGATCACCTCGATTTTCATGGTGATCGAGCTATCGGGTAACTACTCGGCCGCCCTGCCAGTGATGGTATCGAGCCTGATTGCGTACTTCATCTCCCGCCGCTTCCAGGCTATCCCATTGTTTGACATGCTCACCCGCCAGGACGGTTTGATCCTCCCCTCGATCGAAGAGCGTCGCGAACAGGTGTCGCTCGTCGTCGAAGACGCGATGCAGCCCGAGATGGCAATCGTAGCCGCGCCTGCCGACACACTGGCTGTGCTGGCCGCGCGCCTCGGCGAAAACGCGCAGGGCCCTATCCTTCTTCGCGCTCGCGTAGGCGAATGGCGTCTGCTCGATCCAGCCGAAGTCCGAAGGCTAGCCTCCGATCCGCTGAACACTCACACCGCCGGAGACATTCCCTCCAAGGGCCCCCTCCCCATGATTTTTCCCGACGAAGTCCTCGAGGAAGTGCTCCGCTGGGCAGGAGACTGGCCGGTCCTTCCGGTCGTGAATCGCGGCGATCTCGGCAAGCTCGAAGGTGTCTTGGCTCTCGCCGATATCCTTCACGCCTTCCGCAAAGCCTCCGCCGAATAGCCCGTATTTCGAGGATCGATTCCATAAATAACTGTAAATAATAGCCTTATATCTTTACAGGTCTCTAGTAGTACCTCCGGAAAGCTCTAGTACTTTCCGGCTACGGAGTCCTATGTAATTGGCTCCTTTGCACTATAGGGCCGGGCGGTGCCGCAGCCTACTCTGAACGGGCTGTTAAGAGGCAGGTGCACTGTGGCACTAAAAGAGCGACGCACATCGCGGCGGTTCCTGATGCGTCTCCCGCTAACCGTCCGCTGGACGGACGAAACGTTGGTCGGAGAAGCCGCCACCGAGTCGCGGGAAGTAAGTTCTCGAGGCCTGTATTTCCATTTGCCGAAAGGGCTCAAGAGCGGTTCCCCGGTTGAAATCGTGATGACTCTTCCTCACGAGCTCACCCAGGCGGGGCCGGTTCGCGTCCGTTGTCTGGGGCGCGTACTCCGAAGCAGCCCCGAGTATTCCGGCGAAGTGGGAGTAGCAGCAGCCATCGAACGCTACGAGTTTATGCGGAACAGCGAAAGCGCCGCATAGCAAGTTCTTACCCAACCCCTGCGGAGATGGGTGAGAAGAAGGCCGGGCGGTCACGGGTCCCTCAGCCGGTGCCGCCCGGCTATTTATTTGCGAAGTTTCTCCAGGTGAGCCAGCCGAACTCCGATTTCGGCCGCTCACAAAACCCCACCGTCGTTTTAAGCCTTCGCCTTTAATTGTCATCCTGAACCCATACGCGCAAAGCGCGGATGGGTGAGGGACCTGCTTCTTCTTCAGCTGTCAGGCATGCCCGCCCGTCAAAGCTTCCGGACGCGAGGGCGTCGCCCCCTGGGAACGCCAATCTCCCGATTGGCGGTTTGTGCCTCACCTTCACGCCGTGGTCCGCTGTGCCTTTTTTCCCAGTTGCAGTTGTTTTTGCGGGTGCCCCACCCTTTGTAGTGTAAGGGTGGGTCTTTCTCTTGACGTGCGCTTTTCGCAGTCCTTCTTGAGCGCAGCGAAGTACGGTTCTCCATCGCTCGCCCTTCGAGCGATGAATCCCCTTTGCTTTCGCAGTTGCGTTGTCGTTGCGGGAGCACCACCCTTCCTTGTGTAAGGGTCGTTCTTCTCTTTCTCTTTATCCGGCCCCGCCGGGAGCGGAACAGGGTAGCCCACCGCGACAGCGGTGGGAGGCGGTATTAAAGTAGCGGGAAGCCCCGGAGGGGCGGCACGATCCGTTTCGTCCCATCCACGCGCAACCAAGCGCAATGCGGACGTCCCGCCAACCTTTGCCGTTGACCGTCATCCTGAGAGGGCGCGCGTACAAAGCCTGGTCCGAGATATGTGCTCGCCCCTGCTTGTTGTTACCACAGCAACTTCAACCCAAACTGTATCTGTCGCGAACTGGTCGAAGTGGATGTGATCACCCCGGCGGTGGGCGATGGGCCTCCCGTCGCCGCCGTGTACACCACCGGATTCGGCGTATTGAGGTTAGTGTGATTGAGGATGTTGAAGAACTCCGCGCGGAACTGCAAATTCAGCCGCTCCGTAAACAGAATCTTCTTCGTAAGTGAAAAATCCGTCTGCGACGATCCGAGCCCTTGCAGCACGTTGCGCCCCACATTCCCGTAAGTCCCCGGCGTCGGCTGGACAAACGCAGCCGGGTTAAAGTAGCGAGTAGGGCCGCCCAGAATCACCGGTCCGCTGAAACTCGGGTTCCACGAAGGGCGCACCGGGTTGCGCGTGTCGCCGTCATTCGACGGGTTGTAGGAAAGCTGCGGCGTGAACGGCAAGCCGGACTGCACCGTCTCGATCCCGCTGATCTGCCAATCCGCGATAAAGCGATTGACCCATTCGTTGGAACCCTTGCCCCGTCCAAAGGGCAGCTCGTAGGTGGCATTGATCACCGCCGAATGCCGTATGTCGAACGAAGCCCGGCCGTAATCCGACCGCAGATTGAGCGGATTGGAGGCAAACGCCGGAGAATTGGTCGCCACACTGGTG
>CAZRKW010000441.1:0-2613 GCA_964600355.1 uncultured Acidobacteriaceae bacterium
AACACCGCCGCATCCCCCGCGCCCGGCCCCACGCGCGTATTTGTCCGCACCATGGAGTCGTACTGCTCGGTAATCCAGTGCTTCGACGCAATGTTCGGCGAAGCCAGCAACCGCCGGAAGTTTTCGCTCAAATCCGCGCCCCGCGCCGCAAAGGATATGGCTTGCGCGGGCGTTTGCAACCGAACCGGTGGCGCGGCAATCGGCCGCTGGTACACCGGACCTTGTTCGGCAATGGCGTGCGCCGGAATATCTGCGGCCACGCTGCCATGATTCAGCACGCGCAACTGGCCGTCATTGGTAACGCGGCCAACCTCCACCGCGTCCAGTCCCCATTTGTGAAACACATCGAAGACTTCGCGCTCGCGCCCGCGCTCGGCCACCAGCAGCATGCGCTCCTGCGATTCGCTGAGCAGAATGTCGTAGGGCGTCATCCCGGTTTCCCGCTGCGGCACGCGCGCCAGCTCGATCTCGATGCCCACACCGCCGCGCGAAGCCATTTCACAGCTGGAGCTCGTCAGCCCGGCCGCCCCCATGTCCTGGATCGCCACCACCGCGCCGGTGCGCATCGCTTCGAGGCACGCCTCGAGCAGCAGCTTTTCCATGAACGGGTCGCCCACCTGCACATTCGGCCGCTTCTGCTGCGACTCCTCGCTGAACTCCGCCGAAGCCAGCAGCGAAGCGCCATGAATCCCGTCGCGGCCGGTCTTTGCGCCCGCATAAATCACCGGGTTGCCCACGCCGCTCGCCCGCGCGAAGAAGAGCTCGTCGCGCCGCGCGATCCCCAGCGCGAGCGCGTTCACCAGCGGATTGTTCGAATAGCATGGCTCGAAGGCGACTTCGCCTCCCACCGTGGGCACTCCAAAGCAGTTGCCGTAGAATCCAATGCCGCGGATCACGCCGTCCAGAATCCTCCGGTTGCGCGCCACTTCTTCGTCGGTCGCTCCCGCTCCCGAAGTGATCGGCCCGAAGCGCAGCGAATCCAGAACGGCAATCGGCCGTGCGCCCATAGTGAAAATATCGCGTAGAATTCCGCCGACCCCGGTAGCCGCGCCCTGAAACGGCTCGACAAAACTTGGGTGGTTGTGCGACTCGATCTTGAACACCGCCACCAACCCGTCGCCGATATCCACCACGCCCGCGTTCTCCCCCGGCCCCTGCACCACGTGGGTGCCGCGCGTGGGTAGCCGCTTGAGATGCGCGCGGCTCGACTTGTACGAGCAGTGCTCGCTCCACATCACGCTGAAGACGCCCAGCTCGGTAATGTTCGGGTCGCGCCCCAGGATCTTCTGTGTGCGCGCGTATTCTTCGGGAGTCAGCCCGTGTTCGGCGGCGATTTCCGGCGTGACTTTAATTTCGGTGTCGATGGGTGCCATTCAATCCTGATCCGTAAAGCCGGTCCGCAAAGCGGTTACGCGGAGATCGTAGCCTGTCGCGAGAGGCTTGCGAGCAGCGAGCGAAAAAGTACCAGTCCGTCGGCGGAGCCCAGCGGCGATTCGACGGCTCTTTCCGGGTGCGGCATCAATCCCAGCACGTTGCGCTCGCGGTTGCAGATTCCCGCAATCGCGGCCAGGGACCCGTTCGGGTTCGCGGAAAAATCGCCCGCCGCGGCGACGCGCCCGTCCGGTGTGACGTAGCGAAAAATCACCTGCTTGTTGCGCTCGAGCTCCGCGAGCGTCTCCCGGTCGCAGAAATAATTCCCTTCCATATGCGCGATCGGCATTTCCAGCACCTGCCCCTCGCGGGCGGCGCACGTGAACGGCGTGTCCGTGTTCTCGACGCGAACATGCACCTGCCGGCAAAGAAACCGCAGCCCTTTATTACGCGTCATCGCCCCCGGCAAAAGCCCCGCCTCCAGCAGAATTTGAAAGCCGTTGCAGATGCCCAGCACCAGCCCCCCGGACCGCGCAAACCGGTCCACCGCGCGCATCACCGGAGAAAACCGCGCAATCGCCCCCGTCCGCAGATAATCTCCAAAGGCAAATCCGCCGGGAAGAATGATCGCGTCAAACCCCGAAACCTGCTCAGACTGGTGCCAGATAAAATCGACGGACTGCCCCACCACCGCTTCCACCGCATGGTAAGCGTCGTCGTCGCAATTCGACCCCGGGAACTGCACCACGCCAAATTTCATAGCGGAATTTCTCCCGAGCGCATTTTAGCACGACCGCTTCGCCTGCCGAAGAAACCCGCAGCTCAGGTTGGCCCTGCGTGGTGGGCGCGGCGTGCCTGTATTGCCCAAGTAAGGCCGTGTCGGTCGTCGAGCGTGCCCACCGCCAGTCAAATTTTCGCCGCCCGCAAAAACCCGGATGTGTCATCCCGAACGAAGTGAGGGATCTGCATTTGATTTTCCTGGCTTTTGACTTTTCTGCTTTTGATTTTGCGGGTGCCCCACCCTTGCGGTTTTCAAGGGTGGGTCTTGATTTCTCTCCACGGCGACGAACTCCACAATTCAATCGGTTAAACGCAAAAAATGACCTTTCTCTGACCCAGGCTCTTGGTTACTCTCATTCCAAGGAGGCATGTGATCGTGAAAAACCTGTTCGATGCAACGGTGGCGAATCAGGTAAAGACCCGGCTGGGAAAATTGGAGCCGCAAAGTGAGAGGCGCTGGGG
>CAZRKW010000442.1:0-2607 GCA_964600355.1 uncultured Acidobacteriaceae bacterium
GACATTCCCTAACCGAATCGTTATCGCCCTTCCCTTGATGATTCTCGGCCTCGCCGGTTGTGGATTTACTTCTTCCAGAGGCGGGTTCCCTAATCCCGGGGCGGCCTCGGTGAGTGTTTCTGTAAATCCTGCGTCGATTACTGTGGCCGCGGGAGCCACGGCTACATTCACCGCGCTTTACACACCGAGTGCGCCGGCGGGAGGCTCCCTGACCTGGGCCGTGAACCCTGCCAACGGGGGCACAATCACGAATTCGGGCGTCTACACTGCGTCTGGAACGGTGGGAAACTACAGCGTTATCGCGACATGGACGCCATCCGGTGCCGCAGGGGGCAAAATCACCACCGGTTCAGCGACGGTGGAAGTGCTTCCGGCGCCGCAAGTGGGGGCGGAACTGAACCCCAACCTCATACAGGCTTCGGGGACCGTCCAGGTATCCAACGGGATTCAGAATGCCGGGGTCATAGGCCAGCTTGTTCCGTCTATCGCCTCGACGGATTCCGGCAATAATGTCCAAGTACGTAGCGGCTTCACCATTCCGGTCGACTGCACTGCGTCCGGCTCCAACTGTCCGTAGCGAGACGCTGAACCCTCGCGCGCCGCCGGCAGCCAGCGCGAGTGGTCGCGCGACGGCCATACCTGGCCGCTTCCGCGCGCCAACCGCATTCCGAAACGCCCCCGTTACAACTCTCTAATCCAATCATTCCTGACGATTGGATGTTCACGGAAAACGATGCCGCAATGGATCCTTTCGGAGTGCGGATGGCTTCGTTCCTCGCTTCCAGGGCTGATATTCCCGGTGCCAAAATGAAGCGATTTTAAGCGGAAGAATCCCCTCCGCAGATGTCAAATTGCTTTCTGCTGTAAGCAAGGGTGGTTTTCCCTCCGCTCCATGGCGGATCTTTCGAGCATCTGGCTTAACGGAAGCCAGGATGGGGCATGAATTCGGGAACTCTCCTCTTTGTTCTTTATTATGTTGAACATCAGTTGATATCTCAAACGCGAGCAATATCGGAAATGATGCGGACTCTGACGTGACCGGGGGAGCACGCTTCGCATAAGACGCAAATCGCGCGTCAACCTGTCCATTCGTACAGGTAGGCCTTTGAGCAAAAGTGCTATTCCAGCTACTGCCTGCAACGGACCCGCCAATTTAGTCTTGATCAAGACAGCCGCATCAGTCCGGTAACCTTTTTCGCTGTGCCTGAAGTGCGCGTCGACCGGCTTGGGAAAACGACAACTTGCGGATCAAGCTGCTTGCTCTCACATTGATCTTTGTTCTGTGCCTGGCTGGCAAGGCCAACGCCCAAGTGGCGGATCCCGCGCCGAGCCCTGTTCTGGCGTATGAAGGGCGTTTGCTCGAGTCAAACGCGCCGGTAACCGGTACACGTCCCTTCGTCTTTTCGATTGTCGATTCCACCGGAAACGAACTGTGGAATTCCGGGCAACAAACGCTGACCGTTACCGGTGGGCTGTATGGAGTTATTCTCGGCGCCGCCGGCATGCCCGCGCTTCCGGCCTCCCTCGAACTTCGAGCCAGCCTGCACCTGAGGGTGACTGCCGATGGAGTTCAACTCTCTCCCGATGTTCCATTGATTCCCGCTTTGCAGGCCAGCACCGCATGGAATGTGATCGGCCCATTCCTGGGTGACATCAGCGGCACGCAGCAAGCCATGTCGGTTAACAAGCTGCAAGGTACGCCCGTCGACCTGAGCGTTGCGCCTTCCAGCGGAGAGGTGCTGACCTTCAACGGAACCAGCTGGATTGCCTCGGCACCTACGGGTGGAGGAGGAAGTCAAGGACCAGCAGGCCCTCAAGGAGCGCAGGGTCCGGCAGGACTACAGGGTCCAGCCGGACCGTCGGGTGCTACCGGGGGAATCGGGCCACAAGGGCCCGCAGGAACGCAGGGCACGCCAGGCGTCGACGGCAAAACCGTCCTCAGTGGAACAACGAATCCCACGTCCGCGATCGGCCAGGATGGCGATTTCTATATCAATACGACGACGGATACAATCTACGGCCCGAGAATGGCCGGAAATTGGCCGGCGGCCGTTGTACTCGTGGGACCCGCGGGAGTCGCCGGTCCGCAGGGACCGGCAGGATTGCAAGGACCTGTTGGGCCGACGGGGCCCACTGGTGCCACGGGGCCGCAGGGACCGCAAGGATCAATGGGACCTGTCGGTGCGACGGGAGCCACGGGTGCAACTGGCGCAACCGGACCCGCGGGACTGAACTGGCAGGGGACGTGGAGCAGCAGCACGGGCTACGCGGTGAACGACGCAGTCGCCTACAACGGATCGAGCTACATCAGCATTCAGGCAGGGACGAATCATGAGCCCGACACCAGCGCTTCCTATTGGACGCTGCTGTCGCAAGCAGGAGCAACCGGCGCAACAGGAGCCACGGGCGCAACGGGGCCGCAAGGAGCAACCGGTTCGACGGGGCCAGCGGGACCGCAGGGTCCGCAAGGAGCGACGGGCGCAACAGGAGCAACGGGTCTGACCGGAGCCACGGGGCCGCAGGGACCAACGGGTGCAGCTGGCGCAACCGGAGCGACAGGACCCGCGGGGCTGAATTGGCAGGGAACGTGGAGCGGCAGCACGGGCT
>CAZRKW010000443.1:0-2596 GCA_964600355.1 uncultured Acidobacteriaceae bacterium
TATTCACAATCTCCGTGTGCCAACTCAACCTGGGCACTACGTTTCCAGTTGTCAGAGTTGTTAGGGCTTCGGATAAATGCTTGCTTCCCAAGGGCTTCCCTCGCGGGAATCTTCATTACCCGTATCGTCCGGACGAGCGGTAATCTTTATCGTCTTCCGATTTGCGGGAGCGTGGGAGATTCGAGTAGTCTAAGCAGACGGCATGACTTTCTCTCTTCCATTTTAAAGCCAAGAAGCTTTTCTGCCGATAATCCGCCTGACTTGCTTCGCGAGTGAAGAGCAGCGCCCTCGAATCTTTCGCTGAATATTCGAGCATAGCTCGAGACCTTGACGAAGCTCCTTTCGGCCTAATATTTTTAACGGAAATCTCCGATAGCAATAGGTGACGATTCAGTTTTCAAGACCGAGGGCTTGAGTCTGGGATGACGCAGGGAAGACACAAGAGTGTCGCAAGAATGCCCTGGACCAGAAGTTCGCGCTGCCATACCTCGCCCTCGGCGAGCTGCCTCCCAGTCATTGCGTGGTTGATCATATTTCTTCTATTCGTCCTGCCCGCGTCCGCCCAGGAAAAAACGAAGGATTTGATGGAAGTGAGCCTCGAAGATTTGGTGAACGTAGAGGTTTACAGCGCCTCGAAGCACACGGAGAACGTGAGCGATGCACCCTCGTCGGTTACAGTAGTCTCGGCGGACGAAATTCAGAAACATGGTTACCGCACTCTGGCCGACATCTTGGAGAGCGTGCGCGGTTTCTACATTACCTACGATCGCGATTACAGCTTCGTGGGCGTGCGCGGCTTCGGACGGCTGGGGGACTCGAACAACCGCATTCTGGTACTCATTGATGGGCACCGTATCAACGACAACGTGTTTGGCGAACCCTACCTTGGCACGGAATTTTTGGCGGATGTGGACCTGATCGATCATGTCGAGGTCATCCGCGGGCCCTCCTCCTCGCTCTATGGAGCGGATGCCCTTTTCGCCATGATTAATGTAATTACCCGGAAGGGGGAGCAGATGAGAGGTTTCGAACTCTCGTTTGCCGGCGCAAGTTTTGGGACCTACCGGGGCCGGGCGAGCTATGGCAGGCGATTCCGGGGAATCGACATGATGTTCTCCGGAACTTTTTTTAACAGCTACGGACCCTTGCTTTTTTTCCCGGAGTTTAGCAGCCCTGCGAGTAACTATGGCATTACGCGGAATACTGACTATGAAAGCTCGCAGCACATTCTAGGGACCGTCAGCTTTCATGGTTTCACAGTGCAGGGATTATTCAGCGCGCGCGACAAGGGAGTTCCGACCGCCTATTACGGGGCCTTGTTCAATGATCCCCAAACGCAGAACATCGATCGGCATCAATATATCGATGTGCTTTACCATCATGCCATTGGAGACAAGTGGAATCTGACGGCCAGGACTTCCTACGACCATGCCAGCCTGCGGGCACCCGTCGCTTATGCGACCGGGCTGCCTGACGGGTCGACTACGTTGGACACGTACTCGTTCCAGGGCAGCTGGTCGGATACCGAAGTGGATTTGAGGCGAAACTTTTTTGAGAAGCACCAAGTTACGCTGGGAGCCGAGATTATCGACAATCTGCGGCAAAACCAAGGGGACTACACGGCGCTGGGAAACATCTTTGTCGCAGTTCCAGGGAGCTCAGTAATCTGGGCGCTGTATGGACAGGACGAGTTCACCATCACTCACAACCTGAACCTGAGTGCCGGAGTCCGCTACGACCATTATTCGGAGTTTGGCGGGACGGCCAATCCACGCCTCGGGTTGATCTACCACCCAGCCCACGCAACTACTTTGAAGCTGCTCTACGGGACGGCGTTTCGCGCGCCCGAACCCTTCGAGCTGAAGCCTGACTACGGAGCGTTCTACGACAACAATCTCCACCTGAGGCCGGAGACGATCCGGAGTGTCGAAGGGGTGGTGGAACAGGGGCTCGGAGCGCATTTCACCTTTTCGGGGAGTGTCTTCCGTAACTGGATTAGTGACCTGATCTCGATCGAGACGAATCCGGCGGATGGCCAGTCGGTGTATGAAAACTCTGGACAAGTGGATGCCACCGGCGTGGAAGTTGAGTTGGACGGACGCTTCGTCGACGGACTACAAGGCAGGGCCAGTTACAGTTTTACGGACACGGAGCAGCCGCTGATCCATCAGCCGCTGGCCAATTCCCCCCGGCACCTCGGGAAAGTGGACGCGTCTTTTCCCCTGATGCAGCAGCGTTTGTTTGCCAACGTCGACGCACAGTACACCAGTCCAGTTCAAACTCTGGCTGGAAATACGCTCGGTGGCTTCGCCATTTTCAATGTGACTTTGCTGGCTCACACCTTGACAAAGCATTTGGATGTCTCCGCTAGCGTGTACAACATTCTTAACAAACGGTATTTCAACCCAGGGCGACCTGAGGACACTCAAGATGTCATTCAGCAGGACGGAAGAAACTTTCAGATAAAGCTCACCGGTAAATTTTAAGGTTCAGAACGCAGCCCTCAGCCCGAGTGATCCCGTGCGGACTTTTATGCCAACGCCTTCCATGAGAAGGCCGGTCGCAGTCAAGGTGGTTTTGTTTTTACCTAAAGGGA
>CAZRKW010000444.1:0-2582 GCA_964600355.1 uncultured Acidobacteriaceae bacterium
TCGGCCACCATCCCATCGAGCAGCATTTCGTAGTGGTCGAGCCACCGCGCAATTGTCGCTTCGTCATAAAGGCCGGTGTTGTAGTCGCAGTCGAGCGTCAGGCCGTCTTTGGTTTCAACCACATTCAGGAAAATGTCGAAATTGACGAAGGACTTTGGATTGGGATCGACCTCCGCCTCAAGGCCATCGAAGCGGACTCCTTCCCCGACCTTTTCCAGATTGAATTGAATTTCAGTGAGCGGCAGCCGCCCAGGATCGCGCTGCAGGTTGAGTTTCCTCACCAGCCGGCCATAGGTGTAGTTCTGGTGATCGTAGGCCGCGAAGAGTGTCTGCCGAACCTGTGCGAGAAACGACGCGGCAGTCTGTCCGCTTTCGACGCGCGCGCGCAGCGGAAGGAAGTTCACGCAGTGCCCTACCAGAACTTTGTCTTCCACGAGCGACTGGCCCGCCGAGGGAATCCCGACAACAATGTCGTCCTGGCTGCTGAGCCTCGACAGCAGGATCTGAAAGCCCGCGAGAAGGGTAACAAAAAGCGTGCATTTCTGCCGCGCGCCGATTTTCTTAATGCTGTTCAGCGTTTGCGCGTCGATTTTCTTGCGGTACGTTGCGCCCTTGAACTCCTTCATCGCCGGGCGGATGTGATCGGCCGGCAGATCGAGCGGCGCTGCGGGTTCGCGAAACTGTTCCACCCAGTATTTTTCGTTCTCCAGGCCTTCTGCGCTGTTGAAAAATTCCTGCTGGGATTGCGCGTACGCGGCAAACGGCATCGCTGGGGGCAGATCGCACGCACGCCCTTCCTTCAGGGCGTTATAGAGCTTAGCGACCTCGTCGAGCAGCACATTCGTTGACCAGCCGTCACAAACGATGTGATGGGAAGTGAATATCAGCTGGTGATACTGCGGATCGATCCTCACGAGCCGCGCCCTGACGAGAGGCCCCTTGCTCAAATCAAAGCGCGTCCGCGATTCTTCGTCCTTCAAGTGTTGCACGCGAGCCTGGCGTTCCGGCTCGCCCAATCCAGCCAGGTCTATGAGCGGAATGTCCAGCTTCAGGTGCGTGGCGAAATGCTGCTTCCCGCCCTCGGAGTCAAAGCTTGCCCGCAACGCGTCGTGGCGCGCCGTGGCCTGCCGCAGGGCTTCTCGCAACGCGTTTTCATCGAGCTTCCCACGCAGATGCAGCGTAAAGGATTCATTGTAACTGCAGGAAGCTTCATCGCTGATCTGGTCCGAGAGCCATACCTCCAGTTGCGACTCGGTAAGCGGCGCTTCCGTAGCGTCCGAAAACGAAGCCTAGGCGAGTGCTTCCACAGGCACGGGCTCAGGGATTGTTTCGGTTCGCATCGCCTGAGGAGCAACCATCGGCAACGTGTCGCCGCGCTTCATTTCCTCGATCGTTTCTCCGAACCCGCGAACGATCCGTTCGATATCGGCATCCGTGTGCGCCGTCGTCAGGAAACACGGGAAGCCTTCAAGCAGGTGAATCCCCTTCGCGCGCAGGTGGTAGTAGAACAGGCTGCCGAACCGGGCGTCGGAAGGAAAACTGAAATAGAAGATGCTGGCGAAATTCTCGACGCGGGTGGCCACGCCGTTCTTCTCGATCATCTCATTCAGGCGCTGCACCATGTTGCCGGTGCGCTCGCTCAAGCGCCGTTGTAGTTCCGGGCCTTGTTCCCTTAAATGTTCCAGCACGGCTTTTACCGCGGCCAGCGTGAGCGGATGACGCACGAAAGTTCCCGCGAAGAAGGTGACGCCCACTTCGGGGTAAGAGCTGTCGCCAAACTCCCACATGCCCCCATCAAGTGCGTCCATGTACTGGCGCTTCCCTGCCAGCACGCCAATGGGCATGCCGCCCGCGAGCACTTTTCCATACGTCGCCAGATCGGCGCGAATATCGAAAAGCGCTTGGCAGCCGCCCGGGTGTACGCGAAATCCAGTTACAACTTCATCGAAGATCAGGCAAGCGCCGTCTTTCTCGGTAATCTCCCGCAATTGCTTCAGGAATTGCACAGGCTGAAGGTTCGGGTGGCGGCTCTGCACCGGTTCCACCATCACGGCGGCGAGCGACGATGCGTTGGCGCGAATCCATTCGAGCGATTCGGGCGTTCCGTATTCCAGAACGGTGATATTTGAAACGGACTCGCGCGGAATTCCCGGCGCGGCCGGAACCGACTGCGGAACTCCCGCCCGATGGATTCCCTTCACCAGAACTTCATCGAACATTCCATGGTAGTCGCCCGCGAAAAACACCACCTTGTTCCGGCCGGTTACCGTCCGGGCCACGCGCATCGCCGCGATCACGGCCTCGGATCCCGTATTGCAGAACGTCGCCCGCTCGTTCCCGGTGAATTCGCAGATCATTTTTGCCACTTCGCCCGCGAGCAGCGTCTGTGGCCCGGTTTCAAATCCCTCCTGAAGCTGCTTCGCGATGGCTTGCTGCAACAATTCGGGACGATGGCCGAGCATGATCGGCCCAAAACCGTTCAGGATGTCGATGTATTCGTTCCCGTCCACATCCCAGAGTTTCGACCCCTGCGAACGCACCGTGACGATCGGATAAACCATCTCCTTCCACTCGGGGCGGAA
>CAZRKW010000445.1:0-2582 GCA_964600355.1 uncultured Acidobacteriaceae bacterium
GAAACGCTTGCGCCGCCAAGAAAAACAGGGTGACGTAGGCCGCCACCCTCAGCACTTCCATCCGCGTCAGAAACGCATAGGCCGTGCCGCCGAGGAAAAGCTGCAGGAGCCCTATCGCCAGAAACGCCAGCAATGGCCCATTGAGGGCGTTCCACTGGATCGTCGCCGTCCGGTCCCGCGCGATCAAAATCGCCCACGCCAGCAGCAGCACCGCCGCGCTGATCTCCACCACCGCCGCCGACCACGCCTCCACCGCGCCGAATGCCAGCACGCTGAAAGCAATCACCAGGCAGATGCCGCCCCGCACCAAACTCATCGCCCGAAACTCATCGAAGCAGCCTCATGGCTTCGCGCGGCTCGACTCTCCGCCAGGCGTCAGTGACACGCCCGCAATCCACACCGTCCCGCCGAGCTTGTTATCGAACATCCGGCTCGGAGTCCGCATCAGCCGCACCGCCAGAAAATGGGTCTGCGGCCCGGCCGTCAGGTCCGCCTCCACCGCGGTCCACGGACGCGTCCCCGTAAAGTTATCGGTGAGCACGTTCACCGAGTCCCGGTGATTGGGATCGGTCAAGTGAAATTGCACCCCGCGATCGCTAGTGATTTCATCCGTCCGCAGGTAGGCGCGAAAATGATAAGAGCGTCCCGGCTGCACCGGCACGAACTCCGCCGGCTCCTCGAGATCGATGTTCATGCCGCCGCTGAAATCGAGCCTGAAGGCGCGCCCCGTAACGCCAGGCGGCGCGGAATCAAAGGACGCGGCGGCGCCCAGCGGAGCGCTCCAGCGCCAATCCAGTCCGCCGTTGGCCAAGTCGCGCGAGAAATCGCCATTCCAGATCAGCGATTCTCCCGCGCCCGATTCTCCCGAAAGCCCGGCGCTCGCAAGCGCTTCGCGCCACGCGCGCAGAGCATCCCCCGGTCGGTCGAGCCCGATCAGCGTATCCAGAAACGGAAACGTCGCCGGCAGCGCCATCGGCTTTCCCAGAGCCATCAGCCGCTTCCAGACGGCCACCGCCGCGTCCGGCTGGTTGTTCGACGTAAGAAAATCGAGCGCCTGCAAATAAGCATCCGGAGTTGCCGGAAGCGCCTCGTCAAGCAGAACGTTCACATCCTCGCTCGACCGCCACGTGCGCGAAATCGCCAGCGGCAGCAGCCCTTTATCGGTCGCAACCGCCCTTCGAATCCTCCGGTAGCCTTCGGCATAATCCCGCCGCCGCACCAGAAAGTTTCCGTAGTTCCACTCGACCAGCGCCGAGGCTGGATAGACGGCTTCCGCCCGCTCGAAGGCCTCCTGCGCGCGCGTCGCATCGCCCATTTCCTCATAGGCGCTGGCCAGGTCCATCCAGTAATACGAAGAATTGGGATCGTCGCGAACCGCCCGTTCGTAAGCCTTCACCGCCATCGACGAATCCGGATTCGTGAAATCCAGCTGCCAGAATCGCCCCACGCGGTCCCAGGCTTCGCCATTTCCCGGCTGGAGTTCCGCGCCGCGCTCTATTAACGCCAGCTTCCCCGACCGCATCCGCCGGTCGGCGATCCAGCTCTCGCTCGCTTGGAAAATAAGGATTGCGCAGATCGCCGAAGACAGGCCCAGCAGCGCCCATCGCTCACCGGAGCCTTCGAGAGAAAGTTGCATACTGCGGGTAATCTGCTATGCCCTCGCCGCATACGCAAGGACAATTTTCGCACGCTGCCCGGAGGCTGAATCGCGGAGAGCCGGTTTCCGAAAGGGTTCCTGCGCGGTGTTATTTCTTATCGCCGAAGCGATACACGACGCCGATCGACGCCCGGTATCCCGTTTTCGTCCCAGCCCCAAAAAATTTTGTCGGCGCATAATCGAGCTGAATCAGGCGTATTTCCCAGTGTTTCTTGTACACCCAATCGAATCCGCCGCCCGCCTCCCACCCGAATTTCGAATCCGTGCTAACCGTGTGAGGAAATCCACCCACCGCCGGATAGCTGTTGTGGTAGAAGTTTTCCCCGAACAGCACGTGCGCAAACGGCGTCAGCTTCCGGCGATGTTTGAAAGGATATACTTGCGGACCCACCATCACGCTGTAGATGCTCAGATTCCCGTTCAGCCCCTGATCGCGCACGCCTCCGGAAACCTCCATGACCGCGCCGAGGCGATTTATGACGTTGTACTGGATGGATCCGTATCCTCCATTCACCCCCACCCGCACGCCGCTCGACTCCGTGAACATGCGGATGTTGTAGCCGCCGGAAAGCTCATACGGCGGCACGTAGATCGGCGGCAAAGGCTGCGCGGGCGGCGTTTCGGCCGGTGGCGTCTGTGCCGGCGCGCCCGGTGCGGGTGTATTCTGCGTCGCCTGCGCGAACGCCGGAAGCATGAAGACCACTACCAAACCGCAAAGCGCGCATAGCTGCTTCATCTACAACGTCCTCCAGGGAAATGTTCCCTCGTCCATTGGCAAGCGGAACTCGCGTCAGATCGGGATCGACGCAATTGCTGATCCAGAAAATCGGGCACTGCATTCTCGCACGAGTGGTTCGCACTTAGCCACCATGCGTATCGCGCCGTCTAGAATGTAACCGAAGGGTGAAACGTCGCGCCATTTAGA
>CAZRKW010000446.1:0-2542 GCA_964600355.1 uncultured Acidobacteriaceae bacterium
GGTGGACGTTTTCAGGATCGGCGGTTTGCGCGCTCGGAAGTTCGCGAGGCGCATTAGCATGGCGCATGAGAATCACGTATCCGCCGCGCTGAAGGGCGCTGACCAGTGATTTTCCCTGCAACTGCTGGGCGGTCGCACCGCCTGAAGCCAACAGCACGCCTGCTATAGCCGCGACGAGTGTAAGATCACGCCTTATACGCCAGTGTGATTTCATAAGCGCCTCAGTGAGTCTCGAAGTGAAATTTCCTGACGGCCTCTACGTTCGGCGACATTCTACACCAGCTGGCAGAACGTTTTGAATGATCGCACGCAACTGCGTGCTGACCGATATCCGGGAATTTGTGTGACCGTTGCTGACAGCAGACTTCTAGCGGCCCCTCAGGACTTTGCGCAACGATTGGCGCACTTCCAATCCCCCATCGTAGTCGATAAATCCCTGCTTTCTGAATCGATTCATGAACAGGTTGATTCGCGGGCGCGTCGTACCGACCATCTCCGCCAGAACCTGATGGCTTAGTTTGGGGATTTCAACAACCGGCGGACCTCTCTTATCCAAGTGAGCCAGCCGCAAAAGCACGCGCGCCAGCCGCTGTTCGGCAGAAGAAGTCAACAGTTCCGCAACATGATCCTGATACGTCTTGACGCTGGACAACAGATAGGCCACCAGGGAATTGGACAGCTTATTCTTTTTGCGAAGCATTTGGAGCATCTTCGCTTTGTGGATGGTGCGTATCGAACTTGCGGTCAACGCGACGGCCGTGGACATACGAAGGGGATAGCCTGCGAGGCAAAGCTCGCCAAAGAGATCGCCCACCCCCAGGATCGCGGTAACAGCCGGCGCTTGGTGTTTCGCTCGACTGGTGAGCCGCACTCCTCCTTCCTGGATGTAGAAAAGCGTGTAAGCAGGCGCACCTTGCGCGTAAATGTTCTGCTTGCGCCGATACCGCGACACCCTGCCGCCCAGGCTGGCTCCCGAAGAGAATCCGCCAAGGGGGGACCTGGTCTGTCTAGCTACCTTCATGTGTGGGCCTCTTACGGTCATGTCCATTTCCCAAAGCGCGGGTAGAACCCTCCGCCGTGGGATGATCGATGCCGGTAAAAACCCTGCCAATGCTCCGCGTGCTCTATGGCAGGGCCATTTTTATTCGATGTCAATCAATGGTGCTGTTGATCGCCCTGATGTCCCTGCTGGTAGCCAGCCTCGTAAGCTTTTTGGTCTTCGTCTTTCTTGAAGTGCCTCTTCTTGGAGTGGTCCTTGTTATGCTTACTGTCATCCTGCCCTTCGCGCACGCCTTGCTGGTAGGTCTTGTTTTTCGAATAATCCTGATCGTGAGCCTGGTCTTGTGATGCGCGGGCCGCCGGTACCGACGGAGACGCCGAAGCCTGTGTGCCTGCGGTGATGCCACCACCCAGGACTACCGCCAGAACCCAGACACATTTTCTTAAATTCATTTGCGCTTGCATATGAGCCACCTTTCCTCTTTCGTGTCAATTTGTCGAATGGCAGACTTCACTGATTTCATGCTGTAGGCTACCAAGCAGTACCGAATAAAACTGTCCAGAAAGAGACAAGGTTAAAAGGCCGATTCGTCGTCAAGACTGAATTCCCGTACGTGGAAAAGCGGGTCGCGTAAAGCTATGGACTGAAACAATGGTCTAGAATGGCCTCTATGGTCCGCCGCTCTCCTGCCACTTCGACAGACGAACATCTCGATCATATCGCCGCGATATTGGACGATATCTTTCGCGTTCCGGGAACGCAGATCCGCTTCGGTCTCGATTTTCTGATCGGCTGGATTCCAGGCGTAGGGGACGCGGTCGCGGGCATCGCCTCCCTGATTATTATTGTTGCAGCCTGGCGACGCGGCGCAGCTTTGGTCACTCTCGCACGCATGATTGCAAACGTAATCCTGGAAACTATGCTGGGAGCAATTCCCGTAGTCGGCGACGCTTTTCACGTCGTCTGGAAGGCGAATCGTAGAAATTACCGTCTGTTACTGCGAGAGAAAAACTGAGCCGCGGGTGAAAGCCACGCTTGGCGGGACGTTCTTTTCCTGGTTCTGCTGCTCGTGGGCGCCCTTTGCCTTGTTGCTGTGCCCCTTGGTTTGGTTATCTGGCTGATCCGGTCCCACAGGCTGATCTAACGGACAGTCGAGAACCCGGAGGATGTACATTCCTTCCAGCGGCAGATCTCGTTGAGATACGAAGAATTCATCGTTTTCCCTGAATGTGAGGCTATACCTGGGGAAAATGAATCTTCAGCTTATAGCAGATGTAGAGAACCAGGATCGCGCCCAGCGTGGAAAAAATGAGGCCGGCGGGATGATATCGTGCGTTTTTCGGGCGAAAAAGGACGTGTGTAACGCCGCCCCCGATGATCGATCCGATGATGCCGAGCACGATCGTCCAGAACATCGTTATGTGTACGTGCATTACTGATTTCGCGACAACTCCCGAGACCAGCCCGATCAGAATATACCAGACTAAGTGAAACATACCTTCCCCTCCATCCTTTGCCTTCAGAACTCGCCGCCATCCTAAT
>CAZRKW010000447.1:0-2530 GCA_964600355.1 uncultured Acidobacteriaceae bacterium
GCATACTGGCCCGGCGCCGGTCGACGAACGCACACGGTTATGAAGTGTCCCTTCAAACCTAGTCGGGTTGTGCAACCAGGTTGCACAAACGCCCCACCTGATGCGCCCGGGCGCGCCATCAATCGCTATCAAGGGAACCAGGGAAATCGGGCTTTTTGTCGCCGTCATATCTTCGCTTTATATTCGCCTACGATACAGCAAGCCTCTCTCGCTGGTCAAGAATCTTTTTGCCCTCGATCACTGTCATTCCAGCTGCTCTGGAGGCTGCGCTTTGGTGACTGAAGCAGTAGACGCGGTCAGATTTCGCACGGAGATTTATCGAGGACCGATCGTGGATCAACCTGCTTCCATTAGAGGTATATTCATGGCTATAATAGCCATGACGAAAGGAGATCCCGCATGCGTAGCGTGAATGTGGCAGAGCTGAAAAACCGTCTCAGCAAATATCTTACCTTCGCCAGGAGTGGTGAAGAAGTCGTAATCCGAGACCGCAATCTTCCTGTGGCGAAACTGGTTCCTTTTTCGTCCGAAGGCGCCGACGATCAAGAGCTCTTGCTGGTGGCGGCCGGAAAATTACGGTTACCAAGCGTGCGACTTGATGTGGAGGAACTTCTAAAGATCCCGACGGGAAAGGTTGCAGGAAATAAGGCCATCCGGGCTGTCCTAGACGACCGAGAGGAACGGTGAAGAGAATAACGGCTTTCTGGGATGCTAGCGCGCTAGTCCCCTTATGTATTCACGAAGCTGCGAGCCGTCATGCTCAATCCTACTTGAGGAGATTCGCTCCTGTAGTGTGGTGGGGAAGCCTCGTGGAAGTGCATAGTGCGATTTGCCGTCTCCTTCGTGACGAGCAGATTACCGACCTCGACAAAAACGGCGCGGTCAAACGCCTGGGATTGCTGAGTCGCGGGTGGAAAGAAATCCTTCCTAGTGACCAAGTTCGTGAGCTGGCCACGCAGCTGTTAGATAAGCATTCTTTGCGGGCGGCCGACAGCCTCCAACTTGCTTCATCCCTGATCTGGTGCGAGCAGCGACCTTCAAAAAGAGCCTTCATTTGCGGAGACCATCGGTTGGCTGAAGCGGCAGAGTCAACCGGATTCTCAATTGTCGAGGTGTCCTAGAGAATCATGATGGGCGTCAAGCGCCCGCGCTGTCGCCGTACGAACTCCCACACCGGCCGACTCCGAGGCGTCGATGGCATCAGGAGATTTCAAGTGTATCGCCAGCGCATCCGCTTCCGACAATCGTGAGACGGAGGTCAAGGCCTTCAGCACGTGCTAAATCAAACTTCAACGCTCCATTCTATAGCCCGTTGATACCCACGGCGGCTCCCGGCGGTTCTGTTTTGCAAAGACGAATCCGTCGAGCGCGTTCTAGTTGGCTCAGCGTCCGATCAATTTCCCGACTCAAATGAGCCTCGCGCCGAATATAACGTTCCGAAATCTCGACAGAGGGAACGAGCGCTGCGAGCGCGTCATACTCCTTTCTTCGACTATCAAGCACCTCCAGTGCGGTCCGCAGCTCCGTGAGTCGCTCGATTTCTTGGGCGAATATTTCCAGCATCTCTTTCTTCAGCTCGTCAGGAGAAGCATTAGCTTCTGATTTTTTTTGGGGATCCGTCGCGAGTTTCGAATAGACTTGGTATGTTCGAAAAAGTCCGGGAGGTGTAAACCCTTCGCTGTCGACTCCATAGAGAGTTCTGAGGCGCCACGGATCCTTTCCGTCAAAACCGAATTTTTCCAAACAATCTCGACATATCTTCAGCGTGTCTATAGCCTCTTTGATGACAAATGGATTGGAACTATTTCTGAGGATTCCGCTTGAATTCCCTGGCGCGCGCAGCAAATCCCAACATTCGGAAGATTGAGCCATCGAGGAATCAAGCTCGTCAAACTCGACCACCTTGGAAATCTCAGCTCTCTCGGCTCTCAGAAGCCGGCGCCTGCGCCATATGAGCGAAGCGAGCGTTTCGACCAACGTCGCCTCAAATGTTCCTACGGGCTTCCAATCCTCCATTAAGCCCTTTCGTAGTGAGTCATACGCAACAGAATCCTCGCCATTCAGAAGGATTGCGTTAGCGAATATCCCGCTTTTTAGAGCGTTGTGTCTGCTTCTCTGCTTTCCTCGTATAGTACGCGGCCCGGTGGACTTCTGAGCGCTCCTGCGATTTGCTGCAAGCCTCTTTTCACTGATGTGTCTGGGACGGCGTGCGCCGCGATCTAAGTCGATCTTACCCACTCCCATGTTGCTAGAATCAGTTTCCATTTGTCCATCCTCGTTGATGACCGAACAAGCCAAGCTAACCGTGCTCCCAAAACGTAAGCAAAAAAACGCACATATGGAAGAATTATTTACCGATCTGCTGACCGATCGTGGATCCAACCCTGTTTTCGCCGTTACGGGCGCGGATGGCTTGGAGAGTTTAGTGTGAGCATGCTTGGGCCTCGCTTCGTGCTTTCTCTCAAGAAATGCGGCGCTGTGTTAGCCACGTTTCTTTTCTACGCATCTCCTGTAAGCGGCCATTCGATAG
>CAZRKW010000448.1:0-2525 GCA_964600355.1 uncultured Acidobacteriaceae bacterium
GTGCTGCACCGGGAAGTCTCCAGGTTCAATGTGAATACCCCGACCTCGTCGTCTTCCGTGCCGCAGGATCTCATCGGAGAGCTGGCCGCGGTGGGATAAGAGGCCCAATGGTAGCGCTGCTTTTCGAAGTGGGCGGCCGGCGATACGGCCTCGATATCGCGCAGGTAATCAAAGTATTGCCCTACGTGCGCCTTCACCCGCTGCCTCATGTCCCCGCATATGTTGCCGGAGTGTTCCGCTACCGTGACGCGATGGTTCCTGTCATCGATCTGAGCCAGCTCATTTGCGGAACGCCCGTGAAAGCGTTGCTGAGCACTCGCATCATCCTCGTTCAGCATCCGGGGCCGACAGGGATAGGTCGCGTCCTCGGGCTTCTCGCGGAGCGGGCGACCGACAGCCTCGACGACGCCGGGACCGAGCCCGAGTCGTCCGGCGTGGCAGTGCCGGAAGTACCCTATCTCGGAGGGCTGAGCGTTAGCGGCGGCAGCGTGATTCAGTATGTGAAAGTGGAAAAACTGCTGCCTGACGCAGTGCGGGAAAGCCTGTTCGCGGAGAATCCGGCGTGAATCTCACTGACGTCGGGAATCTCCTCGCCGACCGGCTGGGTTTCGACATCCATAGCATTGGCCAAAGGGCGGTCGAGACCGTTGTGACGCGGTCCATGAAGGAATCTGGATTCTCCGATCCTGCCGCGTATGCCCGGATGCTTGCCGGTAATTCGGACGCGTGGGATTCCTTTGTCGATCAGGTAGTGATTCCCGAGACATGGTTTTTCAGAGACATCGCGCCGTTTGAGTTGGCGGCCGATCTGGCTCGCGCCCACGCGCAGAAGGCCTCTGGGAAAGCCCTGCGCATTCTGAGTTGCCCTTGCTCTACGGGCGAGGAACCTTATTCGCTGGTGATGGCGCTTCTGCACGCGGGTGCTCCGCCCGAGTCGTTCAGCGTGGACGCGGTGGACGTGAGTTCCCGCGCTTTACAATCCGCGCAAGCCGGGGTCTTCAGCAAGCGATCGTTCCGCAATCACGACCCGTGGTACCGCGCGCCCTATTTCGATGAGGCCGACGGTGAGGATGGCTGGCGTCTGAGTAGGTCCGTGATAACGCAGGTGAGATTCCGGCGAGGGAATCTCATTGCGCCCGATTTTCTGAACGACCTTCTTAAGGATGCTGCGCCATACGACGCGGTCTTCTGCCGCAACCTGCTGATCTATCTTCATCCGGAGGCGCGACTCCGAGCCATGAGTGCTTTGCGGCAGCTGGTCGCCGAGCACGGCGTTCTCGTGTTGGGGCATGCCGAGACGGCTTTCGCCCGGGAACACGGATTTAAGCAGACGGGACCCGCGGGGGCGTTCGCCTTCGTCAAGCACACGACGAGAGTCGCGCCGAAGGCGTCGGCGGCGAAACATCGCAGCGCGCCACCCAGCGTTACGCCGCGTCCGCATGCCAGCACGGCGGTTTCTTCCCCGGCGCTTCCCGACGCTCCCGGCGGCGCACAGGAGGCGGATCTATCCTTGTTGGTCATCGCCCGCCAGATGGGCGATGCCGGCCAGCTGCACGACGCGCTCAGGCTATGCCGCGAACACTTGCAGCGCGTCCCCGGTTCGGCAGAGGGACATTTCTTGTTGGGCGTGCTGCACGATGCTCTGGGTCACGACGATCTTGCCGCGCGATCCTTTCGCAAAGTGCTCTACCTGAATCCGGCTCATCGCGACGCCCTGTTGCACCTCGCGTTGAAGCAGGAAGCGCGCGGGGACGGATCGGGCGCCGCACTGCTTCGCGAACGCGCGCGTCGCGTTCCCAGGGATTTGACAACCGAGTAACACATGAGCGAATCCGCCGTTAATACGCCCGTCGCAAACAACAGCTGCTGGACCCAGATTGGGGTTTGGGGCAACGGCTCGTGCGCCGAACTTCCGCGCGTTGCCCATTGCCGCAACTGCGAGGTGTACGCTGCCAGCGGGCGGCGTCTTCTCGACCGGCCGGCTCCCGCGGACTACGTCGAATCGTGGACATCGATCCTGGCGGAGGAGAAGGTCGCCACCGAAACGGCAACCGCGCCTTACCTCGTGTTTCGCGTGGGGCAGGCGTGGCTGGCGTTTTCCGCGAGCAGTCTTCGCGAGATCACCGAACCCAGCGTGGTCCGAAGCGTGCCGCACCGTCCCCGTAAAATCCTGCTCGGTCTGGTGAACGTGCGGGGTGAGCTTCATCCCTGCGTATCTCTTCATACTTTGTTCGGCGAAGAACTGGCCGCGCACCGTTCCCGGACGGCGCGATTTCTGGTGGCGCGGTGGGAGGGCGAAGATTGGGTTTTCCCTGTCGATCAGGTTGACGGCATGCACGACGTCACGGTCAAGAACATCGAGCCGCTGCCTGTGACGCTCACCAACGTGGCCGTCGTATATACGCTGGGGCTCTTCCACTCCGACGGAAAAACGGTTGCGATCATCGACGAGAGCCTCTTGTTTCGCGCGGTGGCGGAGAAGATCGCGTGAGCAATCTCGGCGCATTCTCGATGTGGGACCTCTT
>CAZRKW010000449.1:0-2514 GCA_964600355.1 uncultured Acidobacteriaceae bacterium
TTCCCAGATCAAAAAATAAAGCTTGTGTCTATTTATGACACAGTAGTACTAGAACCCTACGAAAGAAGTGAGCAGGAGGCGTGACGAATCTAGCAAGCGACGCCATCACCACTAAGTGTGCCCCATGACGGGCAGCGCCGCGATATAGGCACGTCGCGCCCGCTGAAAGATTACCTAGGACCGCGGTTACTTGTCTTGAAGAGTAAAAACGACTGACGTTCGGAGCGTCAGCCAGAATAGTCGGCTCGACCGATGTTCAGCTTGCGCATCTTGTTCTGGAGCGTCGTGCGTTTGAGTCCGAGGTGCTCTGCCGCTCCACCTTTGCCGGATATTCTTCCGGACGCGTTTCTCAAAGCGCCGATAATCGCCTGCCGCTCCGCTTCTTCGAACGTCGATGCTCCCGCAACCACGGATCGGCTGGACGTATTCTTCAGCTCCGCGCGCGGCACAGTCAACTCGTTCCCTTGCGTGAGAATCACGCAGCGTTCGACGAAGTTTTCAAGTTCGCGAATATTCCCTGGCCAATCGGCTTTCACCAACTCCTCCATCGCTGATTTTGGAACGGACCTAATACGCTTTTGCATTTGGCGGGAGAAGCGCAAAACAAAGAAATGAATCAGCAACGGAATATCTCCACGCCTTTCGCGGAGCGGAGGAATCTCAATCGGGAATACATTCAACCTATAAAAAAGATCTTCACGGAACTGGTTATTCCGTATCATGCTCTTCAAGTCGCGGTGCGTTGCGGCAATCAGACGAACGTCAACCTGGATGGTTCTTGTACTCCCCAGTCGTTCAAATTCGCGTTCCTGCAACGCTCGCAAGAGCTTCGGCTGCAAGTCGAGACTAATGTCCCCTATTTCGTCGAGAAACAGAGAACCGCGATCGGCCAGCTCGAATCGGCCTCGTTTCTGTGCCAATGCGCCGGTGAAAGCCCCCTTTTCATGGCCAAACAGTTCGCTTTCCACGAGACCGGAAGGTATGGCTGCGCAATTCAATCGAACGAAAGTTCGCTCGCGACGTGGGCTACCATTATGAATCGCCCGCGCGAACAGTTCCTTGCCCGTGCCGGTCTCGCCGTGCAAGAGCACAGTTGAACCAGTCGGGGCGACAATCGCGATCTGGTCTAGCACTTTGCGGAGACCGGCACTGTTTCCGACGATGTCTCCGAAGTTGTACTCAGACTTAATTTCCGACTCAAGGTAAAGTCGCTCTTCCTCCAGAAGGGCCGCTGAAGCGTTCAGACGCCCGTATGCGAGGGCATTGTCCAACGCGAGAGAGATCTGAATACTAATTTGCGTCAGCAAATCTAAGTCCTCTTGTCTGAAAGCGTCAAGCTTCCGGCTGCCGATCGCTACCAAACCCAAGGGTCCGCTCCCGGTGGCAAGCGGAGCTACAGCAACCGATGTTATGCACTCGGCTCGCAAAGTGTGGGCAATCGTCGTCGGAAGCCTTTCGATATCATGGACTGACCATATTTCGGACCGTCGGGTGCGAAGCTTCTCACAGTCCGTTTCGGTCAGATCAGTTGACCCGATTTCCGCCCGCGGCCCTTTGTGGTCGGAAAAATCCAGCACCACACTCTGAAGACGATTTGAGTCCTTTTCGAGAAGCCAAAATCCCGTCAAATGATTGGCGAAATACGAACGAATTGAAGCCGAAGCCGCCCGACAAAGGTCGTCCAAATTCAACTTAGAAACGACATGATTATTGATTTCGAGCAGGAGCCGAAGACGGTCGCGCTCGGTGGCGAGTTCCCGCTGATACTGTTCTGCGCAATCCCTGGCCAGCGCGCATTCGAGCGCAATTGCAACGTGCGAAGTCAGAGAGCGGAGTAGTTCCACGTCTTCGCGCGCAAACTCCTGGCCCCGCTCCTTAGTCACAGCCAAAATGCCGTATTGTTGCTGGGCGGTAAACACAGGAAAAACGTAAGTGCTTCTGCCAGCAGATTCAGCTGCAAACGGAGCCAACGCGGGATGTTTCAACATTTCCTGCGATACGTCAGGCAGGAAAACTGCTTTTTGTTGCTCTAATGCCTGTGCCGCCGCGCCAATCCGCGAAATCTTGGTGCCAATTCTGATAGCGGGTGCGTCCGCCGCGCGATCAAATTCGAGAAGATGCAAAGTTTCTCGATTGCTGTCCAGAAGATATAGGTCGGTTCCATGGAGACGAACACTGCTGGACAAAACATCGCGCAGGCTGTGGAGGACGGCTTTTACAGTCGGCTGCTCGACCAGCGCGGTGGACACATCTAGCAGGGCTCGATACCTGCTATCGGTTGGGGCTAGCCTCGCGCTGGTTTCTTCTGACATGGGCTGGCGATTAGCTTTAATCAGCGCGAGCAGCTTACTATCGAGCCCCAGGGAAGAAAAGCCTTGCCTTAGCTGGCAGTCTTGCACTTGATGTGACCCCCTGCTGCGAAAGCAGATACTCGAATTACGGGCCGTGCAAGTGATTGAAAAGATTGGTGGACGTGGCCGGGATCGAACCGGCGGCCCCCTGCTTGCAAAGCAG